>NZ_JBGQKW010000010.1:0-48826 GCF_041499725.1 Sulfuricaulis sp.
CAAGGAGTGGGAACTGGGCGAGACGCAGGCACAAGCGCTCGCCTGGGCGGCACGGTTACACGAAATCGGGCTAGCGATCGCGCACACCAAATACCATCGCCACGGCGCTTATCTTGTCGAGCATTCCGATCTCCCGGGTTTCTCGTTACCCGAGCAGCGCTTGCTCGCCGCGCTCGTGCGCGCGCATCGTCGCCGTTATCCGCTCGAGGTATTCGAGGGTTTCGCGAAAGGCGAGACGCGCATGGTCCGCCGCCTGGCGGTGCTGCTGCGCCTGGCGGTGCTGCTGCACCGCGGGCGCACCGGGAGAGCGCCGCCACGCGTGGTATTGAAGGCGCACGAACGCCGCCTGCGGTTGCGTTTCCCGCGCGGCTGGCTGCGTCGCAACCCGCTTACGGCGATGGATCTGGCGCAGGAGGCGGAATACCTTAAAGCTGCCGGAGTCAGGCTGGAGTTTGAATAGACAGGATTTGCGGGAATTTTCGGGATTTTAATGCGCCGCTTTCTGCTTAATCCTGCGAATTTTACTTTTCAAGAAGTTTCCGCCAACTCCTCGAGCAGGGTGTCCTGTGCCGATACCGGTTCATGGTCCGGCGGCGCGAGGCGCCGGTAACTGCCGTCGCTTAGCAACTCCCACGCCTGGGTATTGTCCGCCAGGTAGACCGCCAGCGCTTCCTTATATACCCGCTCACGCAGCGATTTGTTCTCGGTCGGGAAGGCGATTTCGACGCGGCGAAAAAAATTGCGGTCCATCCAGTCGGCACTTGCCATCCACATCTCCTGATTGCTGTCGTTCTGGAACCAATAGGCGCGGGTATGCTCGAGAAAACGGCCGATAACGGAGCGCACGCGAATGTTTTCCGAGACGCCCGGTACACCCGGTCGCAAGCAGCAGATGCCGCGCACAATGAGGTCGATATTGACTCCCGCCTGCGAGGCCGCGTAGAGGGCTTGTATGATCTGTGATCCCACCAGGGCGTTCATTTTGGCGATGATGCGCGCCGGTTTGCCGGCGCGCGCGTGCCCGGCCTCCCGTTCGATTTTTTCCAGCAGCGATTTATGCAGGGTGAAAGGCGACTGCACCAGTTTCTGCAACTTGCTGGCGCGGCCGATGCTGGTTAGCTGCAAGAACAGTTTGTGCACGTCGTCGCCGATCGCCTCGTCGCAGGTGAGCAGGCCGAAATCGGTGTAAAGGCGGGCGGTGCGGTCATGGTAGTTGCCCGTGCCGAGGTGCACGTAGTGACGCAGGCGCGCGCGCTCGCGCCGCACCACCAGGGTCATCTTGGCGTGCGTTTTGAAACCGACCACGCCGTATACCACGTGGGCGCCGGCTTCCTGCAACAGCGTCGCCAGGCTGATGTTGGCTTCTTCATCGAAACGGGCGCGCAGCTCGATCACGACCGTGACTTCCTTGCCGGCGCGCGCCGCTTCGATCAGGGCGTCGACCATGGCTGAGTTCGGTCCAGTGCGGTACAGCGTTTGCTTGATGGCCAGGACGCCGGGATCGACGGCGGCCTGGCGCACGAAATCAATCACCGGAACGAACGACTCGAAAGGATGATGCAGCAGGACGTCTCCCTGGCGGATGACCTCGAACAGGTTTTTGTTGCGCACGAGTTTTTGCGGCAACCCCGGAGTGAAAGCGGGGTACTTCAGGTCCGGCCGGTCCACCAGATCGTAGATGGCGAGGAGGCGGCTGAAATTCACCGGACCGTTGACTTGGTAGAGGGTTTCTTCGGTTAGCTGAAACTTGTTCATCAGGTAGCCGGCCATGTCCGGCGGACAATTGTCGGCGACCTCCAGACGCACGGTGTCGCCGTAGCGGCGCGACGGCAATTCGCCTTCGACCGCACGCAGCAGGTCATCCACTTCTTCTTCGTCCACGAACAGTTCGCTGTTGCGGGTGACACGGAACTGATAACAACCGGTGACTTCCATGCCCGGGAACAGATCGTTGACATGGGTGTGAATGATCGAAGACAGGAACACGAAGTCATTGGGCCCGGTCGAACATTCCTTGGGCAGTGAAATCAGGCGCGGAAGCGCGCGCGGCGCCTGCACCACGGCGACACCGCCGCGGCGGCCGAATGCATCGACCCCGCGGAGCGAAATGATGAAGTTGAGGCTCTTGTTCAGGATCCGCGGGAAGGGATGCGACGGATCGAGGCCGAGCGGGCTCAATACCGGTAGCAGCTCGTGCTCGAAGTAGTGTCTGACCCAGGCTTCCTGAACCGCGTTCCACTCGGTACGCCGTACGAAGCGGATTTTTTGCCGCGCCAGCTCGGGAATGAGCAGCTCATTAAGCGTATGGTACTGATCTTCCACCAGCCGGTGGGTGGTGGCATTGATTTGCTTCAACACCTCCTGCGGCAGCAGGTTGTCCGGCCCAGCCTGCACCGATCCCGAAGCCACTTGTTCGTGCAGACGCGCCACGCGGATTTCGAAAAACTCGTCGAGGTTGGTGCTGGAAATGCACAGGAACTTGAGCCGCTCCAGCAGCGGTGTGGTCGCATCCTTGGCTTGCTCCAGCACCCGCCGGTTGAACTCAAGCAGACTGAGCTCCCGGTTGAGATAAAGTTCCGGCGACCGCAGATCTTCCAACGGTTTGAGTTCGGCAATATTCATGGGTTGGCCAAAAGGCAACACGAAGTTTATAGACAGATTGCGTCAGTAGTATGACACTTAATGTGACAGCGTTGCAGGGATACCCCCGGATCGCGCGGATCGCAACCGGTTTGGCGCTGTTTCAGGCGGATTTATCGGCCGTGCCCTGTGCTTCGATGTCGCGCCGCACCTCATCCATGTCGAGCGCTTTAGCTTTCTCGATAACCTGATCGAGGGCGGAGGCAGGCAGTGCGCCGGGCTGCGCGAAGATGATGATCTTCTCGCGGAAGATCATCAGGGTGGGAATCGAGCGGATCTGGAAGTAACCGGCCAGGGCCTGCTGCTCCTCGGTGTTAACCTTGGCAAACACGACATCCGGGTATTTTTCCGAGGCTGCTTCATAGGCCGGCGCGAATGAACGACACGGACCACACCACGGCGCCCAGAAATCCACGATGACCATGTTATTTTCGCTGATGATCTGATGAAGATTTTCCTGAGTTACTTCAACGGTAGCCACTTTAAATACCCCGCGGCATCGTGGGGATGCCATCTGAAAGTTAAGGTTGAATGCCTGATTATACCGGCACGAGGTGACTGTATCCGGGATTAAATAGGGACAGATCTGAAAAAATCAAGCCGGATTGGTTCACGCAGTCTGATCTGGCGCCGGGTTTCGGCATCCTGCCCTGATTCAACGGGAAACCATAATACGTAATGGCAGGAGCCGGTCAGCGCGATTCCTTCCCCAGAATTTCCCGTTCCACCTGATCCAGGCTGGTGTGGCGTACGTCCTTGCCCTTGACCAGATAAATAATGTATTCGCAGATGTTGCAGGAATGGTCGCCGATGCGCTCGAGCGCGCGCGCGGCCCAGATGACGTTCAGCACGCGCGAGATCGTGCGTGGGTCTTCCATCATGTAGGTGATGAGCTGGCGCATGGCGCCATCGTACTTCTGGTCGATCTTGATGTCCTCGCGCGCCACGCGCACCGCCGCTTCGATATCGAGGCGCGCAAACGCATCGAGTGCGTCGTGCAACATGTGACGCACATAACCGCCCAGCGCCTGGATCTCGGCGTAATTGTTCTTGGGGCGCTCCTCGGCGGCGAGCCGAACGGCCATGCGTGCGATTTTTTCGGCCTCGTCGCCGATGCGCTCGAGATCGGTGATGGTCTTGATCACCGCGACCACGAGCCGCAGGTCGCTGGCCGCGGGCTGGCGTCGGGCAATGATCTGGCTGCATTCCTCGTCGATGGTGACTTCCATCTTGTTGACCTGGGTATCGTGCATGATGACGTTTTCACCCAGCGCCGTGTCGCCCTTGATGAGGGCTTCGAGGGCTTGCTCGATCTGCTGCTCCACGAGTCCGCCCATTTGCAGCACGCGCGAACGGATGTCCTCCAGTTCAGCGCTGAACTGGCGGGAGATGTGTGTGTGAATTTGTTCCATAGTGCTCTCCGTGAATTCTCGTGAGCCATCCCTGGTGGCACTTCATTAACTTCGTTTTACCCCAGCCCGGACTTTCCTTGCTTCGCATCCCGCTCCGCGCGGAAAGGCCGGGGTTCGCCATCCCTGGCGAACCCGCTCGATGGGAGAAAGGTCCACTGGACCTTTCTCTGTTTCCCTCTCGCCCCTGGCCGGGCGTTCGCCGGCGCTGACACACGTTAAGTGTGTCAGCGACTACCCCGTCTTTCAGCCCGGAGTGCAGCTGACTTCGCTGCACCCGTTCGGTGGCTCGAGTGTCCACTGGACACTCGTGAAAACTCCACCTCACCCATAGCGGCCGGTGATGTAGTCTTCGGTCTGTTTCTTCGACGGATTAGTGAAAATGGTGTTGGTGTTGCCAAACTCCACCGCTTCACCCAGGTACATAAAGGCCGTGAAGTCGGAGACACGCGCGGCCTGCTGCATATTGTGCGTGACGATGACGATAGTATAGTTCTTTTTGAGTTCGTAGATCAGTTCCTCGATTTTGAGGGTCGAGATCGGGTCCAGCGCCGAGGCGGGTTCATCAAGCAGCATTACTTCCGGCTTTACGGCAATGGCGCGCGCGATGCACAAGCGCTGCTGCTGGCCGCCGGACAGGCTCATGCCGTTCTGGCGCAACTTGTCCTTGACCTCGCCCCACAGTGCCGCCTGCTGCAAGGCCCACTCCACCCGGTCGTCCATCTCCGAACGCGAGAGTTTTTCATACAGGCGCACGCCGAAGGCGATGTTCTCGTAAATCGACATGGGAAACGGCGTTGGTTTCTGAAACACCATGCCCACTCGCGCACGCAGACGGAAAAGATCCGTTCCCGGCGCGAGGATGTTCTCGCCGTCGAGTTGGATATCGCCGGTGGCGCGCTGGCCGGGATAGAGTTCGTACATACGGTTGAAAGTGCGCAGCAGCGTGGATTTGCCGCAACCCGACGGACCGATGAAGGCGGTAACCATGTTGGTGGCGATATCCAGGCCGATGCTCTTGAGCGCCTGGTATTTGCCGTAAAAGAAATTCAGGTCGCGTACCTGAATTTTTCCGCTGATATCGTTTTCCATTAGTGATCCATCTGTGCCTTGCTCAGCAGGGCGCGCGCCACGATGCTCAAGATCAACACGCTCAGGGTGATCAGAAGCGAGCCGGCCCAGGCCAGCGTATGCCATTCCGAATACGGGCTCATGGCGAACTGGAATATCACCACCGGCAGGTTGGCCATGGGTTGCATCAGGTCAGTGCTCCAGAACTGGTTGCTGAGTGCCGTGAAAAGCAGTGGCGCTGTTTCGCCCGCAATGCGCGCGATGGCCAGCAGTACGCCGGTAAGGATGCC
Organism: Sulfuricaulis sp.; assembly: GCF_041499725.1. Taxonomy (GTDB): domain Bacteria; phylum Pseudomonadota; class Gammaproteobacteria; order Acidiferrobacterales; family Sulfurifustaceae; genus Sulfuricaulis. Next base: position 5,411 of record NZ_JBGQKW010000010.1, read on the forward strand.
GGAAAGCGCCGCCCGATAGGCGACGAGCGAGATCATTTTCCAGCGCGGCGCGCCCAGCGCCAGTGTCGCCTCGCGCAATGTATTGGGCACGAGCCGCAGCATCTCCTCGGTCGTGCGGATCACGACCGGCAGCATGATGATGGCGAGCGCGATGGCGCCGGCGAGCGCGGAGAAATGTCCCATACTTACGACCACCAGTTCATAGACGAAAAGCCCGATGATGATCGAAGGTGCGGAGAGCAATATGTCGTTGATGAAGCGAATGGTGCCGGCGACCCAGCTGCGGCCGCCGTATTCCGCCAGGTAGGTGCCGGCGAGGATGCCGACGGGTGTGCCGATCACGGTCGCCAGTCCCACCATGATGAGACTGCCGACAATGGCGTTGGCCAGTCCGCCGATTCCACCGGGGGCCGGCGTATTCTGATGAAACAGGTTCCAGTCGAGAGCCGCGATGCCGTAGCTGACGGTGGTCCAGAGTATCCAGAACAGCCAGAAGAGGCCGAAAATCGTGGCCAGAAGCGACCCCGTGAGGCTCACGATGTTGACGCTACGTCGCCGGAAATAGCGCAAGCCCATGCGTCAACTCTTGGCGCTGTCGCGTGACTCCAGCCCGAGCAGCAGGAGTTTGGCTAGCGCCAATACGATGAAGGTGATCATGAACAGCACGAGCCCGAGCGCGATCAGCGCGGAGGTGTGCATGTCGCCCACGGCCTCGTTGAATTCATTCGCCAGCGTCGAGGCGATTGAATTTCCCGGCTCGAACAGCGAAGCACTCATCCGGTGGGTATTGCCGATGACGAAGGTCACGGCCATGGTTTCGCCGAGTGCCCGCCCCAGCCCCAGGAATATGCCGCCCACCGCGCCGACGCGCGTGTACGGCAGCACCACGTTCCACACCACTTCCCAATGCGTGGCGCCCACGCCGTAGGCCGATTCCTTGAGGAATTTGGGCGTGGTGAGAAACACGTCGCGCATGAGCGCGGTGATATAGGGAATGATCATGATGCCGAGGATGATGCCGGCGGGCAGCATGCCGATACCGAGCGGCGCGCCCTGGAACAGGGCGCCGATGAGCGGGGTATCGCCGAACCGCGTCTGGAGCCAGGGCTGGACATGCTGTGACATGACGGGCGCGAACACGAACAGCCCCCACATGCCGTAGATGATACTGGGGATGGCCGCGAGCAGTTCGATCGCGGTACCGATCGGGCGTCGCATCCAGTCCGGCGCTACCTCGGTGAGAAATATCGCGATGCCGAAGCTCATGGGTACGGCGATCAGAAGTGCGATCAGGGAACTGATCAGCGTTCCGTAAATCGGCACGAGCGCGCCGAATCGTTCAGTAACCGGATTCCATTCGTCGGTCACGAGGAATTTCGGACCGAAGGCGACGAGTGCCTGCCAACCACCGACGAACAGCGACACGATGATGCCGGCAAGAATCACCAACACCAGCCACGCCGAGCCGGTGGTCAAAGCCTGAAAGAAACGGTCCATCAGGCGTTGCCGCGCGCTGATGCTGTCGGAAATGTGTGAACCGCCCATATTCATTATATTTATGGAAAGAGAAAGCGGGGTCACGAAGGACCCCGCAGGTTTACAGCTTGTCTGCCGGCAATCTTACTTCTGGACCATGCTGTCGGTCCAGATGGCCTTGCCACTCGCATCATTGATCTCGGTTTTCCATGTCTCTTCAACCAGTTTTACGACGCTGGCAGGCATGGGCACGTAATCTAGCTGCTCGGCAAACTTGTCGCCGTGATGATAGGCCCAGTCGAAAAACTTCAGCACCTGATGGGCGGTCTCCGTCTTTTCCTGTTTCTTGTACACCAGGATGAAGGTAGCGCCCGTGATCGGCCAGCTCTTCGCGCCCGGCTGATCGGTGAGCATCAGGTTGAAGCCCGGTGTGCCCTTCCAGTCTGCGCCCGCGGCGGCGGCTTGGAACGTCTCGCTGTCCGGCTTGACGAACTGGCCGGCTTTGTTTTGCATCTGGGTAAAGGTCATTTTGTTCTGCAGCGCGTAAGCATATTCGACGTAACCGATCGAACCCTTCAGGCGCTGCACGTACGAGGCCACGCCCTCATTGCCCTTGCCGCTCACGCCGGTGGGCCAGGCGACCGAGGTGTTGTTGCCGATTTTTTCCTTGAACCCGGGGCTTACCTTGGACAGATAGTGAGTGAAGATGAAGGTGGTGCCCGAACCGTCGGCGCGCGACACGACGGTGATTTTGCCGTTCGGCAGTTTCACGCCCGGGTTAAGGTTCTTGAGCGCCGCATCGTCCCAGTTCGTGATCTTGCCGAGGTAGATGTCGGCGAGCACCGCGCCGGTGAGTTTCAGTTCGCCCGCCTTCACGCCCTCCAGGTTCACGACCGGCACCACGCCGCCCATGACCATGGGGAACTGAATGAGACCGATCTCATTGAGCTTTTCCACGCTAAGCGGCGCATCCGAAGCGCCGAAGTCCACGGTCTTGGCGGTGATTTGTTTGATGCCGCCGCCCGAGCCGATGGACTGGTAATTCATGTTCATGCCGGTCTTGGCCTTGTAGGCCTCGGCCCATTTGGCGTAGATCGGGTAGGGGAAGGTGGCGCCCGCGCCGTTAATGGTTGTTTCGGCCTGAACCAGGCCCGCGGTCAGTCCGAACGCGACCACACCGGCGCTGACCAGATGTTTCAGCGGTTTGGATAATAAAAGCATAGCGTGATTTCTCCGAATATGAGTTTGTGTAAATGGCATGAATGCGGGACGCATCTTGCCTCCGCTATATGACATTTGTATGACGGTCATCAGGGCCCGGAATCGCGCGGTATTTGGCGGCTTTGCGTGAATCAGGTCCGTCAGCGTGCATCAGCCGCCGGATGGGGCGCCCGGAATGGGACAGCATTCGGCATAACTCAGGATGCCGGGAGAGCGCCCGTACCAGACGCTGGTGATGTAGACGATTTTCACCACCGAGAGTATGCCCACAACGGTGACGAGCACCACGTTGCCGGCAACGTGGGCCGATTGAAGTGTTGGTGACGAGTTATCGCTGTCGAGTTCCTTGAGGACAAGACACATGAAATCGTCGCCCGGGTGTCCACCCGCCGCGATGAGAGGCGCGGTCAGCGCGGTTTCGGTCGCGCTGACCGCCAGATATTCAGGTCAAGCCCCACCCGCACGCGGAAGACGCGACCACGACAAACGCGGCCATGCGCAAGAGCATGACGACATTAAAAATTGCCGATCAAGTTCTACTTTCCGGAACCCGCTAGCTCTTTGGCGCTGATCGTCCCGCCGCGACGGGATTCAAACCAGGCCCCGAGACGGAAACCGCCCCCCGCGAGACCGGCCAGTATCAGCAGGAACAGCCAGCTCGGCCAACCGGTCAGCCCGGCGAGGGTCTGGCTCTCCGGCCCCTTGCCCGTCTGATATAACGGCTGCAGCGAGTCGTAGAACACGGCGAATACCATCATGCCGATCACCATGCCGAGCATGAAGAACAGGGCGTCAAAGCGGCCGGAGAACAGGCCGACCACGGAAGTGCCGGGGCAGTATCCGCCGATGGCCATCCCCGCACCCAGCATTGCGCCGCCCAGCGCCATGGCCCAGAAGAACATGGTGGGGATTTTCAGGGCGTCGAAGCGCAGCCAGCCGGCCACGTCGAACAGCCACAATCCGATCGCGGCCACGACGATGGCGACAAACATGACCCTGAACACGGTCCAGTCGCGCAGCGCGAACTGGGCGGTCAGCTTGCGCGGGCTGTTGAGTCCCGCGGACTCGATGAAAAAGCCGAACAGGACGCCGGCCGCCAGAACAATCAAGTTGCCTGAATTTTCGAGCGGAAAGTTCATTGCCAAATCCTCCCTGTCAGGGTCGCCACCAGCAAGCCGGCGGCGAAAAAAGCCATCAGAAAGACGAAGGCCGCTACCGCCAGCACCGCGCCGCCGGACAGGCCGAGGCCGCTGGTGCAGCCACCCGCGAGCGACGCGCCGAAGCCGGAGAGCGTGCCGCCGGCCACGGCAAATCCGATTCGCGAGCCCACGCCCGTGCGCGGACCGCGCTCGATCTTGAAGAGAAAGCGCCGCGCGATGAGACTGCCCAGCAAGGCGCCAATGGCCACACCGGCGATTTCCCAGCTGATCCATGAGTTCATCGGATGACTCGCGCCCAGGTAGTTGCCGAGATCAGAATTCATCTGGGTCCAATCGGGTGCCACCGAGGCACTCAGCCATGCCAGCAGACGGCTGAAGAAACCGCTGGCGCCGAGGCCGTGCCCGGTGAATAGAAACATACCCATCAATGCCAGACCCAGCCCCACCCCGGCGGCCAATGGCGGCCAAAAGTCTTGCGGTTTACGTTCAGTCATTGCGAAACTCCTTTTGATTGCAGTTCAAATGTAAGTCTGATTAGTACGCCGGTCAGACCGCCGGCGGATGAATGCCCGTGGCCTAGCAGCATTCGTCAGAACTCAGGATGCCGCGCCTGGTTTCGTATCAGGCGCGCGAGTGGTTGACGAAGTTTGCCACCATGAGCATCACCGGTACCTCGATCAGCACGCCGACAACTATGCACAGAAATACCCAGACCGTGAGATAGCGTTCTGAAGAAGCCCATTTTGGCGCCGGCAAATTTCCTGGCTGTGGTTTCGCTATGTAAGCATTATATTAAATACTAATATTTCTTTATTTTGACGTGCGTCAATACGCGAAAAATACTGCTCAAGAGCCATACCAAAGCGATTATTGCCATGCTCTCGCAGTCAAAAAACAGCAAGTTATCGTTAAATTTGCAGGTTTCTCCTCCGGTTAATTCTTTATTTTTTATCAATACTGACATGGCGGCCTTGAGCTTCAGAGTCGTAGCGTTTGCTGGGCCGGAAAACGCCATCATTGATAAGGAAGTTAAGTAAAGATCAGCCTGGCTGTTTTTTTGGATGGGGGGGGGAGCTGTTTTTTCTTGTTTTTGCTGGCAGTACGACATCAGCGATGGTCGCGAAGCTCGCGAAGGATATTTCCACGCCGGCGGACCGCCACTTACCGGACGACCTTCTGGCCGGAGATGAGGTTGACAGCCAGATCTGTCTTGCGCAAGGTCACACCCCCGGCGGATGAATGCCCGTGCTCGGGCAACACTCATCGTAACTCAGAATGCCCGGCCTGGCTTCGTACCAGCCGCGCGAGTGATTGACGAAATAAGCGACCGCCAGCATCACCGGCACCTCGATCAGTACGCCCACGACGGTGGCGAGCGCCGCGCCTGACTCGAAGCCGAAGAGAGCAATCGCCGTGGCCACGGCCAGCTCGAAGAAGTTGCTGGCGCCGATCAACGCCGAAGGACCGGCGACACAGTGCGGCGAGTGCAGCGCGCGGTTGAGGAAATACGCCAGCCCTGAATTGAAGAATACCTGAATCAGAATGGGCACCGCCAGCAGCAGGATCACGAGCGGCTGGCGCACGATCTGTCCGCCCTGGAAACCGAACAGCAATACGAGCGTGGCGAGCAGGGCGGTGAGCGAAACCGGGTGCAGCGCCTTGATGGTCTGCGCGAGCCGCGCCAAACCAGTTTCGTGGCGCAGGATCGCACGGCGCACGAGCCAGGCGGCCGCGAGCGGCGCGACGATATAGAGCGCTACCGACAGCAGCAAGGTGCCCCATGGTACGGTGATGGAAGACAGGCCCAGCAGCAGCCCGACGATCGGTGCGAAGGCGACGACCATGATGACGTCGTTGAGCGCCACCTGGGTCAGCGTGAAGTTCGGCTCGCCGCGTGTCAGATGGCTCCACACGAACACCATCGCGGTGCAGGGCGCGGCGGCCAGCAGAATCAGCCCGGCGATGTAGGAATTGATTTGCTCCGCCGGCAGCCACGGTCGGAACAGCCAGCCGATGAACAACCAGCCGAGCAGGGCCATGGAGAACGGTTTTACTCCCCAGTTCACGAACAGCGTCACCCCGATGCCCTTCCAGTGCGCCGTCACGCGATGCAGCACCGCGAAATCCACCTTGAGCAGCATCGGGAAGATCATGAGCCAGATCAGCGCCGCGACCGGCAGGTTGATGCGGGCGATCTCGAGGCCGCCCACGGCCTGGAATGCCGTCGGGAAAAGTCGCCCGAGGCCGATCCCGGCGACGATGCACAGGAACACCCACAGAGTGAGATAGCGTTCGAACAAACCCATCCCGGCGCCCGTGGATCGCTTTGCGGTGGTTTCGCATTGTGCGCTCATGCTTCCTCCTTGCCGTCGCTGCGCGCCAGCATTTTCAGTCCGCCGATCAGGCCTTCGACGCGGCTTTTGATGTCATCGCGCGTGGCGCGGAACTTAACCATGATCTCGTCCTCGGTGCCGGTGGCTTTCGCCGGATCTTCCAGCGGCCAGTGTTTTTTCTGAACTCCGGGAGGCAGCATCGGGCAATGCTCATCGGCATGGCCGCAGACGGTGACCACGAGATCGGCCTGCGTCAGCATCTCCGGCGTCACGCGCGTGGATTCCTGGCGCGAGATATCCACGCCGGCTTCGCGCATGACGGCGATGGCGCGCGGGTTCTTGCCGTGCGCCTCGATGCCGGCGGATTTCGCCTCCAGCCATTCGCCGCCCAGGTGATTGGCCCAGCCCTCGGCCATTTGCGAACGGCAGGAATTGCCGGTGCACAGAAACAGAATCCTCGCTTTGCGTTGGTACATTCGATTTCCTGTATGAGCGATCAAGATTTATTGGCAGACTTTGCCCGCGCCGCAGGCGTTTTGGTTTCCCGGCGGATTGCTTTCCGGCGATGGGCAGAACACCGGCGCGAACCCGCCGCCCGGGGTACGGAAGTTGGTCGTCTGACCCTGATACAACCGCGCGGCGAGCAGCTGCACCTCGCCGTCGTAGACATAATTGCGAATATCGAGCTTGAGCGCGGTTTCGGTTCCGTTCTGCCGCAGCCGCCGTTGGCTCGGCGCGATTTGTTCCTGCGCGACGTAACGGCCGGAAACGATCTCGTCCCACACCCGCCGGGTGAGCTTGTCGCCGCGATACGCGGCTCTTCCGCCGTAACCGGCGGTGGGCTTGAAGAACAGTTTGCGCCGCCGCTCCCACAATTCCGCTGCGTGTGCGGCGTCCACCGCGACCGTGCGCGGAATGCCGGTCAGCAGCGTGTGGATGACAGGCTCCGGAACCTGCCACGCGCGCAGCCGCGCGTCGTCGGTCAGCGCGACGAGATTGCGCTTGTCGGCATAGAGCGCATGCACGCGCGGATGTGGCGTGAGCACGACGCTGCCTTCGAGGTAGGCCTGGCGCAGGACCGCGTGCCGCGGTTCATCCAGGGTGAAATCGGTCAGGCGGTTGTATACGAGGTCGATGGCTTGATTCTCATGCCACAGCTTGCCGTCGAGCATCCTGAGTTCGGCCGGATCGGCGATCACGGCCTTGAGTCCGTGACGGCGGAACAGCCGTTCGAACAAAAGAAACTCCGGGTAGAGGTACTGTTCCCGGGGAGCGTCATCCACGATGGAGATGCTCGTGGGCGTTTGCTCGCCGCGTTGCCGGCGCCACTCGCGCAGAAACATCTGGTGGAAAACGTCGTCGAGCGCGCCGATGTCCGCCGGCCCCGGTATCAGCGGCTTCATCGTCTCGCAGCAGGCGGCCTGCGCGCGCGCCAGTGCGGTGTTGAGCAGTGCCCCGCCGGCATTGGTGTTGATCTCAATGAGCTGCGGTCCCGCGGGTCCGAGATGGAAGTCATAGCCCATGAACACACCGCGCGGTCCCGGGTCGAAGCGGGCGACCTCCGGCGCCTCGGCCAGCACCTCCTCGCGATAGGCCGGCAGCGCCACCACAGTTTCTACTGCGCGGATGATTTCGCGCATGCGTTCGACCTGTTGCGGCGTCACGAACACCGCCGTGGCGGAAAAAAGATTCGGCCGGGTGGCGAGCATCTCGTCATAGAGATCGGCGTCCAGTTCGTGCCGCAGCGCGTCGCGGTTGACGGTCACGCACAGACAGTCACGATTGAGCGCCGTGGCCAGGTCTTTGGACCCGGTTGCGGAATGGACCGCGGCGGCATTTACCGTCGATGGTTTGGTAATGAATCTATTCATGCGCTTGCTTCAGCCTGCGAGCCAGCCTTCGACCACGCTCTTGTTCGGCATGCCGCCGGCGTGCACCACCTTGCCGTCGATCACCACGCCGGGCGTGGACATCACCCCATAGGCCATGATGTCGGCGATATTCTCGACCTTTTCTAGATTGACGGCGACGCCCTTGGCACGCGCCGCATCCTCGATGAGCTTCACGGTAGCTTTGCAGTTGGCGCAGCCCGTGCCCAGCACTTTCACGTTCTTCATACGACACCCCGTAAGGAATTGAACAGCAGGCCCACGATAACGAAGGCCGTGGCCAGATATCCGGTGAACGCCCCGAGCAGCGGCCACTTCACGACCTTGCGCAGGATCATCATCTCGGGCAGCGACAGCGCCGTGACCGCCATCATGAAGGCCAGCACCGTGCCGAGCGGCACACCTTTACCGAGCAACACCTCGGCGATCGGGATGATGCCGACCGCGTCGGAATAAAGCGGTACGCCCACGAGCACGGCGCCGACGACCGACAGGAATCCGCCGTCACCGGCGATGCGCGCCACGAAATCCTCCGGCACGTAGCCGTGGATCAGCGCGCCGACCGCGACACCGATCAGCACGAACTTCCAGATGCGTCCGACGATCTCGCGCACCTGCGCGAGCGCATATTCATGCCGGCCCTTGAGCGAGATATCGGGTGCCGCGCGCTGCGCTTCGCCCGTGTGTATCTTCCATACGTACTCCTCAACCCAGCGTTCCAGCTTGAATCGTTCGAGCACGAAGCCGCCGACAAAGGCCACGGTCAGGCCGGTGGCTACGTAGATCGCCGTCATCTTCACGCCGATCACCGAGGCCAGTACGACGACGGCGACCTCGTTGATCATGGGGCTCGCGATCAGGAACGACAGCGTGACACCGAGCGGGATGCCGGCCTCGAGAAAGCCGATGAACAGCGGAATCGAGGAGCAGGAACAGAACGGCGTCACCGCGCCCAGGCCCACGGCCATGAAGCGCGCCGAGATGTTCGAGCGCCGGCGGATGAACTCGCGTACCTTTTCCGGCGCAAGCAGCGCGCGCAGCAGGCCCATGACGTAGATCACCAGCGTGAGCAATGCCAGAATCTTCGAGACGTCCATCACGAAGAATTGCAGCGCTGACCCGAGAGGCGTGCCCTGTAATCCGGCGAGGTCGTAAACGATCCAGTTGGCGAGGGCTTCGAACATGATTTGTCCGGGTGAAATCGTTTTTTGCGCCGATGGGCGCCGGCCGTCAGGCGCAGCAGCGAATCGGCGGCCGGGTCGGCGCGCCGCGCAGGCGCTTGCGGTCCTGTGCGAACGGTTTGGCCGTGGTGTTTGCCCGGCTCGCGGTATTCAGAATTTCGCGCGCCCAGGCCGGTAACCCGGGGTTGATGCGATAGTGGATCCACAGCCCCTCGCGCCGGTCGCTGACGATACCGGCATCGCGCAGCATCGCCAGATGGCGTGAAATCTTGGGCTGGGATTCATCGAGCGCGTGGGTGAGTTCACAGACGCACAGCTCACCCTCCGCGGTCAGCAGCAACAGGCTACGCAGGCGTGTCGGATCGGCCAGGGCGGTAAAGAAGTTTTCCGCGGAAATCATGACATTAATATATGCCAAAACATATATATGATCAAACGTATATTAAATACCCCGGCAGTAGGCCCGGAAAATCGCGGTAATACAGGCTATCCGCACGGGGTGACGGCTGGGGATGGCTACGGTTGTCACCTCGGGGCCGGGACGCGTGGCAACTACCGTGCGTCACTCGCCGCCTCGGGCGAGAAACGCGCCGTCACGATGCGCAGCGCCACGAGCGTGACGATCACGCCCAGCCCGAGCAGCACCTTCCCCGGCGCGTACTCCTTGAACCACAGGCCCATCAGCTCGCCGATCAGTACCACCAGGGCGGTATCGAGAATAAATGTGACACGCACGCGTCCGAGTTTCAGATACGCCTGAAGCGTGCGGATGACTTCCAGAAGCGCCAGCATGATGAGCGCTTTTATGATCACGTGTTCGGCAATGCTCGCCCAGCCTGCGGCGAGCGTTTCACGCAGGCCGGCAACCAGGTGAATAATCCCCGCCAGCATCCACAGGCACAGCGCCAGGATCAGCAATCCGGTGAGATGACGGACCAGGGCGGGATAAATAACATCGGCGGTAACTTGGCCGGGAATGTTTGCTTCCGTGGGTTGTTCGGCGGCGGAGGCTGCTTCGATGTGGTGGAATTTACCGGCTAGATTACTCATGGCCGGCATGATGGACTGCCACCATGAAATTTGTATTACACCGGTGCCGGGAACATCAAGCGCGGGCAACCCGCTGCTCTGGAAAGACGCAGTGAAATGCGCTGCCTTGGCCGACATCACTTTCGATTTCAAGTCTCGCGTCGTGGCGCAGCAGCACGTGCTTGACGATGGACAGTCCCAGGCCGGTGCCGCCCGAGGCGCGCGAGCGCGCCGTATCCACGCGGTAAAAGCGTTCCGTCAGGTGCGGAAAATGTTCCGGCGCAATGCCTTCGCCGGTGTCGGTGACGGCGAATTCCGCGCCGTCACCCGCGGCGCGCCACGTGAGCCGGATCGTGCCACCGGCAGGTGTGTAACGCACGGCGTTGTTGATCAGGTTGGAAAACGCGCTGTGCAGTTCCTCGCGGCTGCCGAGCAGCTTGAGCGAAGGATCGGTCTCCAGTGTGATGTCGTGGTGGTTCTCTCCACTTAACAGCATCGCCTGCTCTTTGAGACTTGTGAGAAGCGCGGAGACATCCACCGGTTCATCGTGCGTACGCGGTGACGCGGTCTCCAGTTTCGAAAGCATGAGCAAATCGTCCACCAGGCGCTGCATGCGCAGGGATTGCTCATGCATGGTGGAAAGATGCTTCTTGAGGTCTTCCATCTTGATTTGGTCCATCTGCCGCAGCGTCTCGACGTAGCCGCCGAGGACCGTGAGCGGCGTGCGCAGCTCGTGCGAAACGTTGGCCACGAAGTGGCGGCGCATCTGTTCCAGCCGCATCAGCCGGGTGACATCGCGCCCGATGACGAGTTTCTGGCTGCTCCCGAAAGGGGTGATCTGGATGGAGACGTGGATTTCTCGGTTGTCCGGCGAGGTGATCTCCAGCGGTTCGACGTATTCACCGCGTTCCAGGTACTGGGCGAAGCCGGGCACGCGCAGGAGATTGAGCAGGCGCACGCCGGCGTCGTGCGGATAACGGATGCCGATCAAGCCCGCGGCGGAGCGATTGGCCCATTCGATGTCGCCCGCTTGCGACAACACCACCACGGCATCGGGCATCGCCGAAGCGGCTTTCTGAAATCGTGCAAGCATGCCGCTCAGCTGATCCTGGCGACGCGAGGCCTGTTTGACGAGCTTGTAAATTTCGTCGAACACCTCGCCCCACAATCCGCCGGCTTCCGGAATATCGCCGGCGCGGCGGTCGAGCAGCCAGCGATGCAGATTCCGCAGGTGCCGCAGTGTCCAGGCGATGTAAAAACCGAACCCGCAGGCGGCGATCAGGAACGGGTGATCGGTGAGCGCGCCGAAGAAGAGGCTCAATACGGCGATGCCGATGAGAATCCAGATTTCGCGCCATAGGCCGGGATGCATGCGTTATTCCTGCATCGAGAAACGGTAGCCGGCGCCGCGCACCGTCTGAATCAACCGGTCGTGCCCGGTGGCAGTCAGTATCTTGCGCAGGCGGCGGATATGCACGTCCACGGTGCGTTCTTCCACGTACACGTTATTGCCCCACACGCTGTCGAGCAGGCGCTCGCGCGAGTGCACGCGCTCGGGATGGGTCATGAAGAACTGCAGCAGGCGGAATTCCGTGGGCCCCAGTTCCAGATGCTGTCCACGCGCGCTGACGCGATGCGTGACCGGATCGAGCGTCAGTCCACCGATTTCCACCGGCGATTCGGCCGCATGCGGGGCCGTGCGTCGCAGCAGCGCCTTGATCCGCGACAGCATTTCGCGCGTGGAAAACGGTTTGGTGATGTAATCGTCCGCGCCGCTATCGAGCCCAGTCACCTTGTCCGTTTCTTCCGTGCGCGCGGTCAGCATGATGATAGGGATATCCCGCGTCAGTTTCTCGCGTCGCAGGCGTCGGGAGTATTCGACTCCGCTTAGTCCCGGCAACATCCAGTCGAGCAGGATCAGATCGGGCATGTCCGCGAGGATTTTTGCCTGCGCCTCGGCGGTGTCAGCCGCCTCGATGCAGTCGTAGCTCGACTGCGAGAGGGCCAAGCAGACCATCTGCCGGATCGCGGATTCGTCGTCGACAATGAGGATTTTGGCCCGCATGGTTTAGTGTCCGGGCTTAATAACCCTTGAGTTTGCCGCATTTCATACCATAAATATGACATTTTGGTTACCATTAGCCGTTTCAGCGCCTGCCTGCCGTCAAAAACAGGGGGCCGAGTGAATCTAGGCGGGAAAAGCATGCGAAAAAACACAGTCAGACCGACGGACATCAAATTGCACCAGAAATCGCGCATTCTCGAGGTGTCGTTCGACGATGGCAGCCATTTCAATCTGCCCTGCGAATATCTGCGGGCGTATTCGCCGTCGGCCGAGGTGCGCGGCCACGCGCCGGGACAGGAAGTGCTGCAGGTGGGCAAGGAGAACGTGAATATCACCAACATCGAGCCGGTGGGCAGTTACGCCGTATGCCTGTTTTTCGACGACGGCCACAGCACCGGGATTTATTCCTGGGATTGGTTGCATCATCTGGGCACAGACCAAGACAGCCTGTGGAAACAGTACCTGGAACGGCTGACCAAGGCGGGCGTGGTCCGCAAGCCCAAACCGGTGGGATAAATATCTCATGCCATCGCCCGGTAAGCAGGAGCGCACCACGCACTTCGGATTCCGCGAGGTGCCGGAGTCGGCCAAGGACAATCTCGTCGCCGGGGTGTTCCATTCGGTCGCCAGTAAATACGACCTGATGAACGACCTCATGTCGCTCGGCATCCATCGCCTGTGGAAACAGTTCGCGACCGAGGCGAGCGGTGTACGCGGCGGATTTCGCGTGCTCGACGTGGCCGGCGGTACCGGCGACCTGGCGGCGAAATTTGCCGCGCGGGTCGGCCGGCGCGGGCAGGTGGTGCTCGCTGACATCAATGAATCCATGCTCGGGGTCGGGCGCGCGCGCCTGGCGGATCGCGGCATCGTGGGCAATGTCGCGTTCGTGCAGGCGAACGCCGAGAACCTGCCGTTTCCCGAGAATTATTTCGATCGCGTGAGCATCGCCTTCGGGTTGCGCAATGTGACGCACATCGATCGCGCGCTGTCCTCCATGTTTCGGGTGTTGAAGCCGGGCGGGATGCTGCTGGTGCTCGAGTTTTCCCGTCCGGTGGTGCCGGGGCTGAACAACCTTTACGACGCCTATTCCTTCAATGTCCTCCCGTGGCTCGGACGCGTGATCGCTCAGGATGAAGGCAGTTACCGTTACCTCGCGGAATCCATCCGCAAGCATCCCGACCAGGAAACGCTGAAGACGATGATGGAGCGTGCGGGATTCGGGCGGGTGCAGTATTTCAACTTAAGCGGCGGCATCGTCGCCTTGCACAAAGGCTATAAATTCTGAACCCCACCACGGCGCCAGGAACGTCAGGGATGCGAAAATTAAAATGGATTTTCCTGGCGACCCTTGTGTCCTGGCGTTCATTTTTAAAATGTTCAAATGACATCACCTTTCACAACGCTGACTGAAGAGACCATCAATCGTATCCTGCGTCTCGACCCCGATACGCTTGCGCGACTGGGCGAACTCCAGGGCAAGGTGATCCGGCTGCGGCTGGGGGGCGCCGATCCCGTCGAGATTTTTGTGCTGCCATCCGAAACCGGGATCAGTTTGCGTGGGCACCACGACGGCGCGCCGGATGTGACGCTCGTGGGCGACATTCCGGTGTTTGCGAAATTGGCGCTGCGGCGCGTGGCGTCCGATGTCATGGTCGATGGCGAGATCCAAATTAGCGGTGACATCGATCTCGGACAACGCTTCCAGCGTCTCCTGGAAAAAATCGATATCGACTGGGAAGAACCGGCGGCGCGCGTACTGGGCGACGTCGCGGCGCATCAGTTGGGTAACGCGCTGCGCCATCTGGGCGGCTGGACCCGGCGCTCGCTGCATACGCTGGGCGAGGATGCCGCGGAATACCTGCAGGAAGAAAGCCGCCTGCTGCCCTCGCGTTCACGTACCGAGGCGTTTCAACAGGCCGTGGAAGCGTTGCGAGGGGAGGCCGAGCGCCTGGAATCGCGCCTTGAGCGCTTGCGTGAGGGCGTCAAATGATCCGTCCGCGCCAGTTCGCCCGCCTGCTGCGTATCACGCAGGTCTTCGTCCGGCATGATCTGGACGAGTTCGTCACTGCGATCCATCTTTTCCGCCCCTATCGTTTGTTGCTGCGGCTCGCGCCATGGCGGCTGTTCGCACGCCGCGGTCTACCGCGCGGCGTGCGCCTGCGCGAGGCGCTGGAGGAACTGGGACCGGTGTTTGTGAAATTCGGTCAGATGCTGTCCACCCGCCCCGACCTGCTGCCGGAAGACATCGCCGAGGAACTGGCGCGGCTTCAGGATAACGTGCCGCCGTTTTCCGGCGATGAGTCGGTGCGTCTGATCGAGCAGGCGCTGGGCGGCAAACTCGACGCCTTCTTCAGCGAATTCAGCCGCGTACCCATCGCCTCGGCCTCGGTGGCGCAGGTGCATATCGCGCGACTGCACGACGGCAGTGAAGTGGCGGTCAAGGTGCTGCGCCCCGGCATCGAGTCGGTCATCGAGCGCGATCTCGAACTGCTGTACATGCTCGCGCGCCTGGCGGTGCGCTACGTGCCGGATACTCGCCGGTTTCGACCCGTCGAAGTGGTGGATGAATATAACAAGACCATCCATGACGAACTCGACCTGCGGGTGGAGTCGGCGAATGCGAGCCGCCTGCGCGCTAACTTTCAAGACTCTAACCTGCTTTACGTTCCGAAAGTCTACTGGGACCTCACCCGCCGCACGGTCATGGTGCTCGAGCGCATCCACGGCATTCCCGTCGGCAATGTCGAGGGCCTCAAGGCTGCCGGCGTCGACATGCGTAGGCTGGCGCACAACGGTGTGGAGATTTTCTTTACGCAGGCGTTCCGCGACGGGTTCTTCCACGCTGACATGCATCCAGGCAATATCTTCGTCTCGCCCGAGGGCCAGTACCGCGCGGTGGATTTCGGAATCATGGGCACGCTCGGCGAAAAGGATAAACGCTACCTCGCGGAAAATTTCCTCGCGTTTTTCAACCGCGATTACCACGCCGTGGCCGACGCCCACCTGCGCGCCGGCTGGGTTCCGGCGGGCACGCGCATCGAGGAGTTCGAGGCGGCGATCCGCACCGTGTGCGAGCCGGTATTCGCGCGCCCCATCAAGGACATCTCCTTCGGCCGGTTCCTGCTGCACCTGTTTCAGACTGCGCGGCGTTTCAATATGGAAGTCCAGCCGCAACTGGTGCTGCTGCAGAAAACGCTGTTCAATATCGAGGGTCTGGGCCGGCGGCTTTATCCCGACCTCGACTTGTGGGACACCGCCAAACCCTATCTCGAACGTTGGATGAGCGAGCACATGGGGCCACGCGCCTTCATACGAACGCTGCGCAACGAATTTCCCAAATGGTGGGCCATGCTGCCGGAAATCCCGGCGCTGGTGCACGAGGGCCTGCGGCGTGCGGGCCGGGAAGAATCGGCCCGGGAATCCACGGCACGCGAAATCGAGCAGCTGCGCCGCCAGCTGCGCCGCCAGCATCGTCGGCTTTATTTCGCTGCCGCCGGCAGCGGCTTGCTGATCGCCGGTGCGGTGATGCTGGGTATGGACGTTGCGCCTTACGGCGAGGCGTCATGGGGACGTGTTTTGGGATGGGCGCTCGCTGCGATGGGCGGTTTTATGCTGCTGCGAGGCTGGCCGGAGCAGATTCCGTGACAGACGGCATGTCGGGCCGGCGGGCCATTATGCTAGAATTCAATCACAATATACGGATGATCGGTATAGATATGAAGGTTGTCAGAAAAACCCTTCTCGCGGGTGCAGTGTTGCTGGCCAGCACGGGTTCGGCTATGTCCGCTCAGTCAGGAAAACTCTCCTGGTTCGATGACGCCCCTTTCGCGGGCGTGGGCGCCCTGGGGGTTCCCCAGGTGCAGCTGCGGAACCCGTCCGAATACAATTCCTTCGGGCTTGACCTCTACCGGTCTCAGCGTGCCGTTGGCGAAGACAGCTATCCCGCGGAAACCGGCGATGTCGGAGTCGGCGCCAGCTCGGTCAGCTTTTATGGGGAAATCGAGACCCCCGGTAACCAGCACCCCTCGTCTTTTGAAGAGATATCCGGCAACCGTGTCAATGCCTTCGGGGTGAGGTGGCAACATCATGTGGACACCATGAACAGCTTTGTGATCTCCGCCGAGTACGGTGAGGGCGCGGCCGTCAATCCGTCACCGCTTGATACGCTGGATACCCGCGCCGCGATTTCCTGGACCAGCCGTTTGCCAAGCGCCGTGAAACCGAGCGTTACCGGCAGCGTTTTTCTCGGCGATGAGGTGGCGCGCGAGGAAATCTATCGGCATCTCGGACGCCGATATTACGGCTTCACCGTCGGCGGCAGCCTGACGCTGTTCCAGTCGCACACGCCTTACGTGTCGTTCAAGATGCAGAAGAGTCTGTATGACACGGCCGACGAGCCGTCATTCGTCTCCCCGCGCAGCGGCGACCGTTCCTTGCTGTCGGCGGGCTGGAAGTGGCAGGTGCAGCGCGGTTTCAGTCTCCAGGCCGAAGCGAGTTACGGTTTGGGAAGCTCCACCACGAGTCTGGACCCGTATAGCCTCGAACGCAGCCGGATCCTTTTCGGCACACGCTTCGGTTTTAAATAATTTATTTCACAGGTTTTACAGGTTTTTTCAGGATTCACCGGGCGAGCCGGAAATAGACGAAGACACTTTGTGGCCCAGGGTGCAACAAAAACCGTTGCACCCGTTCGGCGGCGCCGCTGCACGTTAAGTGCATCGGCGACAACCCCGCCTCACCTTCGTCCCGGCGAGCGCCCAGCCACGGATGGCTGGGCCGGGTAATTCGAAGTCTTCGTGGCCGCGCCAGGGACGGCGTACATGTTCTCCCCCCGGGCGTTGCAATTTTGCCCCTGCCTTTATTTACCTTGAGCCTTGAAGAAGCTGATGCCCTTGAGCAGGTTCAACGCTTCCTGCAGCTGGTAGTCTTCGACCGCGGGCTTGCCGGTTTCGTCCTTCTTCTTGTCGTCTTTCTTGTCTTCCTTCTTCGGCTCTTCTTTTGGTTTGGCGATTTCATCGCCATTTTCCAGGTGGCGTGCGAGATCCGCTTCCCGCAGGTGGTCGGCGGCTTCGCTCTTGGTGATCCTGGCCTCTTCCGTCACGATGTCAGGCACGATGCCGGAGGCCTGGATCGAGCGGCCGCTCGGCGTGTAGTAACGCGCCGTGGTGAGCTTGAGTGCTCCACCGTTGCTCATGGGGATAATGGTTTGCACCGAGCCTTTGCCGAAGCTCTTCGTGCCCATGATGACGGCACGCTTATGATCCTGGAGCGCGCCGGCGACGATTTCCGAGGCCGAGGCCGAGCCGCCGTTGATCAGCACCACCAACGGCGCGCCGTTCAACAGGTCGCCCGGGGTGGCGGACAATTTCATCTTGGAATCCGCCACGCGACCTTCGGTGTAGACGATGAGCCCTTTGTCGAGGAAGGCGTCGCTGACACCCACTGCCGAGTTGAGTACGCCACCGGGATTATTGCGCAGATCGAGAATCATTCCCCGGAGCGTGCCTTTGTTTTCCGTCTCCAGTTTCTTGAGGGCTTCCGCCAGGCCCTTGTCGGTCCCGGCTTGGAACTGGGTGATGCGCACATAACCAAAACCCGACTCCAGCATCCGACTCTTTACACTCTGGATCTTGATGACCGCGCGCGTAAGCGTGATCTTGAGCGGCTTGGTCGCGCCTTCGCGCACGATGGTGAGTGTGATGTCACTGCCGGGTTTGCCGCGCATGAAGCGCACGGCCTCGGTGAGGGTGAGACCCTTCACGGCCTTGTCGTCGAGCCGGATGATGAGATCGCCGGGCTTCACGCCGGCGCGCGCGGCGGGCGTATCCTCGATCGGCGAGACGACCTTGACGAAGCCGTTTTCCATCGTGACTTCGATGCCGAGACCGCCGAACTGGCCCTCGGTTTCCACGCGCATGTCCTTGAAGCTGTCCGCATCTAGATAGGCGGAATGCGGATCGAGTCCGGCGAGCATGCCCTGCACGGCGTCTTCGAGGAGTTTCTTGTCTTCGACCGGTTCGACGTAATCGGACTTGATGCGGCTGAACACCTCGGTGAAGCTGCGTAGCTCATTCAGCGGCAGCGGCGCCAGGGCTTCCTTGGGTTCGTCGCGTTCGGCCAGCACACCCATATCGAGGATGATCGCTGCGCCGACGAACATCCCGAGAAACAGGACCAGAATATAACGTGTTGCAAGTTTCATTAATGATGCTCCGTTTGATGGACTGCTCCGCCGTGTCGGCGGGTAAAAATAAAATCGAGTCGTTATCGTGCTTTACACCAGATCAGCGGATCGCGCGGATCTCCGCTCTGACGGATCTCAAAATACAAGCCGGGTTGCGCCACGTCGCCGGTGTTGCCCAGGCTGGCGATGGTCTCGCCCGCCTCGACCCAGTCGCCGACCCCCCGGTGCAGGCTTTGGTTGTGGCCGTACAACGTCATATAGCCATCTCCGTGGTCCAGAATCAAGAGTAGACCAAATCCCCGCAACCAGTCGGCAAACACCACGCGCCCGCGGAACACGGCTATCACGTTCTGCCCCTCGTGCCCGGCGATAAAAAGGCCACGCCATTTGAGGTTGCCCACGTTTTTCTGCGCGCCATAACGGGCGATTATACGGCCATGGGTGGGCAGCGGCAGACGCCCTCGTAATCTGGCGAAATGCTTCTCGCCGCCGGGTGGCAGGGGTGTCGTCTCCGGCAATACCGTTTTCAGTTCCTCGATCAGCTGCTCCAGGCGCTTTTCGTCCGCATGCAATCGTTCGATTTCCTGCGAGTGGCCATGCACCTCGCGGCTGAGGCTGGCGAGCAGTTCACCGCGACGCGCGCGGGAGATCTCGAGCGCTGTTTTCTGTTCCCGCTGGGTGGCGCGCAGCACCTCCAGCTCCTGGCTTTGTTCCCGGATCTGCCGATCGAGTGCCTCAAGCCGCGACAGGCTGGCCTGGATGTCGGTAATGCGTTCGGTGCGGGCGCGGTTGAGGTATTGATAATAAGTCAGAACCCTGGCCACGCCCGCGGGGTTTTCCTGATTGAGTAGCATTTTGGGGTATTCCTGGTGACCCATGACATAGGCCGCGCGGATCTGACGCCCCAGTTGTTGCCGCTGCGTATCGAGACCGCCACGTTCGCGTGCCGCCTGTTCCCGAAGGTTTTGCAGTTTCCCTTCGTTGCGCCGCTGACGTGTCTCGGTCTGTCTTGAGCTTTGCAGCAGGCCGCCGATGCGACGTTCCAGGTCACGTATTTCCTCGCGCACGGCGTCACGCTGACCGCGGGTCTCGTTGAGTTTTTCCTGCAGTGCGCCAATACGGGCGCGCAGTTTCTGTAATCGTGCTTCTTCCTGTGCGGAGTCGGTGGCATGGACCGGGTGAAGGACGGTGAATAACAGGCAGCAAAACAATGCTGCGCCCCTCCAACGTACCCAAGTTGTTTTGCGGCGGTTTGGCACCGGTGCCGCCACGGGGAGATGGAAAGGCGGGTGTGGTATGTCCGTCAGGCGCGACCCTCGGCAATCGCCGGCTGTTCAGTTTGCAACGTCACCAGCGGCCGGCCGGTCATTTCCGCCGGCTGCGGCAGACCCAGGAGGTAAAGCATGGTCGGCGCGATATCTTCCAGCGCTCCGCTCGGCGCGAGAGCGGCAGGTCGTCCAATATAAAGGAATGGCACGGGGTTGATGGTGTGTGCGGTGTGCGGTTGGCCGGTTTCAAAATCGAACATCTGTTCGGCGTTACCGTGATCGGCGGTGATGAGCATCTCGCTGCCGGTTTCCATGATCGCCTTGTAGATGTGTGCCAGGCATTGGTCCACCGACTCGATGGCCTTGACCGTGGCATCGAAATCGCCGGTATGGCCGACCATGTCCGGGTTGGCAAAGTTGCAGATGATGACATCGTAATGCCCGCCGCGGATCGCCTTGACTACTTCGTCGGTGAGGCGCGCCGCGCTCATTTCAGGCTTCAGGTTGTAGGTGGGCACATCCGTTGGTGATGGGATCAGGATACGGTCCTCGAACTCGAACGGGGTTTCCACGCCGCCGTTGAAGAAAAATGTCACGTGCGCATATTTTTCCGTTTCGGCGATGCGCAGCTGATGCAGACCGAGACTCGCAAGGTAAGCGCCCATCACATTGCGCAGGCGCTCCGGCGGAAATGCGACCGGCACGTGGAATTCGGAGTTGTATTCCGTGAGACTCACGAAGGCGCCGAGCTTGGGAATCACCGCGCGCTCGAAGGCGTCGAAGTTTTTGTCGATGAAGGGGCGCGTGATCTGGCGTGCACGGTCGGAACGGAAGTTCATGAAGATGACCACGTCGCCGTCGGCGATATGGGCAGATTCCGCGCCGGGCGGCGAAATGACGGTGGCCTTGACGAATTCGTCGGTTTCGCCCCGGGCGTAAGCCATGTCGAGTGCTTGCGACGCGGAGGCGGCGCTAAATTCAGCCTTGGCCTGCGTCATCAGATCGTAGGCGGCCTGGATGCGCGGCCAGCGGTGGTCGCGGTCCATCGCATAGTGGCGGCCGATGATCGAGGCGAAGCGTCCGTGTTTCACCGCGGCGAATTTTCCTTCCATGGCTTTGATGGAAGCTGCGGCGCTCTGCGGCGGTGTGTCACGCCCGTCGAGGAACGCATGCAGGTAGAGCTGGGTCGCGCCGCGTTTGACCGCGAGTTCGACGATGGCGTGAATATGCTCCTCGTGACTGTGGACCCCGCCGGGCGAAAGCAGGCCCATGACGTGCACCGCCTTCCCGGTTTTGAGCGCCAGGTCGATGGCGTCGGTGAGCGTTTTGTTGGTGAAGAAGGTGCCGGTGCTGATCGCGCGGTTGATGCGCGTGTATTCCTGGTACACCACGCGGCCGGCGCCGAGGTTGAGGTGGCCGACTTCCGAGTTACCCATCTGGCTGGAAGGCAGGCCGACAGCCGCCTCCGAGGCATGAATCAGGGTGTGCGGATGCTGCTTCCAGAGCGCGTCCCACGTGGGTTTGCGGGCAGCGGCGATGGCGTTGTATTGGGTGTCTTCACGGTAGCCCCATCCGTCCAAAACGATCAGAACCAATGGTTTAGGGGTAAATGACATGCTTGATGACTCAAATAGCGGTTTTTTCAGTCTCTTTTAAATATCACCGATATTGTATAATGTTTTCGTTCACGACACAGCAGATTCCGCGGGTCCGGAGCGAGGGAGCGTGGGCTGAGAACGAAACACGAGGCCTAATATAGATGAGCGCCGCCGCTGCAAAAGTTGAAGACGTACTGATCACCAACGAAGAAGATATTCATCTTGCCTCCCGCTCCATGAAGGCCATGGCGCACCCGCTGCGCCTGAAAATACTCTGTATCCTCGGGGGCAATACCGAGGTCAGCGTCCAGGACATCGTCGAGCAGGTCGGGACCTCGCAAAGCAATATCTCGCAGCATCTTTCCATTCTGCGCGACAAGGGCATCCTGGCGGCGCGCAAGGACGCCAACAAGGTCTATTACCGGATCAGCGATCCGAAAATACTGCAGCTGATCGGTTCGTTGCGCCAGGCCTTTTGCAGCGCGGTGCGCCGCTGAGCATAGCCGGAAAATCATGGTAAACCGTGTTCAACCGGCGATTGCCGGCAACACTGGGAAATCACAACTGGATTTCAGATATATTCCCCCCATCTCTTTTTGATTAGCAATTTTATTCCCTAACCATGACCATGCAGTTTGTCATTCATAACTGGTATTTGTTCGTCGCGCTGGGCGTCATCCTGTTTTTGCTGGTGATGGGCCCCGTCAGCCAGCAACTGCACGGCATCAAGAATGCCAATGCCGCCCAGACGGTGCAACTGCTCAATCGCGAGGACGCCGTGGTCGTGGACGTTTGCGAACCCAAGGAGTTTCAGGCTGGCCACATTCCGAATGCGGTCAATCTTCCCTTGTCGGCGTTGTCAAACCGCCTGCGTGAGCTCGACAAGTTCAAGAACAAACCGGTGATCGTGACCTGCCGCGCCGGTAATCGTTCCATGAAGGGCGCGGTGATCCTGCGCAAGCACGGTTTTGCCACGGTTTACAACCTTTCCGGTGGACTGCTTGCCTGGGAGAAGGACAACCTGCCGGTGGAGAAATAGTGGTGGCGAAAGTGCTGATGTACGGCACACGCATTTGCCCCTATTGCCGGATGGCGGAACGGTTGTTGGAGAAGAAGGGTATTCAGGCTGAAAAGGTGATGGTGGATCAAAACCCCGCGCGCCGCGAGGAGATGATTCGACTCACGGGCCGGACCAGCGTGCCGCAGATTTTCATCGGCGCGACGCATGTCGGGGGATACACGGAGTTGACGGGGCTCGAGCGAGCGGGGCAGCTGGATGCGTTGCTGAAGTCGTGAACCGCTTACGATATACAGCCTAATAACATTAGCGAGGACAGAGACGGTGGATCAGAGTCAGCAAGAGAATATCGTTTTCAATATCGAGAAGATTTACATCAAGGATATTTCCTACGAAGCACCCAGTGTGCCGTCGGCGTTTATCCAGGCACAGAATGCCGCCGCGGAAATCGGCATTCAACTCGGTGTTGAGCATGGAGTGCTCAATCCGGAGCAGGGCATATACGAGGTGGCGCTGACCGTGACGGCAACCGCCAAGCGCGAGGACAAGAACCTCTTTCTTGTCGAAGTGAAGCAGGCGGGAATTTTTCGCATCGGCGGCGTCGAGGGCGATACGTTGCAGCGGGTGCTCGAGATCAGTTGTGCCTACGTGCTGTTACCGTTCGTGCGCGAGACGATCAATGATCTTGTCGGCAAGGGTGGGTTTCCGCAGTTGCTGATCAATCCGATAAACTTCGAGACGCTGTTCGATCAGAAACAGGCCGCTCAGGCGAGCCCACCGAGCATCAATTGAAGTCTATTTTATAACGCCTGCAGAGAAGAGACAGCGCGATGAAGCAGAAGACGGTTCAGCACAGCGCACATTTTTTATTCGTCGAATACCCGCTCTGACTGGATTCGGACAGCGTCCGGAAACAAGATGACTTCCGAGAAAAAATATCCAGTAACCGTGCTCGGGGCCGGATCCTGGGGCACGGCGCTGGCGCTGTTGCTCGCGCGCAATGGGCGTACCGTGTTGCTCTGGGGTCATGAGGCGGTTCAGCAGGAGCGCCTGGAACGCGAACGCCAGAACCGCGCCTATCTTCCGGATTTTACCTTTCCCGCGAATATCCAGGTACATGCATCGTTCCCCGAGGCAGTGAAATCCATATCGCGTTTCCTGATTGCCGTTCCCAGTCACGCTTTCCGCGCCACGCTCAGCGCGCTGGGTCCGCTAATGCCCAACGACGCTGTCCTGGCCTGGGCAACCAAGGGTCTTGAACCCGGAAGCGGCAAACTGCTGAGTCAGGCAGCGATCGAAGTGTTAGGCGGCAAGCATGCTCTCGCCGTGATATCCGGGCCGACATTTGCGCGTGAAGTGGCGCTCAACATGCCCACGGCGCTGACCGTGGCATCGGAAAACGAGAAAGCGGCGGAAGAAGTGGCTTCGTGGCTGCGCAACGAGCGCGTGCGCGTGTACACCAGCCGCGACGTGGCGGGCGTGCAGCTGGGCGGGGCGATCAAGAACGTCATGGCCATCGCCGCCGGCATCAGCGACGGGCTCGGGTTCGGTGCGAACGCCCGTGCCGCGCTCATTACGCGCGGGCTGGCCGAGCTCACGCGCCTCGGTATCGCCATGGGCGGGCAAAAGGAAACCTTCATGGGCCTGGCTGGCGCCGGCGATCTGATCCTGACCTGCACCGATAACTCTTCACGCAACCGCCGCGTCGGTCTGGCGTTGGGACAGGGGCGCAAGCTTCCCGAAATTCTGGCTGATCTGGGTCAGGAAGCGGAAGGGGTGGCCACTTCGCGCGAGCTTTATCAGCTCGCGAAAAAAATCAACGTGGAGCTGCCCATCACCGAGCAAGTGTATCGTGTGTTATACGAAAACCTCCCGCCCCAGGCCGCCGTGGAAGCGTTACTTAAACGCGGACCCCGGCAGGAGTAAATGTCGCCCTACTGCGTTCGTCTGGACAAATCAGTAGCCCTACTCGCTTCGCTCGTTCGTCCTGACATAATAAGAATTATTCCCCGTCGCTGAATCCCTGTTGCCGCCAGGCTTCATAGACCACCACCGCCACCACGTTGGACAGATTCAGGCTGCGATTGCCGGGTTGTAGCGGCAGCCGCAAGCGGTATTTCTCCGGGAGAGTGTCGAGCAGATTCTGTGGCAGTCCACGCGTTTCGGGCCCGAAGAGCAGGGCATCGTTTTCCAGGTATTCCATCTCCGTGTAAAACCGCCGTGCGCGGGTGGAAAAGGCGAGCAGCCGCCGTGGTCTCGCACCTTCGATAAATGCCTCATAGCTCGCATAAGTCCGGACATCCGCCCACTCACGATAATCGAGCCCCGCGCGTTTCAGTTCTTTGTCTTCCAGCCTGAAACCGAGAGGCTCGATAAGATGCAGACACGCTCCGGTATTGGCACACAGGCGCATGATGTTACCGGTGTTGGGTGGAATCTCGGGTTGATAGAGCACGACATGAAACATGGTTTGGCATTCTTTAATAGGTGTGTAATCTGGTGTTTCGTCCGAGATTGTATATAAGTAGGTAGGAAGCTTGCATGTCCCGCTACCAGCCACTCAAGGAGGAATAGGGCGGTGATAAAAAGTAAAACGCACAGCCTGCCCACCGTGCACGTCAGTTCCCTGTTGTTCATCTGCGCCCTGTTTCCCGCCCTTTTGTTCAAGGGTCCGCAAATAGAATTTTTTGCCGTTGCCCAGATTCTGCTGGTGATGTGGCTGGGCTGGGTCGTCCTGCAATCCCACGGTTCGGGCCTTTCCGTGCCCAAAACGGCCTTGGCGCTGTGCCTGACGCTGTTCTGGTTGTGGCTGGCCATTTCACTGTCTTGGAGTCTCGCGCCCAGTATCAGCGTGATCAACTTCTGGTGGGTCGGCAGTCTGGTGCTGGTATTCTGGCTTTATACCCTGACACCCGACCGTGACGCGCTCTGGTCGCATGCAGCCGCCATCATATTGGTATTGGGGATTGTACTGGCGCTGATGGGGATTCATCAGGTGCTCGTGCTCGAGCAACAGGCGCGATCCATTTTTGAAACCCGTAATACCCACGCCGCCTTTCTGAATCTCGTGGCCTTGCCGGCGTCGGCGTATTTTCTGCTGCTGATGGCGGACAAGGGTGCTCCGCGTCATTTCCCCGCCCTGCTGGGGGTAGTCTTGTATATTCTGTTTCTCGGTATTTTTATTACCGCGAGCCGCGGTGCCAACCTGAGCCTTTTCTTGAGCATGGGCATATTGGTGGCGCTTAGCATGCGCAACCTGCCGAAGCGTGGAGTCGTCGTGCTGTTGCTATTGATGGCGGCAGCATTTTTATCCACCAAGATTTCACACGGAGAACTGGGCGAGCGCCTTCCGCAGCTGATGCACGATTCCGGCCGCTTGGTCATATGGCAATCTTCCTGGAATCTGTTGAAGGCTTCGCCGTGGCACGGCATTGGCTTGGGACTTTATTACCTGGCTTTCCCGCCATACCGCAATCCCGTGGACAATTCTGGCGGATTCTTCGCGCATAACGATTATCTGCAGATCTGGATCGAGACCGGCCTCCCGGGGCTGCTGCTTCTGCTTGCGGTGCTGTTTGCCGCGCTATGGCTTCTGGTGCGAACCTTGTCCGTTAAAACCATGAGCAAGAGCACCCGGATCGAACTGACCGGTCTTTTTTGCGGGTTGCTGGCGGTGGCGGGCCAGAGTTTTGTCGATTTCAATCTCTACATACTGTCTATCATGATGATATCGGGTTTGGTGATGGGCCGTTTCCACCAGATTGCAAACCGCGAGCTGAAACCGGCGTCGATGCGGATTCGTTTTTCTTATCTTATTGGCAAACAGGCCTTTCCCGTGATCGTGGTCCTGCTGCTGCTTCTTCCCATGTTGTATTTTGTGTCGCTGGGGCTGGCTAATTCCTATTATGACAAGGCGCTCGCGCAGGCGCGGGAAGGGAAACTGCAGGAAGCCGACAAGGGCCTCGCCACGGCGGAACGCCTGACTCCGGCGGATGACCGCATGCTTATCGCGCACGCAGATTTGTACCGGCACGCGATCACGTTGTTACCGCCGGATGCCGAAGGCAGCAAAAAGCTGCTGTACGAAGATGCGCTCATATTTCTGGACCAGGCACAACACGTCAATTCCCTGCGCGGATTGACATTCGTTATTCGTGGAAGACTCTACCAGCAGAATCCCGCTCTCGCGGGCGATAATGGGCACGAACTTGCCGCCGATTCCTTTCGTCGCGCCCTGGTGCTCAACCCCAAACTGTTCCAGGGCCGTTTGGATTACGCTGCCATCGTGCTACAGCGCGGTAAAAAGGATGAAGCCCTGCAGATATTGGACGAAGGCTTGAAGTACGAATATTACAACATGCCGGATCTGATCCCGTTTTACTCCCTGGCGGCCAAGCTCAGACGGGAGCTTGGAAGAGAGGAAGACGCCAAGACGCTCGAAGACAAGGTCCAGTATCTGGAAAAACAGGCCGCCGCGAGTTATTACCTGCGTGGATACTAACCCGCATTGATTTATCTTCTCCAGCCGGCTTGTCGTAAAGCCTGGCTCGGTATTTGCTTGTATTTCCGAGGTATCAGGCTCTTCCGCACGTGCTGGAAGGGGCTGTTCGGCTGCGGTTGAAAAAGCCTGAAGCGTCGGTTTTTTCGACTATATTGGGGTAAGTTCAGTATTTTCAGCATATTAGCCGCTTCATGCCCGGGATGAGGAGCGGCCCGACGGGGAGTCACCATGGCAACGATAACCGAAATGAAACCGAAAAAGATTCGCATCGGCGACCTGCTGATTGCGAATAAAGTCATTTCGCAGGAGCAGCTCAATACGGCGCTGGCGGACCAGAAAAAAAGCGGCCGCAAACTCGGACGCGTGCTTATCGATAACGGGTTTATCTCCGAAGAGCAGTTGCTGACCTTTCTCTCGCAGCAGCTCAATATTCCTTATATCGATCTGCGGCGCTATCACTACAAGCCCGAAGTCGTGCGTCTGATTCCAGAGACACATGCCCGGCGTTTCCGCGCCATCGCTCTGGAAGACAGCCGCGAGAGCCTGCTCGTGGGCATGGCCGATCCTACCGACATTTTCGCTTACGACGAACTGCAGCGCGTGCTGCGGCGCCCGCTGCGCTTTGCCGTGGTCAAGGAATCCGATCTGCTCAAGACCATCGACCAGGTTTACCGGCGTACGGAGGAAATCAGCGATCTGGCGCAAGAGCTCCAGCAGGAATTGACGGCGCAGGGCGGAGTCGATTTGGCGGCCCTGGCCGAAGCCGAGGGGCTGACCGACGCCCCGGTCGTCAAGCTTTTGCAAAGCATGTTCGAGGATGCCATACAAGTGAACGCCTCCGACATCCATATCGAGCCGGACGAAAAGGAATTGCGTATCCGTTTTCGCCTCGACGGCGTGTTGCGCGTGCAGACCATCGCGGACCGGCGTATCGCGAGCGCGCTGGTGTCGCGCGTGAAACTCATGGCGAACCTCGATATTTCGGAAAAGCGCCTGCCGCAGGACGGCCGCACCAACGTGCGCATCCGCGACAGAAGCATCGATGTGCGTGTCTCGACCATGCCGGTGCAGTTCGGCGAGTCGGTGGTCATGCGTCTGCTCAACCCTTTTGCCGGCGTGTTTAGCCTCGAGCAGGTGGGCATGCCGAAGAACGTTCTTGATCGCTTCCGTCGCATGATTCACAACCCCAACGGCATGGTGCTGGTCACCGGCCCCACGGGCAGCGGCAAGACGACGACACTCTACGGCGCGCTCAAGGAACTCAACCGGCCCGAATTCAAGATTCTGACCGCCGAGGATCCCGTGGAATACCGGCTCCCCGGCATCAACCAGGTCCAGATCAATACCAAGATCGAACTGTCATTCGCCCGCGTATTGCGGTCCATGCTGCGCCAGGACCCGGACATCATTCTCGTGGGCGAAATGCGCGATCAGGAAACGGCTGAAATCGGCATGCGCGCCGCCATGACTGGTCACTTGGTGCTGTCGACCCTGCACACCAACGACGCGGTTTCCACCGCGCTGCGTCTCATCGACATGGGAGTGGCGCCGTACATGGTCGCCGCCTCGCTGCGCGCCATCGTTTCGCAGCGTCTGGTGCGACGTATCTGCGAATCGTGTGCCGAGCCCTATGAACTTCCCGCCGCGCAGATGGCGATTGTCCGGGCCGAAGCCGGGGACAAGGCCGACCAACTGAAATTCAAGCGCGGACGTGGATGCAGTCACTGCAATGGTAGCGGCTATCAGGGACGAATAGGCGTGTTCGAATATCTGGAGATGGATAACCCGCTGGTGGAGGCGCTGCATTCGGGCGATCCTCTCAGATTTTCCACCGTGGCCAAGGCCCAGCCGGGGTATCAGTCATTGCGCCGCAGCGCCATCGTTCTCGCCGCCCAGGGCCAGACCACCATGGATCAGGTGGTCCGCGCCACCTATTCGCTGGAGGAATAATTTTCTTATGTTAAGACGAACGAGCGTAGCGAGTAGGGCTGCTGATTTGTCAAAACGAACGAAGCAGGGCTGCTGCTCTTATCTCAAGACAAACGAGCGTAGCGAGTAAGGCTACATTTATGCCACTGTTTCAATACAAGGGGCGCAATCAGCGCGGTGAGGCGGTGCGGGGGCATCTCGACGCCGCTTCGCCGGACGCCGTCGCCGCCCAGTTGCTGAACAGCGGCGTTATTCCGATCGACATCATCATTGCCAAGGCGCGTGCCGATGTCTTCGGCGCCTTGCGGGCGCGTCTGGCGGCCGGCACTAAAATTTCTCTCACGGACCTCGCTCTCTTCAGCCGGCAGATGTACACCCTGCTCAAGGCCGGCGTGCCGATCATGCAGGCGTTGCGAGGGTTGCGCGAGTCCACGCAGAATCCGGCGTTGGCCAAGGTTATTGGGAACCTCAATGAGAGTCTCGATACCGGCCTGGACCTCAACAGCGCCATGCGGCGCCATCCACAGGTATTTTCATCGCTATACGTGAACCTGGTCCAGGTGGGCGAGACCACGGGCAGTTTGCAGGAGGTATTTCTGCAACTCACCGTTTATCTCGAACGCGAGAAGGATACCCGCGACCAGATCAAGTCGGCGACGCGTTACCCCACTTTCGTCGTGGCCGCGATTTTCATCGCGATCTTCATTATCAATCTCTTTGTGATACCGACCTTCGCCAAGGTTTACGCCGGGTTCAAGATCGAGTTGCCGCTCGCGACCAAGATACTCATCGCCACGTCAAATTTCACCGTCGCTTATTGGCCGGTAATCCTGGCGACGGTGTTCATCGTGGTCTTCTATGCCCGCTACTATGTCCGGACAACGGAAGGCCGCTATCGCTGGGACAAGTTCAAGCTCGGTATCCCGGTGGTCGGGCCAGTTATTTATAAGGCTACCCTCGGTCGGTTTACCCGGGCGCTCGCGGTGATGATGAAGTCCGGCGTGCCGCTGGTGCAGGGCATGACGGTGGTCAGTCGCGCGGTGGACAACGAATTCATCAGCGATCGTATCGTGCAGATGCGCGATGGAATCGAACGTGGCGAAACCATCGCGCGCACCGCGGCGGCGACCGGCATGTTTCCGCCGCTCGTGATCCAGATGATTTCGGTAGGCGAGGATACCGGTTCGGTGGACGAACTCATGTTCAATGTGGCGGATTTTTACGACCGCGAGGTGGATTACGACATCCGCAACCTGAGCACCGCCATTCAACCGATCCTGATCGTGTTTCTGGCGATCATGGTGTTCATCCTGGCGCTGGGCGTGTTCCTGCCGATGTGGGACCTCGTCCAGGTGGCGCGTAAAGGTTAGACGTAATGCGGCATATGCCCGGATCTGAGAAACTAGACAAGCTTGGAAGCGTAACCTACTGTATTTTCATAGGCTGCCGTGTTTCAGCAGGAAGGAATTCATTGTGAGCCGGGAAAGCCAGGACCCATCGGGTCGGGGAGGTATAAGGCACTGTCATCGCGGCTTTTCCCTGCTCGAACTGGTCATTGTCATCGTGATCATTTCGGTGCTGCTGGTGCTGGCGATCTCGCGTCTGCTGGCCCTGCAGGTGGATGCCGAACGGGTGACGATGGAGACGGTAGCCGGGACGCTTCGCAGTGCGATTGGCATGAAGGTTGCAGAAAGTATTGTGAAATCGAAGGTCGCCGACCTTCAGGCCCTCGAGGGTAGCAACCCCATGGCCCTGCTGGCGGAAACGCCGCACAACTATCTGGGCGAGCGCGATGGCGTGGACCCGGCGACACTCGAAGACGGCAACTGGTATTTCGACAAGCGGGACAAGACGCTTGTTTATTTGGTCCGCAACAAGGGGTTTTTTACCGGCGGACCGCCCAAGCCCCCGCGGGCGCGGTTCGCGGTGCGGCTGGTCTATAGTGATAAAAACGGGAACGGCGTGTTTGATCGAGGCATAGATGCAGTTGAAGGTTTGCGCCTCAGTCCCGTGGAATCTTATTCCTGGTCCCGATACTGATGTCGGGCCGGTAACGATGGATGGCAGTAGGTAACGGACCCACTGCCAGAATGTAGTAGAGCAATTTTATTTTTTGATTCAGGAGATAAACATGTTTAAACAGCAAAGCGGTTTCACTCTCGTCGAACTGGTTATTGTTATCGTCATCCTCGGCCTGTTGGCGGCCACGGCCCTGCCGCGGTTTATCAACGTCACCCAGGACGCGCGCATTGCGAGCGTTCAGGGCGTCGCGGGTGGATTGCGCTCTGCAGCTTCGCTCGCTCGCGCACAGGTGATGGTCAGTGGCAGTGGCGGTGGCACGATCAGCATGGACGGCGTGTCCGTGTCGGTGAACGCCTCCGGCTATCCGACCAACGCCCTCGTCGGCATTGAAGCAGCCATGCAGGGACTGGATGGCTATACGGTTGCCCACGCCGCGCCGAGTTCTACCTTCCAGCCCAAGAACGGCGGCAACGCGACCTGTCAGGCTTCGTACAATGCCAACACAGCTGTCGTGACTGTTACATCGGGTGGTTGTTAAGCAGGTTTGTTGAAATCCCAACTATGACAGGGAGTAAAATATGCGCATGAGACAAAGTGGATTCACACTTATTGAATTGGTCATCGTGATCGTCATTCTCGGCCTGTTGGCGGCCACGGCTCTGCCGCGGTTCATCAACATCACCACGGACGCGCGCATCGCGAGCGTTCAGGGTGTAGCGGGCGGATTGCGCGGCGCCGCCTCGCTCGCCCGGGCCCAGCTGCTGGTCCAAGGCAGTGGCGGCGTCGGTTGCGGCGCTGTCAACAATACCGTCTGCATGGACGGTTTGGCGGTGACGGTGGCCAGCACGGGTTTTCCAAGCGGTGTTGCGATCGGTATTGGCAGAGCGATGCAGAGCACGGATGGTTACAATGTCACCTACGCAACTGATACTGCGACTTTCCAGCCGGCCAACGGCGGTAACAGCAATTGCCAGGCGCTCTATGGCACGGACGGCACGGTGTTGGTTACCTCAACGGGATGTTAAGCGGCAAGTTAACAGGGCGAACAGAAAATAGCTTTATCTCCTGAAAGTAAGGTGACCGATAGACACGGTCACTTGTGAAAACCGGCGCAACCTAACGAGAGGTTGCCTACGAGCCCGGTGAAACCGCAAAGCATGGGGGCGCTGGCATGGAGTCAGCGCCCTATTTTTTTAGGTGTGAGAAATGACGAGGATTTCCGGCATCCGGTCAACCACCGAAAACGGCTTCACCCTTGTGGAGCTGGCGGTCATTATTTTGCTCGTGGGCATACTCGCGTTTGTTGCCATTCCTCGGCTTTCAGGTCCGAGCCTGCGGGTAGACGCGCAGGCCGAGCAACTCGCGTCCGATATCCGTTATACCCAGACGCTGGCCATGACTCGCGGCGACCGTTTTCGCATCAATCTGACCTCCGCGGGCTACCAGATCACCAGCAGCAGTGGCGCCAATACCGTGGTCCATCCCGGTACGGGTTCCACCAATCCCGTTGTTCTCAATGGGGTGACGCTCGGCGGATGGAACCCGCCGCTCACCAACGATTACGTCGCGTTCGATGGACGCGGTGTCCCCTATGTGCTTTTTACCAGCAGTACCGGGCTGGCCGCGAACGCCACGATTACTTTGTCGGGAGGAGGTTACACGCGTAACCTCGTGATTTCACCGGAAACGGGAAGGGTGGTGCTGCAATGAAACGCCACCCGGCGATCCTGAAGTATCGCGCCAATCAGGCCGGCGTCACGCTGGTCGAGCTGATCGTGTTTATCGTGGTGGTGGCGTTGCTGGCGATCGGTCTCATCGCCGCGTTTACCTCGTCCATGAAAGATACTCCGGCATCCGGCGACGTTTCCCAGGCCTTGCAGCTCGCGCAGGAACGCATGGAACTCATTCTCGCGTACAAGCAGTCGAGAGGGTTCAATGCCCTGATAGACCCTTGCACGCTGGGCTCGCCACCTACGCAGTGCACCAGTTTCCCGTCCGGATTTAACGTGCCCGCAGCGACGATCGTTAACAACTGGAACGGCAGCAGCGAGTACAAAGTGATCACGGTGAATGTCACCGGCCCCCAGACCCTCGCGGTCACGGCGCTCGTGGCCAGTTACTGACATGCGCACCGCACACCCATTTCGGCGAGGGCATTCAGGCGGCGCGAACCGCTGCGCCGGCTTCAGCCTCGTGGAATTGATTCTGGTCGTGGTGCTGACGGCGATTCTGGCGGCGGTCGGCTCGCAGATGCTGGGCAAAAGCTTGCGGTCGTTTGTCTTCGGCAAGGAGGTGATCAAGGGTGACTCGCAGGCGCGCGTGGCGCTCGAGCGGCTGACGCGCGATCTGCGCATGGTCAGTGCGCCGGCGAACCTCGTCATCGTTCCGGCGACCGCCATCACCTTCAGCGACACCGAGGGCAACACCGTGAGTTATTCGCTCGCCGGCGGCAAGTTGATGCGCAATGCCCAGGTGCTGGCCGACGACGTCAACAATCTGCAATTCGCCTATTTGCGCAGCGACGGCAACACGGTCGCCGCCACCGCGGCGCAGGTTTACTTCATCACCGCGTCGGTGGCGGTCAAGCGCGGCACCCTCGCCACCGACATCACCAGCCTGCGTGCCACCGTGCATCCGAGGAATTTCCCGTGAATCGGTTTGGCACCGGCCAACAAGGCAGCCCGCGCGAACAACGCGGCTTTTTGTTGATGACCGCGGTGATCCTGATCGTGGTCGTAGCGCTGCTTGCCACCGTGATCACCTTCCTCTCCACGGGCAATGTGCTGTCAAGCGCGGGTCATGCCAACTCGGCCCAGGCGCTGTTCCTCGCCGATAGCGGCCTCGAGTACGAACAGCGACGCCTTGCCCAGAATCTCGATTGGTATCGCAGCGCATCGGACCCCATGTCAAGCGCCACGCGGAACCTCGGGGCCGGGACCTTCACGGTGTATTCCAATCTGCCGGCGACCATGCTGCGTCGGCGTATCCCGAACGCTGGCTCCACCGCCGATATCTGTGTCTATACGATCGACCGCTTGCCAACGAGCGGCTATGTGCAGGTCGAAGACGACATCAATAGTACTGCCGAGTTCATTCAATATTTCGGCACTACATCCAGTTCCGCCAACTGCGGAAATCGCCCGGCGTTGACAGGTATCATTCCCGCTTCGCGCAATTTCTCCATCGGAGGGGTTAGCAATGCCGCCAGCGCGCATGGCCGAGACAGCCGGGTTTATCCGGTCACGACGCTCATGGATAACCTGGCGGCTTCGGTTACTTGCGTGACTCCAGCGCAATTACGAATTGCTGATCATCCGAAGTTTCTAAGCGCCGGGACCATCAGCCTGGACGATGGTACCGGCGTCAACGCCGAGGAGATCGCCTACGCCAGTTCAACCCGCGCAGGAGGCGTGATGACGCTCAAGAGTCTGCGTCGCCTGCTTGGAGCCAACTGCCCCGCGTGGTTGGTTGGTGCGCCGGTCACTCCGCTGCTGGTGGACAGCGCGTTCCCGGACTTTGAGGCAGAAATCGTTTCGCAGGGGGCGGTAGACGTAACGACGCGCGTGGAGCGCAAAACGGTTCAACGCTAGCAACAGCGCTTGCTGAAGGCGGGGTATTTCAATGAACAGACGATTGATCCAAGGCTTGCTGGGCTTCCTGATGATGTCGGCTCTGATTCCGGCGTATGCCACCCAGACCTTTACCATCACGCAAACCAGCCCCGCGACGGGTACCGCCGTTGACATGGGCACGACTCAGGCCGTTACGTTTCAGGTGGCGAATAACAACACCGCGCCGGACAACGGGCAACGTATTTATCTGACGCGGTTTCGTACGACCAGCCCCACCTATTTTTCCAGTGCGACCACCGCGCCAGCCGGATGGAAGCTCAACACGGCGATCGGCGCCACGACGACCAGCATCACATTTCAGGCCTTGACGTGGAACGACGCGATCGCGGTGGGCGCCCCGGTTAATTTTACCGTCGCGATCAAATTGCGAACCAACACCGGCGACTACACCGAGACCATGCGCGATGCCCGCGCCTCGTACACGAACAACACAACTCCCCTGTCCCAGGTCGGCAGCCGCATCACCAGGACCAGCCCCGCCAATCTCGCCGTGAAATCTCTTGCGGTCACCTCGTTCCAGACGACCGATCTCGCGGGCGTACCGACATCCACCATCAATGCCGGCGTCGGATTCAAGCTGGTGATGACGGTGAAGAACCTGTCGACCACGAATACAGCGACCTCTATCCAGTCCAACGCCAATCCACCGGCGCAAACCAAGACCGGTACTTGGAAGGCCGCTCCGCCACCCGCCACGCCCAATTTGACCGGCACCGTCTATAGCCCCAACCCCTTGACGCTGGCACCCGGGGCTTCCGGGACGATTACCTTTACGTATGGAACGGATGTCGCCGACAGCGGCACGGTGAAATTCACGGCCAACGCCAGGACCACCAGCGGCACGACCATGACATCGCGCTCCTTGGACTCCAATATCCTGAGCGTGAGCCCGCTGAACGCGAGTATTGCCGTGACTCCCGCCTGTATTTTCTCCGGCGGCACCGCCACCTTCACCATGACGGTGACGAACAACGGCGCCGCCGTGATCAATCTCGTACCATCGGGGCCGACGCGTTTCGGAACCGCTGTCATCGGTGCTTTCAGTGCCCCAGCTTATACATCCACATGCCCCGGCAGCCTCGCCGGCGGAGGTGCAACATGCAACATCGTCTGGACCGCAGCGGTGACCGGAACGGTGGATGTGGTAAACCCAAAACCGAATTTTTGGGTGACTGGCAGTGTCAGTGCTAATGCTGGTTTGATTGCATCGCCTGTGGTCACCTCCAACACGGTGGACGTGGATGACTACATCGTGAGTGTCGCTCCCGTTAGCACTAGCGCTTCCAGCACGAACGAGGAACTGACCTGGACGGTGACGAATCGCGGCTGCGCCAACGTGGACTCGGTCGCGATTACGGTACCGGCCGGCTGGACCTTCGGAAGCGACGCCTACTCGCTGGTCACTGACACTACCCTGACGGACATCGAAACCTGGACCGTATCGGGCACCACCTTCACGGCACCCCTGAACAACGCCCCGCTCGCGGACCCGGGGCGCTTGCCGCTCAATCAGGACGGCCAGTTTATGCTGGTGTTCCCGGCAACGCCGACCGTCACCGGCAACAGCAACTTCACCGTGCGGGTGACCGACGAGAACGGCACGTTCGTGGATAAAACGACGACAGTCACAGTCAATGCGCCCGCGCCCGGCGGGGCCAACGCCGCCAGGCCAAGCGCATGGCGCGAGGAGTTCCGGTAATCGCATTAATGCCTTGTCATCATTGGAACCGCGACGCGCCTTGAACGTTCATGTCTGTCTTCGAACCCTCAAGCCTGTCTGTCGTTTCTAACCCAGCGCCGTGCAATCGCCCCGGTTTTTGCTAGTCTTTGTCTGAATGTCAAATGTCGTTTCATATGGCCCCTGATCAATCCGTACCAATGCGCCTCGGTGGTTTCAGAGGTTTCACCCTTGTCGAGATGATCGTGACGCTGATCATCATCGCGCTGATCGCGGCGGTGACTGGCCCGCTGTTTTTCAACGTCAATGCCTTTCGCGAAAGCGGATTTTACGATGAGACGGTCTCCGCGCTGCGCTACGCGCAGAAGTACGCGGTGGCCAGCGGCTGTACCGTGCGCGTGCAGACCACCGTGACCGGGTTCACGCTCTATCGGCCCGCTTCCGTCGGCAACTGCAATACCCCGGGTTCCTATACGACGCCACTGACGGATCCTTCCGGCAACGCGACGACCTTCACCCGAACCGTTCCGAGTGGTGTAACGCTTTCGGCGGCTGACTTCACCTTCTCCGCCAGCGGCACGGCTTCGGTCACGCCCTCGCTTGCCATCACTGTCGGCAGCCGGCAGTTGACGGTTATCGGCGAGACTGGATTCGTGCAGGCGCAATGAGAATGATGCGATCCCGCCTTCATGCACGCGGAGTAACCCTGGTGGAGTTGATTGTCTCCATCGTGGTGATCGGGGTTGCGCTGGCCGGCGTCATGGTTGTCATCGTGCGCAACACTAGCGCCAGCGCCGACCCGCTGATCTGGCATCAGGCCGTGATCGTCGGCGAGGCTTATCTGGAGGAAATCCTCACCAAAAATTTTACCGCCGACGGGGTCGAGGCGTCTCGCGGTCTCTACGATGACGTGTGGGACTATAACGGTATCACGGATAGTCCTCCTCGCGACCAGAACGGCACTGCCATTACGGCGCTAGCGGGTTACTCGGTGAATGTTCAGGTGACCACCGAGGCGCTGAATGACATCACCCTCGCCAGCGGCAACGCCGTGCGTGCACAGGTGACGGTCACGATGCCGACTGGCGGCAGCGTCGTTGTCAGCGGATATCGGACAAACTACAACTGATATGAGCCTGCTCAGATTCGATTATCAGTCGAATACCGGTTGCATGCGTCGCAACCGGGGCGTGAGCCTTATCGAACTGATCGTCGTCATCACCATCAGCGGGATCATTGCCACGGTACTGGGCGTGATCATCGTGCGTCCGATCCAGGGCTACGAGGCGCAGGTGCGCCGTGCGCAACTGGTGGACGCGGCGGAAATGGCGGTGCGGCGTCTCGGGCGCGACATCCGCCAGGCGCTGCCCAACAGCGTGCGCGTGCGCGATGCCCTCGGTAACACGAACAGCGTGAGCTGCTTGGCCGCGGGCGCGGTCTGCACGATCGAGATGCTCAACACGATGGACGGCGCGCGCTATCGCGACGGGCCGGGTAATATCGGCCATGACCACGGACCGACACGATACCGATTAAAGTTTAATGGCGCGGACAACGATGGATTCAACATCGTCGGCTTTTTTCAGAACATTACGGTGCCGTTCACCTCCACCACGCAGCGCCTGTCGATTTACAACCAAGGTATCACCAATGCGGATGCGTACGCGGACGCAAACTTGCCCGCCGGCCCATACGTCATTACCAATCCTAACCCGCCGGCCAACACGACCTTTACCATTAGTAATGACGATGGCGCCCCACCCGATGAACATCAGATTTTGCCGATCGGAGGCGCAACCTTCCGGTTCCGCTACGCTTCGCCCAACCAACGCGTCTACGTCGTAGACACGCCGGTAACCTATGTCTGCAACGCTGGACCGAACGGCAACATCACGCGTTACTGGAACTATCTCATCACTGCTGCCCAGCAGAGCGCGCCGGCCGGAGCAACGACGGCATTGCTCTCAACACCGGTCACGGCCTGCAACTTCAGATACTCGCCGGGTACGAACCAGCGCGCCGGTCTTGTCACGCTCGACATCACCGTCGCCGACGCCGCCAGCGGCGAACAGGTCCGGTTGCTGTACCAGGTGCACGTGGATAACTCTCCATGACGCGTCTTCCGTCAATCCGCGGAAAACATGAGCGGGGTTTCGCTCTCGTCGCGGCCATCTTTATCGTTGTGGTGCTGGCCATGCTCGGAATCATGATGGTGACCATTGGCGGCATGGAGCGGGCCACCGCGAGTGCCGCGGTGCAGGGCACGCGCGCCTTCTATGCGGCGCGTTCCGGGGTGGAATGGGGGACTTTCGGAGCGCTCAACAACACGGTGCCCACTTGCGGCGCGACTCCTTCAACACCGACCACCAATACTTTTAATCTGGCGGCTGCCGGCCTTAACGGATTTACCGTGTCCGTGGTCTGCAGCTATACCACGCACCGCGAGCGCAGCGATACGTACAACGTCTACGTCATTAGCTCCACTGCCACCTCCGGGAATTTCGGCGACGCCGACTATGTCTCGCGCACCCTCCAGGTGACTGTGACCAACGCGCCCTAAGTCCTTGACTTGATGGTATGACGCTTCGATCACGTCCTTCATGGGCTATCCTTAAAAGATCGGGTGCGTGGCTTTGGCCACGTCACCTCAAAAGGCACCAGCATTCAGTATGAGTTCAGATATGTCATGACCGCCGCCAGCCGCATCCTCAGCGTGAAACTCAATAAGATAATGAACTTTCGTGCCGAACATAAACATGGCAAGGCGCTTGTTTCCTGTCTTGCCGTGGTCTTGTTTTTGGTTTTTGCCTTCATCGTAACGCCAGCCCAGGCGCTCGTTAGTTTTCGCGCCGCGGCTTCGGCCAGCGCCGCGACCGGCGGGGTGATAACCTATGTGAATAGCGGAACTGTGGCGAACGCCGCCAGCGGCAACGTTGCCCCGGGCTATCCAGCCGGTTGGTCGGCGGGTGACATGCTGTTGTGCGTTGTTGAAAGCAAGGACAATGTCGTGGCATCGATGCCCGCCGGCTGGACAACGCTTTCCGCCGCCAACAGCGGCGCTGCGCACCGGGCCACGATCTTTTGGAAGATCGCCGCCGCCGGCGACAGCACCACGCCCACGGTTACGCATACCGGTGGCGATTCGATCATCGCCCAGATTATCGGCTTCAACGGCGTCGATAACACTACTCCATTCGACGTCGCCAACAGTTTTACCGTCTCGCCGGCCGACCTGACCACCGAAGCGGGCGCCATCACCACCGTCTCGCCGAATACCATGCTCGTGTTCACGGCGCACATGGCCGACAATCACACCTCCATTGGTCTGCCGGCGGGCAGTGCGCCATGGACGCAAGCCTTTTTCAGCGCCACAAATAACGGCACCGATTCCTCGATCGCCGCGCATTATGGCTTGCGCGCCGCCGCCGGCGCGCAAGCGGCGGTCACGGCCACGCGCGCGGGAGCCGCGGCCGCCATCAGCCACGGCGCGCAGATCGCGCTGCGTCCCGCCGTCGGCGCGCTGACCATTCCCAAGCCCGCGGGAACACTCACGGCGGACGTCATGATTGCCTCCGTCAGTGTAACGCCGAGCACAATTACGATTACGCCACCCGTGGGATGGACCCTGATCCGGCAGGTGACTCAGGGCACCGCGACCACCAGCAAGCTTGCTACTTATTATCGAGTTGCCGGCGTGGGTGAGCCGGCTGGCTATACCTGGACGTTGTCGGGCGGCACCCATAATGGCGCGGTCGGCGGCATTGCAAGCTTTAACGGCGTGGATAACGTCACCCCGTACGATGCCGAGACCGGAAATTCCACGGCCAGCGCCACTACCCATACGGCGCCGAGTGTAACGACCACGCTAACCAACGGCATGCTCGTCACCGTCCATGAGTACGCTAGTTCAGGAACCTGGTCGACAGCGGCAATGAACGAAGCCGTTGACGTGGCATCGCTCGCGCCAAACAACGCGGCAGGGATTTCAATGGAAATGAATTACGAAATCCGCCCCACGATCGGTGCCACCGGAACCCGCACGGCCACGGCCACCGCGACCGCGGATACCGGAGCGGTCCAGTCCATATCCCTCAAGCCGACGCCATTGATTTGCTATACCGATGACTTCAACCGGGCCAACGGTTCCCCCAGCGTGGACTGGGTCGTCTCTCACAATAGCGGGACGTTCGGTGACCCGGTCATCTTCAATAATCGCCTGCGCCTGACGGACGCGAGCGGCAGCGCGGCCACGACGGCGACCTTGCAGCGTTTGTTTCCGGGATCGGGAAACCGGATCGAGGTGGAGTTCGACCATTTCGCCTACGGCGGTTCCGGCGCGGACGGCATCGCGCTCACCCTCTCCGACAGCGCCATCACCGCCGTGCCGGGGGCGTTCGGCGGTTCTCTCGGTTACGCGCAAAAGAGCAACCCCGGTTCCGATTGCACGGTCCCCGGCGGTTGCCCGGGATTTGCCGGCGGCTGGCTTGGCGTGGGAATCGACGAGTACGGAAATTTTTCCAACCCGACCGAAGGGCGCGTGGGTGGGCCGGGGGCACGGGCTGATTCTGTCTCGATACGCGGGTCCGGTTCCGGAGTGGGTGCCACCTACGGCGCAGGTTTGCCCAATTACAGCTATCATACGGGCACCGGTACCCTGGCGCCCGGCATCGACGTGACCGGGGCCACAGCCGGACCGGGCTATCGTTACCGCATCATTGTTGACCACGCCAATGGCGTCAACGCCATGGTATCGGTCGAGCGGAATACCGGCGCTGGTTTTACCACGCTTATTCCCGCCTACGACGCCAAGGTCATAGCCGGCCAGGCAACCGTGCCGACCAACTGGTTGCTGTCCTACACCGGTTCCACCGGCGGCGCCACCAATATCCATGAGATCGATAACCTGCAAGTTTGCGCGACCACTGTAACGCCTTTGTCCGGCATTCATCATTTCGACATCACGGTAGGGGCTTCGGCGAGCACCTGCGCGGCTAAGGGCGTCACGATTACGGCCAAGGACTCCTCGGGCAACACACTGACCGGGTACACCGGCACGGTCACTATCACCACGTCCACGTCGCATGGCGATTGGTCGCGGACGCCGACCGGCACCCTCGTGAACGGAACGCCGGACGACGGCATCGCGACCTATACCTTTGTCGCCGGTGACAACGGGTCCGTCGCGCTCAGTTTTACCAATACGCATGCGGACGATCTGACCTTCAATGTTACCGATGCCACGGTGCCGAGTAGCAGCACGACTTCATCCCCGGTCACCAGCTTCCGCGACAGCGCGTTTGTCATTACCGAGGATCCGATCCAAATTGCCGGCCGCAATCAGACCATATCCGTGAGTCTCTATACGAAGGTAGGCGGCAGCTGCTCCGCGGACGCCAGTTATACCGGTTCAAAGAATCTGGACGCGTGGCTCACACTGGATGCCTATCATCCCGCCGGCGCCAGTGTGCCCACCATCGGCGCCTTGACCCTGCCGACGAGTGCGCCGGCATCCAACCCCGCCACGAATAACCTCACGCTCACCTTCGCGAGCGGCACCGCGAGCTTCGCCATGAGCACCACGGACGTCGGCAAATACATACTGAACCTGCGCGACGACACTCGTTTATATGCCACGGCGGTGGATCTGAGTGGCACCAGCAACAGCATCACCACCCGCCCCTGGCTGCACGTCGCGGTGACCGGAAACCCCGGTGCCAGTTCCGCCGCGGGGACTGTGTTTACGTCGGCCGGCACCAATTTTACGGCCACCGTGCGCGGTGTATTGTGGCAGGCCGCTGACGATGCCAACAACGACGGTGTCCCGGACAGCGGTGCCAACTTAGCCAATAATTCCTTGGCCCCGCGATTCGCCTGGGATACGGTACTGTCACCCACGACACCTTTTACGCCCGCCACTCCCTCCGACGCGCCGGCGGGCACCGGAACAGCCGGCACACTGGTTCGCGGCGCGGGCGGTAGCACGCTTACGCAAGCGAGTTTCAGCGGCGGTTCCGCATCGGCCGCGGATTGGCGCTACAGCGAGGTCGGCAGCTTTACGTTGCGAGCCACCGCAAGCAACTATCTCAACAGCGGAATCAACGTCTATAACGACAACGGCGTGGTCGGCCGCTTCACGCCGGCCTATTTCGACGTCACCCGCATCCACGGCTGCCCCGCGGGCGCGGACCCCCTGTTGTTTACTTACTCCGGTCAGCTGTTTACCGTTACCGCCACCGCGCGCGCCGCGAACAGCGGCACGACGACCGCGAACTACGATGGCGCGCTTGGATTCGCCAAAGCCACCACTGTTTCGAATGCCGGCAACGCCGCCAACTTCACGAACAACACTCTTGCGGCGGGCAATTTCGTCGGTGGTGCCCGGACCCAGAGTACCGTGACGTACACTTTTCCCGCCAAGGAAACCGCGCCGGCCACGCTCACCCTGCGTGCCATCGACACGGACAGCGTCAGCTCGGTCGGCCACACCGAAGAGCAAACGCAAATCCGCAGTGGGCGGGTACGTCTCTATAATGCCTACGGTTCCGAACTTGTGACCCTGTCGATGCCGATGCGGGTGGAGTACTACGAAGACACGACTGTCTCCGCGCCCGCGACCAATCCTCCTATCACCGGTTGGGTCACGAATAGCGCGGACACTTGCACATCGCTCAGTCTCCCTAATCTCGACTTGCAGAATGCTGTTCATGACCCGGCTCAAGGCGTGGCGACGATCAATATAAAAACCGGTCCGAACATTCCTTCGACCGTCACGGTCGTTTCGCCCACGGCCGGTGTGGGAGAACTGAGCTTCTCCGCCCCGGGAGCGGGGGGCGACGGGTACGCTGATGCACGCATGGATCTAGCGGCTCGTTCCTGGCTGCAATTCGACTGGAATGGTACGGGAAACACCGATCCCACCGGCCGCGCCACTTTTGGGCTGTACCGCGGCAGTCCGAAGCA
The DNA here is from genome assembly GCF_041499725.1 of Sulfuricaulis sp. GTDB lineage: Bacteria > Pseudomonadota > Gammaproteobacteria > Acidiferrobacterales > Sulfurifustaceae > Sulfuricaulis. The sequence continues at coordinate 48,555 of NZ_JBGQKW010000010.1, forward strand.
TATCTATCTCCGCCAACGCTATAACTGAGCTGTTTTTCCACCGGTAACTCAGTCTCATCCGAGGATTTGAGCGGGTCGAGGCTGAACCAAAAAACTTCGCGAGTTTCCTAGGTTTTTCCCTGTTTTGAATGCAGAAAACCGCATTGACAACAGTGGGTTATTGGACGATTCTTAACTTGAATCTCAGAAAACATAGCAATTTGCCGATATGTCGGGGTTTTTGGCTGTGTTTTTGCATGGCAATGGGAGTCTTTCGGGATAAGGAGAATTCC
>NZ_JBGQKW010000011.1:0-48616 GCF_041499725.1 Sulfuricaulis sp.
CAACAGGTTCACCGGGTGGCGAAAACGAATACCGCTATCATAGAAATAATCACGATCGGAACTACGATCGCAAAGAACACGACGGCTTCAATAAGCTTGTCGGTCGGCGGTAAGTGAAGTGCGCGCATGATGGCCTCCTGATTTCAGGGTCCGTTCACGGACGCTGTGCGAGTTACCATCGTCACCGTCTGGCGGGAACTGAAGGCATGACGATTCAGTGACACCCGTCTGCGTAGCGGATCCACCCGTTAAGGGTAATCGATGCATGCCAGACATATTAATCATAGGCCGAGTTTTTGCTTGGGGTGTAATTAAAAGAATTAATTTAAGCATTCTCTTATGGACCACTCGCCAATGAGCAGTGATAGTAACGGGAATCTCCTATCCTGCGATGTCAGCCTGTGGTACGGTGGCAATTGTCCGCTCTGAAGAATAGTTGACAGATTTACTTGGTTCATGCGGCGACAGCGTGAACAACAATAAAATTTGGGACGGAAGCGGACGCTCTCGCTAAGTGATTTCTTTCTTGGAGTTGATCCATATCATATCTCCATAAAAGGCTTGAGACTTAAAATAATCCCGCATAAAGATTTCGATGCATAATTTTATCTTAGCCGCGGTCTGGGTAGGAGGAGTCAAGTATCATGCTGAAGATAGGTTTACTGATCGTCGCGCCGTCGATCCTTACATATCTGGCGTCGACGTATTTTCAATTCATGGAAAGTTTCTTTTATATTTTTGTGCTGTCGTCAGCCGCACTCTTGGTGGCGATTCTGTCGCATATCGGCGCGAAGTCTAAATCCTAAGAATTTTTGGCGTCCGCAACACCATCTGATTGTTGAGGACGGAGGGTGGTTGGGCTGGTTTTAGAAAATTGTGCCTGGCCCCTCTTAATGCTTTTCATGTCTGCCCTGCTCTTCAAGCCTCAAACTCACTGCGTTGGAGCCCACTTTGCCGAATGATGGAAAGTAGCGTGCCAATTTTCAGCTCCAAGTGATCTGGCACTGGAACAGTTGTGGTACCAACGTCGGTCTTGCGCTACATGACGACATGGCTGCCGCGCCTGCGAACCTCAACAAACCCGTGTTTACCTAGGATACGACAGACCTCGCGCCCCGAGAGGACACGCAGTTTAGCCATGCGCTGCTTCGAAGGTGGTTACCAATATCCGGTCGTGCAGGCGTTGTTTGATTTCGGCAGGATCAGCGGTTTCCAGGAATAATTCCACCGCTTCTTTCAAGTTGGCAGTGGCCTCTTCCACGGTTTTTCCCTGGCTGGCGATATCCAGTTCCGGGCATAAGGCGACATATACATCGCCTTCACGCTCTAAAATCGCTGTATAAAGATTCTTGGCCATTTTAAAGTTCTCCTGTATCGAAACGGAATAGCACGATATTCATGAATGACGCATAAGTCTGACTATACCGTGGTACAGGCGGTGGTCAGCCCTCGATGTAAAGGTTGGATATGAAACAGAACAGTGGAAAGGCATGATTCATTCTTGTTCGTCACCCCGCGTAGGCGGTAGAAAATCGAGCCAGGCCCCATTAATTCCAAAAGCTGTATATGAAATCCTCCCAAGCAACGGTCGAGAAATACACACACCTGTAATCTTTCGGCATCGTTCGCACATGCCCCAAACCGCCCCGGCGCCTTGACCCGCAACGACATGTATATACAATATTGCATATACTGATAAAAGGACTTGCTCTGTGCGCGTCGAATGGGACGAGAAGAAAAATCGCGCGAACCAGAAAAAGCACGGCGTCAGTTTCGAGCTGGCGCAGGAAATATTCGACGATCCGCTTGCGCTCAGCAAGCTCGATCGCGTGGAAGGCGACGAAGAGCGCTGGCATACCCTCGGGGTGGTTGAGGGAATTGTATTGTTGCTGGTGACACACACGGCGCGTCACGATGAGGACGAAGAAGTCATCCGCATTATCTCTGCGCGAAAGGCGACCGCGCACGAACGGAGGCATTATGAGCAAGACTAAGCGAACGACACGACGCAAAAAGGAAGTGCGGGCAGTGAAATACCTTCAAGAGAAGGAGATCGACACCAAAGATATCCCGGAGGTGCGCGACTGGGACGGCGCCGTGCGCGGGCGTTTCTACCGCGCCGTCAAGAAACCTATCAGCCTGCGCCTCGATGCCGACGTGCTCGCTTGGTTCAAGACACGCAGCGAAAAGTATCAATCAAAGATCAACGAAGTACTGCGCGAGTACATGCGCCGGCATCAGTAGTCGTATTTGGGCCTCTGCCCTGGGCGGCAACAGGTATTGAATGACCCAAAGCCGCCCCTTGGGCAGCTTTTATCCTTCTTGCTTGTCACCCCCGCGGAGGCGGGGTGAGGCGGTGACTTCGCGAACATACTTAACGTATGTTCGCGCCGCCGAACGGGTGCAACGGGTTTTGTTGCACCCTGGGCGGCAACAGGCTTTACACATCATCCCCGCTCAGCGGGGATTCTTTTTACGCCTTATACCTTCTTCACGAACTCGGATTTCAGCTTCATCGGCCCAATCCCATCGATCTTGCAGTCGATATTGTGATCGCCCTCGACCAACCGGATATTTTTGACCTTGGTGCCGACCTTGACCACCGATGAGGAACCTTTGACCTTGAGATCCTTGATGACGGTGACGCTATCGCCGTCCTGCAGCACGCTGCCGTGGGCATCCTTGACCACGAGCGCCTCGTCGCTAGTTTCGGTTACCGCCTCTTTTGACCATTCGTGCGCGCATTCCGGGCAAACGAACATATTTCGATCTTCATAGGTGTATCCGGAGCCACACTTCGGGCACTTGGGCAGGTTGCTCATGGTGATATTCCGTTGCTGATTAACACAAACGTGGCAGTTATGATGAAAAATATGGCTGAACTCGTACTCAGCTCCTGACAGTTCTTCATATTAACAAAAACTGTCCTTTGATCCGGTTTATTACTGCCGAATCCCGCTCCGCCCCGGTTTTGCGCGTATAGTGACACTGTGGCCCACGGGCCAGCACGCGTTAAATCGAGGAACCGCAGTATGGAAGGCATCAGCGATATCAGAATCACGGGCATCGACGAAAGGCGCCCGCCGCGAATCCGCAAGGAACCGTACATCGACCTCTGCTTCCGGCTCACGCACAAGGCGCCGGTTGACTGGTGTCACGATTTCATCGATCACCAGTCTAAAGCGACCTTCCCGTCAAAGATCGACACTAATGAGTGCCTGTACATCGAAACCTGGGTTCGAACACAGGAAGAGATCGTCGGGCACCTGCAGAACCTCAAGCAAGCCGTGGCGCAGTGCAACGCGCGCTACATTGAAAAGATCGAGGCGCGCGAGCGCGACCGGGACGGCAACATTGATGCGCTGGCCAAGGAGGCCGGCCCCCAGGGGCAACTGAACCGCCTCATCGCCGCGCTGGACTTCAGCGACTAACGCCCACCCGACTGGTATCCCGGCCAGCCGCCGCACATGCCGCGATGGCGGACCGGCGGCACAGATTCACGCCCCATTTCCGCTGCTTAATCTTTAATCCATCCGTCCCCTTTTATTGCGCAGCATAGCCACCGACTGCGTATAACGCTATACGCCGTCTGATGGGCCTTGCCAATTGTAATGTCACGCATTACACTTGATTCGTGATCGTTCGCTTCCGGCACAAGGGCCTGCAACGCTTCTTCGAGACCGGAGATCATCGGGGCATTGACCCAAGCACGCGGCGCGTATCCGCCGCCTGCTCGACCGGTTGGATGCTGTTTCCGGCCCCCAAGACATGAACCTGCCGGGTTTTGGATTTCACCCGCTCAAGGGCGACCGGAAAGGCGTTTATGCCATCGACGTGTCGGGAAACTGGCGCATCACCTTCCGGTATGGACCGGATGGAGCCTACGACGTGAACCTGGAGGATTATCACTGATGAAGACACTGCGCGATCCTAAGCGTCGCCCGACGCACCCCGGAGAGATTCTGCGGCAAGACGTGCTGCCCGCGCTGGGCATCACGCAGGGCGAGTTCGCCAGACGCCTGGGCGTATCGCGGCTCACTGTCTCGGAGCTGCTGCGCGAGAAGCGCGCGGTCTCGCCCGACATGGCGCTGCGCCTGGCGCGCCTCCTGAATACCACGCCGGAGTCCTGGCTCAACATGCAGCAGGCCGTGGACCTGTGGGAACTGGGGCGTGCGCGCACCGGTCGCTATGCGCGCATCAAACCGGTGAAGAAAGCGGCCTAAGAAAGCGGGGCCAGATCAGAATGGCACTTACTTAAGCCAAAATGTAGGGGATGTTGCGCGGCCCTTCTGCGCCGTGGTCACCAACACCACCGGACCGGGCGGAAGCCAGCCGTAGACTTTGGACAAGGGAAAGGACTTTTTCATGTCTTGTCTCCCGTGGAAAATCGGGCCAAGCCACTTTAATTACGCTTCTCACCTGCCCCGATCAAGAATATTGGAAACGCCGCTATCAGCACGGTTTTTCCGCGTTACGTTCTGGTTGAAGCAGGGTAAGACCTTGAGCTATCGTCCGCACATGAAGATCGATCTGCTAGACGCCATTGACGCCGCGCTTGCCGGCGATTGGCAACGCGCGCACAAGACCGTGCAACAGGACGAAGACGACCCGCTCGCGTGCTGGATTCACGCCGTGCTGCACAAGATCGAAGGCGATGCGGGCAATAGCCGCTATTGGTATTCGCGGACGACGCATTCATATGGTGAATTTGCCGACGTCGAGCAGGAGTTGGCGGTAATTAAACACGAGGTAGAGAGCGGACGCTAAGACCCGCGGGAGCGAGTATTAGCGAAAACTGTGATCTTACCCCGGTTTTTTGCCTGCCGTGGCCAACACATTATTTTGCGCTGGAATTTCCCAAGCGGTCGCCTTATTGTTTCGGATGGCCGCGATACCCGGCCAGTCGGGAGAACATCCATGGCGACCAGCAGCGACGATCCGCCTAAATTGCCGAGCGTTGTCATCCACCCGCTCGTAGTGCGAGTCGTCCACTGGATCAACGCGTTCGCGATCCTTGTCATGATCCTCAGCGGCTGGCGCATCTATAACGCCTCGGCGATATTCCCATTTCATTTTCCGTCGAGCCTGACTCTGGGCGGCTGGCTCGCGGGCGCGCTGCAATGGCATTTCGCGGCAATGTGGTTGCTGGTGGCCAACGGCATCGTTTACGTGCTGTACGGCGTTATTTCCGGGCATTACCGCGCCAGCTTCTTCCCGTTCACCGCGCGCGCCGTCGCGCGCGAATTTGCCGATCTGTTTCGTGGTCGGATGTCGCATCGCGTGGGGGCCTACAACGCGATACAAAAAATGGCCTATCTCGTCGTCATCCTGCTCGGCATCGTGCTCGTCCTGTCCGGGCTTGGCATCTGGAAACCGGTGCAGTTCCAGAGTCTGACCGCGCTCATGGGCGGCTACGAGGGTGCGCGCCTGCTGCACTTTTTCGCCATGGCCGGCGTCGTCGGGTTCATCGTGGTGCACGTCGCCTTGGTGATCCTGGTGCCGCGCACGCTGCTCCCCATGTTCACCGGCCGCGCGCCACACGGTGCCACCTCGCCCGAGAATGAGCACTGACATGAAAAAACGCCCACGCCTCGCCAACGCCCTCGCGACCGTCCCGCCGAAACAGATCCAGCTCATCGAACGCCGGCTGTTCCTCAAACGTTCCCTGAGCCTTGGTGCACTGGCGCTGCTCACCGGTTGCGACGTCACCGATACCGACGCAGTGGAGAAGACGCTGTGGGCCATGTCCCGGTGGAACGACCGCGTACAAGGCTGGCTGTTCAACCCTCGCCAGCTCGCGCCTGTCTATCCGGAAAGCGCGATCACCCAGCCGTTTCCGTTCAACGCCTTCTACGACGAAGACGAAGTTCCCGTGGTGGATCCCCAGAGCTACCGGCTGGCGCTCGGTGGCCTGATCCGTGACAAGAAACCCTGGACGCTGGCGCAACTCTACGCCCTGCCCCAGGTGTCGCAGATCACGCGCCACGTGTGCGTCGAGGGCTGGAGCGCCATCGGCAAATGGACCGGGGTGCCATTCCGCTATTTTCTCGAGCGCGTGGGCGCCGATCTTTCGGCCCGATACGTCGGCTTCAAATGCCTGGACGACTATTACACCAGCATCGACATGGCCACGGCGCTGCATCCACAGACGCAGCTGACCTTCCAATTCGCCGACCGGGTACTGCCCGCCAAGTACGGCTTCCCCATGAAGCTGCGTATTCCCACCAAGCTCGGCTTCAAGAACCCGAAACACATCGCGGAAATCTTCGTCACCAACGTGTACCCGGGCGGCTACTGGGAAGACATGGGTTACAACTGGTTCTCCGGTTTGTGAGGTCCGGCATGAAAAAACTCTTCTTCGCCCCGTTCATCCTGACGCTGGCGTGCGCCCTCCCGTCAACCGCCGCCGAGAGGAGCGCGCCGGTGTCGTCCGGTGACCAGCCCGCCGGGAGCAGCGCCGATCAGGACACTGCGCGCATGCACAAGACGATGCAAAGAGAATCCACGCAGCCCATGAACATGAACGAACCCATGCCGACGGGCATGGCCAAGAAAGGCATGAAAAAGGGCGATGTGAAGTCGCGCGCGAAACAGAAAGAAGCCGTCATGGACGAGATGATGAAGCAGGAGGAAATTAAAAAGTAAACCACCCCTCCCCGCGAGTGTGACAGCGTCAAGATAAAAAAGGATCGTAGTCTTGGCTTCCATCACGTCCGCATCGCGCAGCCCACGCGCGGTTTCGTGCACGACTTTCAGAATCGTTTTACGCTTCGCCGTTTGCTTATTCGTACGCGCCAATGCAAGCCGGAAAAACAAGGGGCTCCGGAAGAGCCCCTGTGCCCTGGGTCGAATCCACAGGGGAAGTAATTAATTTCTATTTCAAGCGACTTTGAAGTCGAGGTGTTTCAGATCAGCCAATGGCACCCGCTCCTTCACGCGCAAAATTTCAACCCCTACTACTTGTTTGTTGTCGTTATAGTCGAGAACAATCCCCGGCTGGACTTCCTCAGACTCGATAATTTGCGAATTGTCGAGCCGTAAGTACAGCGCATCAGACTTCTCGTCATAGTGCATTTTCATAACTTGCCTCTCATAGCCCGGTCGAAATAAGCCGTCACTACCCGCCATGGTTCAGTGTTTATATTGTAGACCACTCGCAGTATCCGGTCATCACGCTCAGCAATACGTCCAAGCGCATGGTGCAACTCAGGGTCAACCCTGTCCGGCTCGATCCGTTCCGGCCTCATCAATACGCGCTCAACCCAAGCCAAGGGTATTTTCCGTTCAGCCATCACGGTAACCGCATGACTGGTTAGCTCGAAATGAATTTTTCCTGGCATTCTTTGTTACCGTGCCCACGAAATAGACTGTTTACTCCACGGTCTGGGCCGGGCGGCTCGACGGTTCTTGGCCAGTCGTTCCAGCCAAGAGTGAACATCCCCTGCCCGGTATACTGCCGCACCCTTCTCAATCGAAATATCCGAAGCAAGCGCCTCGCGCACGAATTCACGCATCCGTTCTTCTGTTGTACGTTTCATCAACAAGTGTTCTTAGTAAAGATTTGTGACTTAGTGCCGTTATTTCAATACGCCAACAAGCATATTCATGATCAAATGGATGACGATCTCCTTGTCCTTGGGATCGGATTCCGCCACAAGCAACGCCAGCGCGGCAAGCCCAACGTCGTTGATCACCGCTTCACCGTTACGAAACAATTGCCCGTTGCGGTTCAGAAAATCCACGAACAGCAACGACCCGATGCGCTTGTTGCCATCGCTGAACGGATGGTTCTTGATAACGAAATACAGCAAATGCGCCGCCTTGGATTCGATGCTGGGATAGGCTGGCGCACCGAGCACGCTTTGTTCCAGGTTCCCGAGAATGGACCCAAGGCCTGCGTCCCGCTCCTGACCGAACAGCGGGCCGGCCTCACGCCGGGCGATCAGATCCTTCTTGAGTGTGGTAACGGCGGACCGGGCCTCAGTTGTCGCGGGTAATGTACCGCCGGCAGTGCCCTTCGGTTCCGTCAGCAGCCCTTCGTCATAGCGCTGCAACAGCAGGAAAGTCTGGGTGTAGCGGGAAATAACATCCACCAGCCCCCGCCCCTGATCGCCGGACAGCGCCTCGCGCCCGGCAGTTTTGCGCACCAGCGTGAGCGCTGCTTCCAGCTCGCGGGCATTTTCCTCGAAGCGCTGACGATTCAGGGTGTAACCGCGAACCAGGTGGTCCTTGAGTGTCTGGGTGGCCCAGATGCGGAACTGTGTGCCGCGTTTGGACTTCACCCGATAACCGACCGAAATGATGACGTCCAGATTAAAGTATTTGGTGCGGTACTTTTTGCCGTCTGGGGCAGTTGTCAAGGATTCCTTGACAACTGCTTTTTCAGCGAGCTCCCCCTCGCGAAATATGTTGCGGGTATGCAGGCTAATGTTCTGTTTCGTATTCTCGAAGAGTTTTGCCATCTGGACTTGGGTAAGCCAAACGGTGTCGCCTTCAAGCCGTACGTCGAGGGCGGCTTTGCCGTCCTCCGTTTTATAAAGAACAACTTCGCCCAGTTTGTTCTCTCGATTTTTCACTTTCCCACCTTAAGGGTTTGTCCTGTCCGCCGCCATGGTTTTTTACCAATCTCTGCTTTGGGTTTGATTATATCGTCGTATATGCGGCGGTCAGCCCTCGATGTAAAGGTGGGTAGTAAAACGGGACGGCGGAAAAACAGGGACCCCCTCCCCTCGCGGGAGGGGGATAGGGGGAGGGGGTCGGCAAACGCGTCAATCAATATTCCGGCTCACTTCATCCGCGAAGGCAGCGTGATCGTCCTGCCGTCGACGACGAAGCGGCCCTTGCCGAGGTGATGCAGGGTGCGTGGGCGTTTGCGCGCCGGGTCGATCCAGGCCTTGAGCACTTCGAGCACGAAGAAATTGTACCGCGTCGCCATGCGTGCGTCGGTGACGCGGCATTCGAGGCTGGCGTAACACTCGTCGATCAGCGGCGGCGCGACATGCCGGGCCGGCTGCGGCGTGAGACCAAAGGCGGCGAACTTGTCGAGGCGCCGGCCGGAACTGTTGCCCACGCCAACCACCTTCGCGGCCAGTTCCACGGTGGGAATATTGATGACGCACTGCTTCGTGGCCTTCAGCGCCGCAAAGCTGTAATTGCGGTCGCTCATCACCACGCCAACCAACGGCGGTTCGAAGTCCATCATCGTGAGCCACGACAAGGTCATGACGTTCGCCCGGCCCTTCTGTGCCGTGGTCACCAGCACCACCGGACCGGGTTCCAGCAGGCCGTAGACTTTGGACAAGGGAAAGGACTTTTTCATGGTCTGGTCACCCGTGGGAAATCGAGCTAGGCCTCTTTAATTCCGCTTTAATTCCGTCGGCAGCACTCATGATCAGCCGACGGATATCGGGAGGTGCAGCGACAATGGTGTCTGACCATATTGAAATGACCGTAGATACTTCGCAAAAACTATGCAGGGAAATTGGTCCTTTTCTGACAAATAATGTTGTTCCATTCACCCGGCATTGCCTTCGCGTTGCTCGCTCCACGGCGAATGTAAAGATTATTATCCTGCCGGATATAGATAGGCCTGTTTTGTGCCTCAGCAACTTCGATAATGGCTATGCGACGATCTTCAACGACTGTCTGTAAAAATCGAACAGATGGATCTCCCACCACGACATCACGAATTTTCCCACGCAGCGCACCAAGATATTCTTCGCACGCGTTATCGTCTGGGGAATTTTTTACCCATTCAGCCAGTTTTTCATCTATGCCCAATAAGCTACAGCTGTCATCAATCCCAAGAAAAATGCGTCCACCCTGCGCATTGGCAAAAGCGACGATAGTTTCGACTAACTCGCCTAACTTTGTCTTTTTGTATCCGCCATTAAGCTCAATAAATGGCTTGAATTCAACTTTCAATCCTTCTCCATCACGACAAACCTCTTGCACAATTGCAACGAGAGTGGAATCTGCACCAAGGAGCCGCTTTCGTCCAAGCCCGGTATGTCTATAAATGTCTTCGCGCTGAAAGTCGTATATCGTGCCATTGGAACCCATAAGTACATATTCCAGACGGTCGACATTTTCAGGAATATGAAGTTCTGCGTGACCTTTGGTAACTGGCTCCTCGATATGATGTATGCCATCCTCCGCCCACCAAGCTCCTTTGAGGAAAAGTGCAAGTTGGTTTATCTGCGTTCCTGCTATCTCGACCTCAAGCGTCTCACCTTTGGGAAGAGTATTAACCAAATACGCTCTCGTTTCTGGTAAGAAAAATACGATATGACCGTTATGACTGTCGCTATTGCCATGATACACGGGGAAAGGCAACCAATATCGGGCTGCTTCTGCAAGGTCAGGGTAATACGGTTGGTCGGTTGTCACCAATGCACTATACATTCCCGATAGTCTGCTATTGAATCGCGTAGACAACACATGGCCCGCGCGGAACATGTGATGATTACTCAAGGCAACTTGTTCCATGTCCCATTGTTGTCGTGTCTCGGTCGTTTGCACGATCAGATCACCGAAATGCATACGTCCTTCCGCAATTTGAATCATAAGCTTTGAACAGGCTTGGTTAGTAAGCCATTCTTCGAACAGGATAGCCTGAGGATAGTGCCTGGAGGAAACGCGTCCGACAGGTATAGTGTCACTAGTAATTGCTTCTATAACACAGCTAACTAATTCCCACTTACTGTTCGAGTAATTGAGTACAGCTCTAAGCCGTAACTCTCGGTAGCCCTGTTGGTTAGCTTCGAGAAACCCGGCCAGTATTTTTTCTGGATCAACTATGTTGTATTGGTGCTCGATCATTAATAACCAACTCCTCTACAGCTGGAACGGTCTGGATCAGAGAACAAATAACGCTAATTTTTAAAGACTAGTATTGTCTGACTCTATTCTTCTATTTTTTCAACACCTTCTTAATCTCCCGAATCTCGCGAGAATGAACTGCGAGAATTTGCCTAAGGATGCCATTGATGTCTGCGTCCTTCGGTACATGCCCTTTCACTCGGTTACCAGGAAGGTCCATCAGATGAGTAAGCAATGTTTCAATATCTTTTAGGTAATTTACTCTTTTGATACGCGCAATGACAAAGTGATCCCACTTGCTTTTATGCCTGTCTTTTAGATGGTGACTAACACGACCGAAAAGATTCGTCGTCAACCCGACATAGTAGACGCTACCCTTCCGATAAAGCGCATAGATTCCCGCGTAGCCTTTCATCAGCTCCTTAAGTTTTTCCCGAAAAATCGGACTTGCTAGAATTTCACTCGGGAGCTTCCGGGACATCCCTTTTATTAAGGCTCCCTTAGTAGTTTTAGTTTTCCGTCTTTTTTTTGCCATTTCTTATCCTCCATACCTTAGCTCTAAGGGCTAACTGACGAGGTGTGTTGTTACATCTGTAGGATGCTGTCCACCTTTGAAACGTAACTCTATCTTTCCCGCTTCATCTTCGACGAAGTGAACATGCCAGTACACCCGGTCTTCCTTTTCTGTAATGTTCATTTTTGGCAACCAAGCTACGAACTCAGCAAGATTAAATAGAAGAATCTTTTCAGGACCCCCACAGCCAAACGCTATATATGATTTTTTGTACTCGTTCAATGGGTCCTTGTAATACGGATGAAAAGCATACCAATAATATTTATTCGGTCCTCCGACGTGCGACTTAGAAACCAAGGCGCGCGCGGAAACAACCTTGTCGGGTGTTACGTATAGAGTGCGTGTCTCTTTCTTTAGCTCAACACTCAATGCCTTCTGTAAACGACTAACCACTTCCTCATGAAAGGCAACCGGCGTGAATTTTTTCTCCTTCTTACCTGAGAGAACAGCTCCCTCCGCTTCCTCATCTGACGAGACTGTTTCCTTAATATCATCTGCCGTAGTGGCAAGAAGATCGACAATAAAGTCGACCTTTGTAAGATCTAGAGGCCTTAAGACAGTCCTGATTTTTTGAATTGTCTCTTTGTTATCTGCGGCTTCCTTAATTTCTACAAGCTTGAGAAGCTTATCGGCACTGATAAGCCGAATATCCCATCCATGTCTTGAGCCGCGCACTTGTGCTTCAAGACTATCTGTGTCTTTTCTCCCGACTACTATTAACACAGATGAATTCTCCGAGATCTTACCTTCCTTAATTAAGGCATTACGGTATCCTGCAATTTTTTCTAGTGAGATGTTATACGCATCGGTCGTTTTAACTTCGACAACAATGCTATAGCCACCTGGAAATCTCCAGATTCCGTCAAATCCAACAACATTCTGCTTGCCTCGGTAAAGACCACGATCAATGTCGCACCCAAGCCTTTCACCGAGTTCATTCACAACATCTTGCAGGACAAGGCCACTGTCATCAAACGATGTATCAAGGCATTGCTTAAGGTATCGCTCAACCACCTCTGTCGGGACAGCTGCAAGGAACTCCCTTAATTCAGTAGAAGCTTGACCGCCGTCCTTGAGCGCTCCGTCGCCCGCTATCTTCACAAGCTGCTGGATATGCTTATTTCCAATATCTATTGGATTGGACTGCCACAGCGTTAGTAGAGACACATGGCCCTCCCTATGAATCAGGCAGACTTAATCACTAGAAGTATCCTGCGCGCCGCTAAGGTTTGTTGCAATCTCCCGGAACTGCTCCTACGCAGCTTCAAGCTGAGTTGTCCCCGATTTATTATCAACCTTGCCACCGCCACATTAGCAATCACACCATAGATTGAGCTCTGAAATAGGGTGAAGGCACGGTCGGGTAGGCTCTGTAGATATGGCGGAACACCTCTTCAGCTCTCGCCTCCACGTCATCTTCAGCAAAAGCGTCCACGGGCAAACCTGTCGCCTCATCCCAAAGGTAATCATGGATAACCACCCGAACCGCATCACGGGTCGCTTCTTTGTCGCGCCAGTGATCCACTCGAAGTATCTCTGCCTTCAACCTTTCGAGCAATTGCACAGCGACGGCCTTGATACGCTTGATCTCGGATGCTTTGAGATGCGGTTTTCTCAGCAGGTCGAATATCGCCAGTGACTCTTCGTCAAGACCTTCGCGGACGGCGCGTCTCTCTTCCTCATCGAGTTCCTGAACGAGCTTGAACAAGGCCTCAAAGGTATGCTCGATGGTCACTCGGTCCTTCTCGCGGTTGTACTCGGAAACAATCTGCTCGTAATGCTGCTGATAATTTGTGCGTAAAGGGTTTTGCAGCAAGAGGCGTTGCAATCGTTGCTCCACGGCCTGCCGCAGGTTCTGGACGGTGGTTTTTTTTCTAGGGCTGCTTTCGAACTCTTTGCGCAGTCGGTCGAAATCGATCTTACTGATGTCATAAGTTGAAGATGGATAGTCTTGGGTGCCTGGTCGTACTTCGATTGCGTCGTTCACCACAAGGTGAAGCTGCCGGATGATGTCGGTGATGTCGGCCTGTTCGCGATCCTGTTGCAGACTCTTGTAGACGATATTAATCGCATCCCGATCAGACCGGTGGGCATTCACGCCCTGGACGTTAATGCAGGCCTTGAACTTCTTGAACACCTCGCGGCACATCACCTCGAAGCGCTTGCGGGACTCATCGTTCTCGTTGGCCACCTCCTTGCACGCAACTATGGCTCCGTTGCGCTCAAAGCCGGTCTTCTGAATGACATCATCGAGTGCGGAGTACCTGTCTTCAAGGAAGGCTCGCACCAGGGCGATTGCCTCGGCCAGGTCCGCCAGCAACTCCTCGTCAGATCTAGCCGGGTCGGTTTCTTTGCCTTCGCCCTCCGGCTGCGTTCCGGCAAAGGTCGCCAGTGCCTTGCGCAGGTGTTTGAGAATGCCGCAGTAGTCCACGATCAGGCCATTGTTCTTGCCCTCGTTCACGCGGTTGGCGCGGGCTATGGCCTGCATCAGGGTGTGGGCCTTGAGCGGTTTATCGAGATAGAGGGTGGAGAGGCTGGGCACATCGAACCCGGTCAGCCACATCGCGCAGACGATGGCAACGCGCAGCGGGTGCTCCTCTGCCTTGAATGCATCATCCAGCGCCAACGTCTGCATGTTGCGGTACTCGGGTTTGCTGCGCATTGACTCGGGCAGGTCGATGCCCTCCTTGATCAGCCTGCGGTGCGGGGTGATATCCAGATCCCACTTGCGGAACTTGTCCACCTCGCCCTGCTCCTCGCTCACCACCACCGCCATGCGGGTCTCGCGCATCCAGTCGATCTGGCGACGGCGGAACAGCTCCTCCTGCTCGTCGGCGACCGATGCCAGCTCCTTCTCTAGCTCGCGGACTCGCTCGTCCCAGTATTTGGCGATCAGGTTGTACATACGCACGCAGGTCACTTTGTCAATGCACACCAGCATCGCCTTGCCGGTTTCCCACGCGGTGGAGTAGTGCCGCACTAAGTCCCGCGCCACCTGATCGAGCCGCTTGTCTGCGGTGATAATGTGATAGTCGCGCTTGAGTTCCTTCTCCAACCGCTGCTCTACATCGATGTTGTCGGTCTCCAGTTCCTCCAACTTTTCGGCAATGCGTTCGTTGAGGTCACCGATGGCCACGCCCAGCTTCTCGCCTCGGGCGTCGTAGTAGAGCGGCACCGTGGCCTTATCGTCCACCGCCCGCTGAAAGTCGTAAGTGGAAACATACTCGCCGAAGACCCGGCGCGTGATCTCGTCGTCCTTGAAAAGCGGCGTGCCGGTAAAGCCGATGTAGCTGGCGTTAGGCAGGGCGTTACGCAGATTGAGTGCCAACGTGCCGTACTGGGTGCGATGCGCCTCGTCGGTGATGACGATGATATCGTCGCGTTCGCTATACGGCTGCTCTGGCTCCACCTTTTGATTAAACTTCTGGATCAGTGAAAACACATAGGCCTTGTGTAGAGTCAGCAGCTCATTCAGGTGATGGCCGCTGGCGGCGCGGCATAGTTCCTGGTCGCTCACCACACCACAGCCGGCAAAGGTCTTGTAAATCTGAGTATCGAGATCATCTCGGTCGGTCAGCACCAGAAAGGTAAAGTTACCACCGAGCTTGCGGTGCACCTTGCGGGTGAACATCACCATCGAATAGCTCTTGCCCGAGCCCTGAGTGTGCCAGAAGACCCCCAGCTTGCCCTGTCGCGCCTTGCGGTCGCGCACAGATTCAATGGCGCGGTTGACTCCAAGAAACTGGTGATTGCGGGCGATGATCTTCTTCGGCTCGCCGGCGGACTCATCGAACAAAATGAAGTTCTCCATCAGGTCGAGGAAGTTGCGCTTCTCACACGCACCCTTGAGCAGCGTCTCCATGTCGACCGCACCCGGCGCCTCCTCGGCCAGACGCTTCCACTCATTGAAGTGCTCCCAGCGGCTGGTGATCGAGCCGATCTTCGCTTGCTCACCATTGCCAAACATCACGATGGCGTTGTGGTGAAACAGATGCGGAATGGTGTCGCGGTAGTCGGAGAAATTCTGCTCGAAGGCAGTCTTGAGATTCCTGTGCAGGTTCTTGCACTCGATGAACAGCAGCGGCAGGCCGTTGACGAAACCGATGATGTCCGCCCGCCGCCGGTAAAGGTCGCCCCGCACCCACAGCTCGCGCACGCATAGGAAGTGATTATTGTTCGGCTTGTCGAAATCGAGCACCCGCAACCGTTGCCGCACCCGCTCGCCTTTATCATTGCGGAAGGTGACATACACGCCGTCGCGCATCTGGGCGTACTTCTCCCGGTTGGTGGCGACCAGAGTTTGCGAGGCGACGATGGCGGTGATTTCCCGCACGGCGTCATCGTAGGCTGCATCCGGCAACCCCGGATTTAGCGCTACTAGCTTCTCGCGTAGCGTGCGCGTCAGCACCACCTCGCGGTCTGAAGTGCGCCCCAACAGGCTGTCTGGCCCGAAGCCCTCGTTGTTATAGGCATAAACCGACTGCCAGCCGAGCCGCTGCTCCAGGTAGTCGGCGGTGGTCTGCTGGACGAGGGTGTCTTCGGTATAGTTACTGGGACTCATCTTTAGTTACCTTTTCATTTACTTACACCATTCCACCCCTTCTGATTAGCTCAGCCAAACGAATAAAACGAACATCATTGGCCAACTGCTGGTCCGCATGCTCAATGGCGTCCAGGCATTGCCGTAGCTCTCTTGGCAACCACTGAGCATCATCGGCAACGACAACGGTCAGAAACGCCAAAGCATCTTCTGGGAACTTTTCACAGAGTTTTGCCTCGTGCATGAGATGAACTAGAAAATCTGGGTTTTGTGCTGGTTGTAGCCAGTAGCGTAATTCCTGTAATGCTTCAGGAAACGCTGCACCGGCTGCCACGCACAGTCGTGCGAGATTTTCAGATATCGCCGGTGTTATTAATTCACGAGTTTTCGGCCAGATGCTGCGAAGATATGGAAGAAGACGATTACGCCAATATTCACCGCGCTGATCCCTCGCTCCTTCTAGCGCTCGCACCAGAGCCTGTGCCGAGCTTTTCAGCCCGTCTGCTGGTAAACGGCGAATTGCATCAGCCAATTCCTTCGGTGTGAAAGTATCGCCTGGGTCCAGTGCCGCAAAGGTCAAAAAAGCTGCATACTGATCAGCATGTTTGCCAAGTTCACCATAACGAGCCGCCGTTTCCAGCAGCGGTTGCTTAATAGCAGATAGAAGTGGCCGATATAGGCGTGGTGACCACAGAAAACCTTCCCAGACTGCACGAGCCTCAATCGGTGAGCGCTGCCAGTCAAACATCGGCAAGAGATGCTCCGTTGTCCAATCACGATCAACGCGGTACAGCGCAATAACGTGCGCGGCCAATAACACACGACCATGGCGGAACTTTTCTATCTGTATGTTGCATAGCTCTGTGAAGATGGGTTTGAGTTCTTCTGGCAGGCTTTGGCCATCTTCCAGCGACCTCCGATACCACCACTGCAGAAGCGCCTCCGTCACATGGCCCACGGGATGATTGATGGCCTGCATGACAGGATCTTCACCTTCCACCCCATCCTCGTGATTCATCGCAAGAATGCGGCGGCAAAGGAGAAAGAAAAGTGCTTCATGCCCTTCGAACGTCTTGGCGATGGCCTTTAACCACCAACTGATCCCATGAGTGTGCGAACGCACCAACTCATCAGGTGCATTAATCAGGACAGGACTCATGTAGCGCCATGATCGCTTAATGAGCTTCTCTTCTGACCAGGCTTGAAGTGCCTCGCGCCAACGGTCACCCAGCCATACACCTTCATTGGCTAACGCGCACAAGGCGCATGCCGTAGTTGGAAAGTCGTCGCGACAACGCTGTCGCCAGTCATCGTCCTTCCAGGGGTCAGAGCTGGCGTGTTCCTTGAGCCATAGAACCAGTTCACGGCGGCGGTGTGGCGTGCGGTAGAATTCTCGCCATTCATCCCCCTCTCCCTCTCCCATCCAATACGGAAACTCGTCTCGCTCGTCTTCGGCCAGCTGCCAACGTGGGTGCTGCAGTGTAAGCTCATCCAACTTGGTTTTTGCAACCTGACCCAGTTCAGCCCCGGTAGCCTGTACTTTCGCAAGGCGCAACCACATTTCCCGATTAACAATCCGCTCCCACTCTTCCTGCTCAATATCCTTCTTGAACATGGCACGTGGTGGTCCTCGAAGAATGGCCTGTTCCAGTTCAGCCATTTCAGGCTCACTCAATTTTGGTGCCAATGCCACCAACAGGCGCAACGCCTCACGCTCGGTTTCCACTGACCACAACCACCAGCACTCATCAGCCAATACCCAATCCAGCGCCTGTCGCCGTGAAATCACGCCTTCATGAGTGGCCGCAAATAAAGCCAACCGTTTAAACACTGGATAAGGCGCTTGCCACCAGCCTTCGGCGGCATGTCGTGCTGGCACACGATCCGATTGCGCAGTCGCTAACCAAGCATCCCGAGTCAGTTCGATCAGAGCTGTCCAATCATGGAAATCTCTATTTTGGGGGTGCTCGCTGATCGAAGGTTGATGGATATAAGTCGAATCGCTCTTATCTTCCACGCCGCCCAATTCCTTCATCAGATCAAGCGCATCGCGCAATAATCCGGTGAAGTCCTGCAACAGATCAGGCAATGCTGCCTGCCACTTCGATTTGTCTTCCCGATCACGCAATGCGGAATGTACATAATCACTTGCCAGTTCAAGCTCCCAGTCAACAAGGTCTTTGATGCGCCTCGGCTCAAACGGGTCAGGTTTTTCCTCATCCCAATGAAAGGGTGCACGCAAAGTTACGTAGGGCGTCAGAATTTCGCGCAGCTCCATACGCAAAGATGGTGTAATGCCATCCTGTTTTATGCGGCGTAACCAATCGTAGAGATCAAAACGTCGGGAAAGTGGCCTTAGGCGGCCTGCCAAAAGAATCCGCCATAGCGTGCGCATCAATGGGCCGGGAATGGCTCTGGGTGCATCAGCACGGATGCGATCAAGGTCGTCCTGCTTCCCCTCGGCATCTAGCCGGTCTAGCTCTTCTAGTCGGCTGCGGATCAGCCTTGCGAATCGCTCATGCAACTGACCGCCTTTTTTGGCGAGCCAAATGATTAGGCCTGGGTCGTCTAGATGCCGCGTGAGCCAACGCGCCAATTGAAACATTACGACGTCCCAGTCGCTTCCCCGTCCACCCATATCAACGATGCACATCCAGGGCGAATGCGTATACGGTGCTGGACGGCGAACGATACTGAAACTTAGTTTCTTATTCTCGTTGCTGTTAGCAGCAACCCCAAAGCGTGATAAGTCTCGATGTTCAAACTGGTCTTCGCATAACGGCTCCAGCCACTTTATTGGAGGTACGGGATTCAAATCGGCAAAGTGTTTTGCTGCTAGTCCATCTGTTAGCGCCCACAGCACGCGACCCACGGCATAGTCTGACCGTGATGGGGCCAACGGCGGCGTACTCGCGTGCTGAGCGATGATCATCTCCTTGCCCCGCACCCCATCGCGATAGGTATCTGCCCACTCTTTGAGGGTACGATGGAGTGCAGAATGGTCTTGCGTACCCGTAGGCACCTTATACAGCAACGGAATAACCCCTTTCGCCTCCCATTCTGTTAAAGTTTCTTTCTCTTCGCCGTCGCAGAAGCTTGCGAATGCGTACGCATCTGGCTTCGCCTCGCCAAGCAATTCATCAGCAGCAAGCGCATCCATCATATAGCGCAAAACAGGATCATTAATACCGTAACCGACAAAGCAAACAATGTGATATCGGAAAAGCTCACTTACGAACCGAGCCGCCCAACGCTCGGTTAAGTATGCCAAACCAAAATCACCGCTACTGAGCACCAGGCGATTTAGTGCCGTGTCATCAGATCGATCCGGCAACAATCCATGTAGATGCACCACTCCATGCCAGCGACTTGGTTTGGGGATAGGAAGAAGAGGCGCCGCTAAGCTAGGAGTATCAAGTTTTTGCTTGGCGATAACTCGCTGGAAAATTCGGTCAAAATTAGTCGTAACGATCCTGACCGCACCTTTTCTGTCTGTCGCGAGCTGCAATAGTGCCCCGTGCGTGGTCGTGGCATCTTTTCTGTGCCACTTAGGCTTGAGAATTGTCGCCAATGTTGACCTAACTGCCAGACGCTGTCCTGGGTACCTTCTCTCAAGCTGATCGAGTGTCGCGTCATATTGTTCTTTTTCATAAGCCTTGTCCTCTACAGGCGTTTTGGTCGTGCCCAACTGTGCATAGATATCGTCAACCAGTCCTTTGAAAAGCGGCAAGCCTGCCGGAGTAGAAATACCGGCACCACAGAAAAATACAACGCGGCCGTCTTCGTGCGCTTGCAATAGATGCTCTGGGATATTTGGACCATTGGAAACGAAGGCAGGCATCAGACCGCCACCTCTCCGTTCATCAGACGCGGTAGGAGCAAGCCGCGAGCTTGGGATAGCTTTATATTCGCATGTGCCAACGTAAATATCTGAGAAAAAAGTGGCTCAACGGTGTCGTCAAATGCGGCGAGTAGACCTTGCTCCTTTGGCAACAACACAATCTGTCTACCGATGTAGTCTGTATTCAGATTCTTCTGGGTCGCACCTTCACCAATACCAGCGAGTATTTCTCGCTGCTTTTCAAAAAGACAGCAATAGAAAAACCATTTGGATATGCGTTTAAGCTGCTTGAAATAGAGCCATCCGTCATGAATACATCCTGTAATGCCAGTGAAGTACGGTATTCCGCATGTTGCGCTATTGGAAAGGATGAGCTCTAGCGGTTGCAGCATGACGCTCTTTTTTACCCCATCCTCGATGATCTTTTCAGCGGTTGAGAAGACAAAGGGACTCTCAGATGCTGTCGCATCTCCGATCTTGAACCAGGGAACCGTTCCGTCTAAATAGTCGTTGATTGGCCGGGGCGAACCACCACGACCGACCGTACAGAAGTTTGAGATCGGGGCCTTCTCCCAACCCTCCGGCACGCCGTCTTTGATTTTGACGTGTTCGTGGCCGGGGTAGCAGAGGTGGACGAACCATTCCTGATAGAGCAGTCGTGCGGCCTGCTCCAGCAACTGTATCCGCCGCCGGTTGTTTTCGATCAGGTCATCGTAGGCATTGAGAGTATCGATGATCCGGTCTTGCGTGGAGGGCGTTGCGATGGCAACCTTTAGACTTAACGCATTCGTCCTGTTCAAGCCAGGAACCGCGACATCCGTGTTCATGCTCGGCAGTGGTAACGTCTTCAACAGGTAGTAGACATAGCGCAACCGAAGATGGGTGTCTTTGGGAAGCACATAATAAGTAGTATCGATCGGATAGAAGTCGCTGTCAGACCAATGCACCGCACCCACCGTGCCCTTCCGACCAACAATCACGCCAGGCCCTTTTACAAGGGCCACATCATGTGTGTCGACGCAGCCAGCAGACCCAAATACTGGAACAAGCCCCGGCTTACGATCACGAGCCGGTAACCCTTTGCCGTAGGCGAACTGAACGAAATCTCCAAGCTGGCCATGTCTCATACCCCTAACTCCTCAAAATTCCTTTTGATAGTAGCAGCCAGGGCGACAGCCTCAGCGTTGAGGTCTTCCAGCTCGACATGAATTTCGCGCAGGGTTTCCTCGAAGTCGAAGTCTTCGTCTACTTCCTCGGGGGCAACACCGACGTAACGGCCGGGGGTGAGACTCCAGTCGTTAGCTTCGATTTCCTTGATGTTCACCAGTTTGACCAACCCTGCCACCTCGCGCAGTTTGGCCTCGGGGAAGCGCTCGGTAAGCCAGTGGGTCTGTTTCCAGAAGTAGCGCACCTGCTTGAGTTGTTCGACGGCAAAGTGGCGCGCTTCGTCGGCAACCTTGCGGGCGCGGATGATGTCGCGACTTACCCAGGCGTCGCTCTCTTTGGCCTTGCATTCGTTTTCGCAGGTATCGATCAGACGGGTGGCGAGCTTATATATAAGATCGGTCTGCTTGATCAGGTCGCGGCTCGCTTCGGCTATTGGCTCGAACTCTTTGGTGAGCTTGAGCAGCGCGGCGTTTGTATCCGGTGCCGCCTCCCATTGTTTGGCTGCCTTCTGCACGCTCTTGCGGAATAGTTCAATGTCCTGACCGAACAGTTCGGTCTCTTTTTCCAGTTCCTTCAGCACTTCTACCTGCGACCCAGTTTTGGGCTGGCTGCTCAGGAACGGCGCCAGTGTTTTTCGCAAAACCTTCAGCGCCTCGGCATAGTCTGGCAATGGCTGGGCGGTCTGCCCCATTTCATCTTTTAGCTCAAAACAGGCTTGCGCTTCCTCCGCGACATTCCCGAGGTATTGCGAAACCAGTTCCAGATAGCGTTCGGTTTCACCTCGGTAGAGCCAAACGATGGCTTGCAGGTTTTTCTGCTGTTCGGGGGAGAAGTCGTAGATCTTGCGCGTGACCTTGCGGTAGACGTTGCGCGCATCGATCATCAGCACCTTGTCTTTGTGTGCCTTGGGCTTGTTACGGTTAAGGAACCACAGTTCGCAGGGCACGGCGCGGGTATAGAAGAAGTTGGAGCGAATGGCGATCATGGCGTCGACATCGCCGGTCTCGATCAGCTTCTGCCGCACCTTGGCCTCACCACCACCGGCGCTGGAGGCCTGGGACGACATGACAAAACCGGCGCGGCCCTTCTCGCTCAGGTAGCTGTAGAAATAGCTAATCCAGACGTAGTTGCCGTTGCTGACTTTCTCTTTTTTATTGACGCCGGGCAGACCGAAGGGCAAGCGCGGATCGCTCTTGATTTTGTCCGCGTCGATTTCGTCCACGTTGAAGGGCGGATTAGCCATCACGTAGTCGACCTTGCCAACCAATTCGTGCGGGTCTTCGTAGTAGGTGATGGCCTTCTGGATGTCGCCTTCCAGGCCGTGGACGGCCAGGTTCATCTTGGCCAGGCGAATGGTGGTGGCGTTCTTTTCCAGGCCGCGGAAGGTGAGCCGCTCGGTGGGGCTCTGGCCGTGCTCCTCGACAATGCGCGCGCTCTGCACAAACATACCGCCGGAGCCGCAGGCCGGGTCCAGCACCGTGCCGCGCTCGGGTTCGAGCACGTGGGCGATCAGCGAGACCAGTGAGACAGGGGTGAAGAACTCACCGCCGTCGTGGGCCTTCTGGTCGGCGAACTGGGTGAGGAAGTATTCGTAGATGCGGCCGAAGACGTCGCCGGAGACCTTCTTCAGCTCATCGGGGTTGAGAGTGCGCAGGAGTTGGCCGAGGACTTGATTGTCTAGTTCCTGATATTCATTCTTTGGCAACACACCGCGTAGGTTCTCGTAGTCCTTCTCGATGGACTCCATCGCCTCGATGATGGCGCGGGCGCGGTCGGCGCTGTCGGGTAGAGCCACGAGGTAATCGAACTGCACATTGGGCCGCAGGAAGATGGCGCTTTGCTGAGAGAAATCCTCCTTGGTCAGTGCGCGCGTCTTGCCGCCGCGACTGGGTAAGTTAGGCTCGATCTTTTCCTTCACCATCAGATAGCGACTGTAGGCGTGGCGCAGGAACACCAGGCCCATGACCGGCAGGAAGTATTCGTTGCTGGCGTAGTTGGAGTTGGAGCGCAGCGTGTCCGCCGCGCTCCAGAGGCGTTTTTCGATCGCTTCGATGTGTTCGAGCTGTGGCATAGGCGTTTGTTTTCCTATATTTCTATCTGCGCCTGGCTGGTTAGGTAAAAATTGGAATAGCTGTGGCAGGACAACGAGAATTCTGGGATTAATGCGCGACGAAGGGCCTGAGTACCTCCATTAAAAGGATTGCAGACCACCCTGCCGGCTTGAGTAAGCAGCTTATCAATTGTCTCCCTGGCTTGTTGTTCTGGTTGTGCGACCAACGCCCTCCTCCAATCCCTTCTAAATTATGTTGGAATCCTAACATCTGGGTCCCGGCTTACACCATGCCAGGATGTCGATGATGTAGATGAGTCGTTTTTTAAAGCCTGGATTCCCGCTTTCGCGGGAATGACAACCTGTTTCTGGATACCCGCCTACGCGGGCAGGACAACCCACTGCTTTGGCGGGGATGACGGCCAAATATAGGCAGAGTTTGAAACGCCCTTCCCCCACCCCCATTGGTTTGGGACTATGGACGACAAAACTGTCATGGACCGGAAGGTAGAACTGACGGGCGGCGAGGACTTGGGCAGCAGCGGGCGGGGGGGCGATGCAGTGGCGCCCGCGGACGCGGAGCTGCTCGATGCCTATTCGCGCGCGGTGATTCACGTGGTCGAGCGCGTGGGGCCGGCGGTGGTGAATATTCGCGTGGGGCATGCATCAACGAATGATTTTCACCCTCTCCCTAGCCCTCTCCCTAAAAGGAGAGGGGAACAGAATGATCATTCGCGCGGAGGGAGAGGGAATAATAATTATGGCGAGCCGCACGGCGCGGGCTCGGGCGTGGTGATCGCGCCGGATGGTTATCTGCTCACCAACCATCACGTGGTGCAGGGGGCGGCGCACCTGTCAGTCACGTTCACCGACGGTGCGGCGGTGGCGGCCGAGGTCGTGGGCAGCGATGCGCCGACCGATCTCGCGGTGCTGCGCGCGCACAGCTCGGGCCTGCCGTATGCCGCGCTCGGGGATTCGGCGCGGTTGCGCGCGGGCCAGCTCGTGATCGCGATGGGCAATCCGCTGGGGTTCGAGTCGAGCGTGTCCACCGGGGTGGTGAGCGCACTCGGGCGCAGCCTGCGCAGCCAGACCGGCCGGCTCATCGAGAACATCATCCAGCACACCGCACCCCTCAACCCGGGCAACTCGGGCGGGCCGCTGCTCGATTCGCGCGGGGCGGTCGTGGGCATCAACACCGCGATCATCGCGCGCGCCCAGGGCATCGGCTTTGCGATCCCGGCGCGTACCGCGCAGTGGGTGCTGTCGCAGATTCTTGCGCACGGGCGCGTGCGCCGCGGCTATCTCGGCATCGGCGGGCGCGACCGGCCGGTGGAACGGCGGCTAGTGCGCGCGCTCGATCTGCCGGCGGAGCGCGCGGTGGAGGTGATGTCGGCCGAGCCGAACGGCCCGGCCTACCGCGCCGGCGTGCGCACCGGGGATTTCATCCTGGCGTTGAACGGGCAGGCGGTGCAGTACGTCGATGACCTGCACCGGGGGCTTTCCGAATCGCCGTTCGGGGAGCCGGTGCGGATCGAGTTGCTGCGAAGGACGCGGAGGATGGAGTTGGAGGTGGTGCCGGAGGAGATGGATCCCCAGCGATGATGTAATCGGGGGCGGGCATGACACCTTTTTTTGCGGGCCAACCTCTAGCTGTAAAGATTTTTATTGTTATTTACTAGGCACCAAAGGTTCGAGTTGTGAAATTAATTTCGGGACTTCGTTTCGAACGGTTTTCCAAACCTCTTCGATGTCCACATCGTCATATTTATGAATGAGCACATCGCGCATGCCGGCCACACTTTTCCAGGGAATATCAGGGTGAGCATTTCGAATGCCCTTCGGACAATCGTTTTACTGCTTCACCGGCAAGAAGCAACTGATGCAACACGGCGGACTGCGTTTTGATATCCCGAAAGAACGAGGCTTTATCCATGCCCCCTACAAACTCCTTGGCCAGCTTTACAGACTTGAGTATATCGAGAACGACGGCATTATCGCGCGACATAAACCGACTCTGCCGTAGAGAGTATATTCTCACGCCGAATCCAGTTGCCGCTGCGCTCAATGGCCCGGCGGCTGACGAGATCGACTTTACGATTGAGCAGCGCTGAAAGCTCTTCCTGCATGGCGGCATGGTCGAGCAGACTCCACTCAGCATCGGCCGCATAACTGACGAGCACATCAATATCGCTATCTGGCCGGAAATCGGCACGCAGAACAGAGCCGAACAGGGAAAGCTCGGTAATTTTCCACCGCCGACAGAAGTTAGCGATGCTATCCCGGTCTATGGCAACCTTAGCATTCATAATGCGCAATCTTTTGCTTATTTAAGCCACATAGAGCAGCTTTCGACTCTGATTAATCTGCTCAATAAAGTATGGGTTCCGCAAGCCGCCAATCATCACGAGATCGACTTTGTGTCCAAAGAGGCGCTCAAGCGCATCCTTAAGGTCAAAATATTCCGCGAGCCATGGCCCCATCTCGTGGTCAGGAACAAACTCGACAAGAAAATCGATATCACTCGTCTCAGGCTTGAACTCTCCAGTCGCGGCCGAACCGAACAGTTCCAGGCGCTGGACGTGATAGCGCTGGCAGAGCTGCTCCAATTCAGAGCGATGGGCTTCAATGAGCGTGTTCATGGCGATTTGTAAAGAATAACCCAGAAATTGATGTATTGCATGGGATAAAGAGCCGCTCCCGGATGCTTCGACGGTCTTTATCGTACTCCCTAAGTATAAATTACATGTAAGGGTGGTGATGTCGGCCGAGCCCAACGGCCCGGCCTACCGCGC
This sequence comes from Sulfuricaulis sp., assembly GCF_041499725.1. Classification (GTDB taxonomy): domain Bacteria; phylum Pseudomonadota; class Gammaproteobacteria; order Acidiferrobacterales; family Sulfurifustaceae; genus Sulfuricaulis. The sequence goes on from NZ_JBGQKW010000011.1 coordinate 25,786, forward strand.
CGGCGTGCGCACCGGGGATTTCATCCTAGCGTTGAACGGACAGGCGGTGCAGTACGTCGATGACCTGCACCGGGGGCTTTCCGAATCGCCGTTCGGGGAACCGGTGCGGCTCGAGCTGCTGCGCAGGATGCGGAGGATGGTGTTGGAGGTGGTGCCGGAGGAGATTAAGACTTAGATCGAATCCCCGCTAAAGCGGGGATGATATTCAAAACCTGGACCCCCGCCTTCGCGGGGGTGACAATTATTTTAATGCTACGGTTGCTGGACGCCCAGCTTTCGCGAAGATGACAGATAAAAGGAAGGTTGTCATTCCCGCGAAAGCGGGAATCCAGGGATTACATGACATCCCCGCGCAGCGGGGATGCATTCTCTCACTCACTTGGAAATGCACTGCCGGGAGAATTACGGAAAAACTAAGCGTGGGCTGGGCTGAGTGACAACGAAGCTTTTGTTACACTACTTACGTAGCTCATCAGCTTACTTCTACTGGTTTAACGTCTACTGGCTTCGCTCCTCAGCCCACCCACTTGGGATGGCGCGCCTCTCACAGGTGAGAGGTATTTCTTAGAGTTACGCTCCACCGTCCTCCGGTATCGAGGACAGAATTAGGTTACTCCCATGTGCCAAAATTACAACGCAGCGAAATAGTAATTTACTGATTTGGTCGGGTATCGCTATACGCTGGAAGCCCGTAGGTTGGGGTGAATGAAATAAACCCCAACATTGGGGTTACGGGGCCATGCTGTGTTGTGGTTCGCGATGCTCGCCCCAACCTACCGAGCTACGATGTCTCGGCACCGCCGAGGCGAGCCGGTTCTTCCAGAATATCGAGAATCGCCTTGGCGCAATATACCTTGTCACGCTTTGCCTGGCTTATTTGCTTCACGATGGAAAGTGCTTCGAGCCGTGCCACGGCGCGCTGCGCGGTGGTGAACGCGGTGTCGAACTCCTCGGCGACCCGCTTCACGGTCAGAAATGGGTTCGCCGCCACGCGATCGAGCAGCAGGAGCGGCAGTCTCGAAGAGGCCCCTGCCACTTGCACGCGCCATTTGGCGATCAGCTTGTTGATGCGCTCGGCGCGCGAAAGCGCGTCTTCCGCTTGCCGCGCCACGCCGTTGAGAAAATAGGCGAGCCAATCCTGCCACGCGCCGCGCCGGCTGACTCCGAGTAGCCCGTCATAGTAGTCGCGTCGGGTCGCTTCAAAAAAGGCGCTGAGGTAAAGGAGTGGCGTTGGCAGAATGTCACGCTCGACGAGAAACAGGGTGATGAGCAGACGCCCGACACGGCCATTGCCGTCCAGAAAGGGGTGGATCGCCTCAAACTGATAGTGCACAAGCGCCACCTGCACGAGCGGCGGTAAGGCGCGATCGTGGAGAAAAATTTCCCACTCGCCGAGGCAGCGCATGAGCTCCTCCGGGGGCGGCGGAACATAGGTTGCGTTGGCGAGTGTACTGCCGGGCGCGCCGATCCAGTTCTGCGAGCGGCGAAACTCCCCCGGTGTCGCGTGTTCGCCACGCACACCGGTCATGAGTTTCTTGTGTAGTTCGCGCACCAGCCGCAGCGACAAGGGCAGCTTTTTCAGACGGCGAATGCCATGTTCCAACGCCGCGACGTAGTTGCCCACCTCGCGCAGATCCGCCGGGCTGCGTTCGACCTTGGCGCCGGCTTCGGCCGCGAGCAACTCTCCGAGCGTGGCCTGTGTGCCCTCGATGCGGCTCGACAATACCGCCTCGCGCCGTATGAACGGGCGCAAAAGCAGGTGCGGGTTTGGTAGCCTCCCTCCCTCGCCCGCGAGTCGCCCGATCAGGCGATCAGCATCCGAAAGCGCTCGCACCAGTTCCGGTGACCAGACCAGTGCCGGCGGCAACGGGTCCGGTACATACGCCTGGTGGCCACCGGCGGCGCGGATTTCCCTGCCGGGTCTCTTTATTGAATTTGCCACATCCGTTCCTTATTTTCGGGTCTGAAAATAGCCTGACATGTTATTTTCATAATTGTGGTATTTCGATAATAAATGGTCAAGCCTTTTATGCAAGCCTTTCACAGCTTTCCATTGTGGTTTACCCGTTTTGCGGCCAATCCAGGGAGGAGCCCGTAGGTTGGGGCGAATGAAATGTACCCCAACGACTGTGATACACCGGCCATGTTGTGTTGGGGTTCGCGATGCTCACCCCAACCTACCGAGCTCAGGTCATCGAGGATTTTTTAGTAGTTATGCCTCACGCGGCTTTGCGGCGTGAACGGATTTCCTCGCGAACAATACGGCGCAGAACTTTCTCCAGAGCTTCGCGCCCCATGGCCTGTCGCAGCGCTTCGTTAATCAACGTCTGATAACCACGGCCACCGGCCTTGGCCTTGAAATACTCGATCACGGCCACATCGAGCATCATGTTGACTTGCTTTTTGCCAAGCAGGCGGCGGAAGGCAGCGCGACCCGCCTTTTTGCTGATTCGCTTTCCGCCGCGTTCGAACCAGCCCTTCGAAAGAGCGATGGTCGTCAGATCTGGGGCATCATCACGTGGATCAAGCGAAGAACTGCGCGTAGTAACGCCTTTCCCTTTCATTGGCATACCTCATTGAAATGATGCGACGGCTTCCGGTGCGCGGCGTGTAGACAATCACTACCATCTTTCTTTCCTAAAGATCGTCTTATCCATTTGCTGTGTCGGATTATATCGTCGTGCGTGCGGCGGTTAGCCCTCAATGTAAGGGCCGGGGCGATAAAGGCGCGGCTATTCGCCGTCTTCGATCTGAATAGCCCGTAGGTTGGGGTGAATGAAATGAACCCCAACGTGCGATACACGTGGCCATACTGTGTTGGGGTTCGCGGTGCTCACCCCAATCTACCGAGCTTTTGGGCTCCCACCGAAACTCACCCTCGAATAATGTGGTAATTGAGGGCGGGAAATAAAAACATTCTATTTGTTCGCGCGCGCCGGAAGATTTATTTTAATCGCATTGCTGGACCACAGGAGGTGATAACCATGGATATTCCCATCGCTGATGTCATGATCCATATCGATGAAGCCCTGCCCCGGGACGCGCTGATGAAGCTCGAGTACACGGTGCGCGAGGACGAGTGCGTGATCAGTGCGAGCGTGCCCGCCGGCAAGGAGCACATGATGCTGGTGGCCTACAACCCGGATTGCACCTCGGCCACGGACATACTGGCCAGGGTCAACAAGCAGGGGATTCACGCCGAGTTGGTCGGTCTATAGTCAGACAGCCGCACATGGAATCCCCGCTGACGCGGGTATGATATTCAAAAACCTGGACCCCCGCCTTCGCGGGGGTGACAAATCATTTTTTTGCCGTCATGCCTGCTCCTGACTACTCTAGTCGAGGGCAGGCTTCGATGAGAAACCAAAAAGCTATAACGTTAAAGGTTGTCATGCCCGCGGAGGCGGGCATCCAGGCTTTACATAATTATCCCCGCATCAGCGGGGATTCCTTTGCTTACGTGGAATTGCAACGCCGGGAGAACAAAGCGTGGGCTGGGCTGAGAGACAACGAAGCCTTTACATTTCATCGATAAAACATCTTACGGCAGGAGGACTAACTTCTACTGGCTTCACTCCTCAGCCCACCCACTATCAGAGATGGCGCGCCTCACGAACGTGAGAGGTACTTCTTTTGATTGACGCTCCACCGTCCTCCGGTATCGAGGACACACTAAGGCTATACCCACGTGCCAGAAATTCAACGGAGCGGAATAGTAATTTATTGATTTGGTCGGATATCACTTTGCGCTGGAAGTCAGATATTGAATCCCCGCTAACGCGGAGATGAGATGTAAAACCTGGACCCCCGCCTTCGCGGGGGTGACAAGCTTTATAAGCCCGCAGGTTGGGGTGAAGGACACAGGCAGCGCAAAAAACCAGGGCGTCCGGTGGACGCCCTGGTGGCTTGAGGCTTGGTTTTTGATCGCTAGAAGTTGTGCACCGTGCTGGTGTTGGCCGTCACCGTTACCGTCGTGGTGCCACTGAAGGTCAGCGCATCATCGACGATCGGATCGTCAGCCGCGGCGTCACAGGTGTAGGCGATGGTGTAGCTGCCGGCCTCGAGGAAGGCGGCTTTGTATTTGTACAGACCGTCGTTGCTGTCGAGCTTCACGCTTGCGGTGGTCACGGGGTCGGGCGCGATGCCGTCGATGTCATCGGGCGCGACGCCGCTGCCTGCGAAGACATACACGGCCGGGGTACAACCGCCGGGGACAAGTGACGCACTGACCGTGCCGGAGATGGAACCGACCATGACGTTGTCCACCATGCGCAGCGTCGGGCGCAGCATGTACTCGCCGGTGCCGGTGACATGCACCGACTTGCGCAGATCGAAGTCGATGGTGAAGTCGGCACTGCCACCGTCGGGCACGTCGAAGCCGCGGTTGAGCTTGAGCCCTGTCTGATCACCGCTGGGAATGGTAAGTTCGTGTTCTGCGCCGCCCAACAAGACAATGTAGGAATCATGCGCGCCGTCGGTATCGACCATCAGCCGTACCCAGCTGTAGTGGCCGGAGGGGAGCGTGAAGTCATCCAGCAGTAAATCCGCCTGGCCTCCGGAAAGCGCCAGCAGATCGAGCTGTTTCGGCGCTGGCGGCGTGGTGCACGCGGTATCCTTCAGGACGGTTTTGGTGGCATCCGCCGGGTCCTGGCAATAATACAGTGTGGTGCGCTTGCCGTCGGCGGACTGGATTTCGAGTCCGCTGAATTGGACATACACATGCTCAGCGGTATCGACCGGCCCATCGGTGATCTGCAACGAGAGCGTGCCGGTGGAGGCACCACCACTGCCGCCGCCCGAGCCGCCACAGCCGGCAATGGCCAGCATGGTACCGAATACCAGAATGGAACCGCATCGTTTCAGGATGGAGGGGGTATTCATATCTCTGCTCCTCATAACCGCATTGAATCAATGTTTATTGCCCTTTGGCATGCCAATACTGCCGCGCTTCCGGGCTGCTTAACAATAGTAAATGCACCTAACGGTCTATCTTCCTTGACGCGCGGCAAATAACCAGGGAGGCAGGATCAACGACGTTCCTGTTCATGCCAGTAACGGCACAACTCGTCAACTCTCATTCACGCATGATATACATCCATGCGCATGCATTCTGTACGGTACCTAACATAAACGGAAACGCTACGCTGGAAGTCAGACATTGAATCCCCGTTAATGCGGGGATGACATGTAAAGCCTGGACCCCCGCCTTCGCGGGGGTGACAGATAGGAAGGTTGTCATTCCCGCGAAAGCGGGAATCCAGATTTTGAATATCATCCCCGCATTAGCGGGGATTCCATTGGTTTTCCGCCACCCCATTGTCCGTGCCACGCGGCCGCTCTACCATATATCCCGCTAGGATCACCGCCACGGAAAGGAGGCACGCCATGGTCAACCTGCTTATCAACGGAAAACAGCAGGAGGTGGACGTGGCCGCCGACACGCCGCTGCTGTGGGTGTTGCGCGACCATCTCGGTCTCACGGGCACGAAGTACGGCTGCGGCATCGCCGCCTGCGGCGCGTGCACCGTGCTCGTCGACGGACAACCGGTGCGCAGTTGTATCACCTCCGCCTCGACGGTGAGCGGCAAGCCCATCACCACCATCGAAGGCCTGTCACCGCAACACGCGCACCCGGTGCAGCAGGCATGGATTGCCGAAGACGTCCCGCAGTGCGGCTATTGCCAGTCGGGCCAGATTCTCTCGGCGGTGGCGCTGCTCGGCAACAAACCCAAACCCACCGATCAGGATATCGACGAAGCCATGAGCGGCGTGCTGTGCCGCTGCGGCACCTACGTGCGCATCCGCCGCGCGATCAAGAAAGCCGCAGTGCTGATGGCGAAGGAGGCGTGACATGAACATATCCGTGAACCTCAATCGTCGCGAATTTCTCAAGGTCTCGGCCGCGGCCGGTGGCGGGCTGCTGATCGGTTTGTATCTGCCCGGCCGGCTGGAGGCCGGCACCAACCAGGCGGCCGTGGAATTCACGCCGAACGCCTTCCTGCGCATCGCGCCGGACAATACCGTGACAGTGATCGTCAAACATCTGGAAATGGGGCAAGGCGTTTATACCGGCTTGCCGACCATCGTGGCGGATGAGCTGGATGCGGACTGGAGCCAGATCCGCGTGGAATCCGCGCCGGCGGATGTCACGCGCTACGCCAACCTCAGGTGGGGTGGCAAGGCACAGGGCACCGGCGGCAGCACCAGTATCGACAATTCCTGGGAGCAGATGCGCCGCGCCGGCGCGACCGCGCGCGCGATGCTGATTGCCGCCGCGGCGCAAACCTGGAAGGTGAACGCGCGCACGCTGCGCGCCGAAAACGGCTTCGTCATCGATACCCAAGGCAAGCGCCGCGCGAGCTATGGCGAGCTCGCCTCGCTGGCCGCGACATTGACGCCGCCCGCGGACGTGCCGCTCAAGACTCCCAAGCAGTGGAAACTCATCGGCAAGCACGTGCCACGCATCGACAGCGTGGATAAATCCAGCGGCAAGGCGATCTACGCCAGCGACATCCGCCTGCCCGGCATGCTCACCGCGCTGGTGGCGCGCCCGCCGCTGTTCGGCGCGAAGGCCAAGAGCTTCAATGCCGAGGCGGTGAAGGCGATGCCGGGAGTGAACGCCGTGGTCGCGATCCCGCAGGGCGTGGCGGTGGTCGCCGCCGATTTCTGGTCGGCCAAACTGGCGCGCGATGCGCTGCGCGTGGAGTGGGACGACAGCGCGGCCGAGAAACGTTCGAGCGACGAACTGCTGGCGCAGTATCTGGAACTGGCCAAAAAACCCGGTGCCGTCGCGCGCCGCGATGGCGACGCGATGGAGAAGCTCGCGGGCGCGGCGAAAAAACTCGAAGCCACGTTCGAGTTTCCCTACCTCGCGCACGCGCCGATGGAACCGCTGGCCTGCGTGGTGCGGTTGCGCGACGACTCCTGCGAGATCTGGGCCGGTTCGCAGTTACAGACCTTCGACCAGGCCACCGCCGCCCAGGTTGCGGGGCTCAAACCCGAGCAGGTCACGATCCACACGCTGCTCGCCGGCGGCAGCTTCGGCCGGCACGCGAACCCGACGGCCGACTATATCGCCGAGGGTGTCGCGGTTGCCAAGGCCACGCGCGCTTTGGATGCGCCGATCCGGTTGATGTGGACGCGCGAGGACGACATCCACGGCGGTTACTACCGGCCGATGTATGTGCACACGATCGTCGCCGGTCTCGACAAGCGCGGCCGGCCGCTGGCCTGGCAGCACCGTATCGTCGGGCAGTCCATTCTCACGGGTACGGTGTTTGCAGGAATGGTGAAGGACGGTATCGACATCACTTCGGTCGAGGGAGCCTCCACTCTGCCCTACGCGATACCTAATATGTTGGTGGACCTGCACACCACCCAGGTCGGCGTGCCGGTGCTGTGGTGGCGCAGCGTGGGCAGCACGCACACGGCGTTCTCGACCGAAGTCATGATCAACGAGCTTGCCGTCGCGGCCAAGCAAGACCCGGTGGCGTTTCGGCGCGCACTGCTCAAGAACCATCCGCGCCATCGCGGCGTACTCGAACTCGCGGCGCAGAAGGCCGGCTGGGGCAAGCCGCTGCCGAAAGGCCGCTGGCGCGGTATCGCGGTGCACGAGTCATTCAATACATATGTCGCCGAGGTGGCGGAGATCAGCATCGCCGACGGCAAGCCGAAGGTCGAGCGCGTGGTGTGCGCCGTGGACTGCGGCGTGGCTGTCAACCCGGACATGGTGCGCGCGCAGATGGAGTCGGGCATTATTTTCGGATTGTCGGCGGCGCTGCACGGCGAGATCGCGCTCAAGGACGGCCAGGTGGTGCAGTCGAACTTCCACGACTATCAGATCCTGCGCATCAACGAGACCCCGAAGATCGAGGTGCATATCGTGCCCAGCAGCGCCAAGCCGACCGGTGTCGGCGAGCCGGGCGTGCCGCCGATCGCCCCGGCCGTGGCCAATGCCGTGTTCGCCGCCACCGGCAAGCCGGTGCGGCGGCTGCCGATCCGGATCTAGGGACGGTCAGATTTAGTTCGTTCGTGGTGAGCCTAGTTCGACTGGCTCACCACAGGTTTCGACCCGTTCGTGCTGAGCCCTTCGACGCACCGTTCTGTCTGAGCTTGTCGAAGTACGAACGGATTGAACAGAATCGAATGGCACACCACGACCGGCTTTTGGCAAACCGTTCGCCCTGAGCCTGTCGAAGCCTGCGGTGAGCGCGGTCGAACCGGGTGAATGGAAGAACTTAATCGGAATCGGAGGTTCACTGCACATGGAAACAGCTGACCGCGAAGTCCTGCGCACCGCCGTCGACTGGCTGACGGCGGGCGAGACGGTTTATCTCGCCACCGTCGCCAAAACCTTCGGCTCGTCACCGCGCCCGCCGGGATCGCTTGCGGCGCTGCGCGCCGACGGCCGCTTTGTCGGCTCGGTCTCGGGCGGCTGCATGGAAGAAGATCTGGTGGCGCGGTTGCGCAGCGGCCGGCTGCCGGAAAAATTCCCCGCCGTGGTCACGTATGGGGTGACGCAGGAGGAGGCGCAGCGCTTCGGTCTGCCCTGTGGCGGCAAGCTGGATCTGGTGCTCGAACGGCTGGAAAGCGCGGCGTCACTGAAGAACATTCTGAATAAAATCGACACGCGCCAGCTCGTGGTCCGGCATCTGTGTCTCGACACCGGCGAAGCGAGCCTGCATCCAGCCACGGCGCGCGAGGAATTCTTTTACGATGGCCGCGACCTGCGCAAGATGTTCGGTCCGAGCTGGCGGTTGCTGCTGATCGGCGCCGGGCAATTGTCGCGCTTCGTGGCACAGATGGGCCTGGCGCTCGACTATGAAGTCATCGTCTGCGAGCCGCGCGAAGAGCTGGCCAGCCTGTGGCAGGTGGACGGTGCCAGCATCGATGAAGGCATGCCGGATGATGCGGTGCGGATACTCGCTGACGAGTGTTGCGCGGTGCTGGCGCTGACGCACGATCCCAAACTCGACGACATGGCGCTGCTGGAAGCGCTCGCCAGCCCGGCATTTTATGTCGGCGCGCTGGGCTCGCACGCCAACAACGACAAGCGCCGCGTGCGACTCGCTTCGCTCGGCGTGCCACGCGAAAACCTCGCGCGCCTGCACGGGCCGGTCGGTCTGCCGATCGGCAGCAAGACCCCGGCGGAGATCGCGGTCGCGGTGCTGGCGGGTGTCACCGCCGCGCGCCACGGGATCGCGCTCGCGGCCCAGTCTCAGATCGCGCCGGCGCGGCACAAGGTCGGTGGCTAAAGGCTATCTCAATAAAACCCCCTCTCCCTTGAGGGAGGTGAGACGGAAACAGAGAAAGGTCCGGTGGACCTTTCTCCCGACGAACGGGCGCAGATGATTCTTCTGTGCCCAGGTGGGAAGAGCGGGGGTGAGGGTGATGACGGGACAATGATGCGGCGTTCGCCCCTCACCCTACCCTCTCTACCCTCCGGGGAGAAGGATTTCTAAAATGACTTCCAATATCGTCGGTGTGCTGCTGGCGGCCGGTCGCGGCGAACGTTTCGGCGGACATAAACTGCTCGCGCCCTGGCGCGACGGCACGGCCATCGCGGTCGCGGCGGCGCAGCATCTCATCGACGCCCTGCCCAATTCCATCGCCGTGCTGCGTCCCGGCGATGAAATCCTCGCGTCGTTGCTCGCGGCCGAGGGTCTGCGTATCGTCGTCAACCCGAATGCCGATGGCGGCATGGGCACGAGCCTTGCCCGCGGTGTCGCCGCCGCCGAGGCCGACGGCTGGGTCATCGCATTGGCCGACATGCCCGCGATCCGGCCCGCGACCATACTGGCCGTGGCCGAAGCACTCGCCGCCGGCGCAGCGCTCGCCACACCCGTCTACCACGGGCAGCGCGGCCATCCCATCGGTTTTGCGCGCCGCTTTCAGGCGGATCTTGCCGCGCTGGAAGGTGACCGCGGCGGACGCGACATCCTTGCGCAACACTCTAATGAATTGCGCCTGATCGAAGTGGACGATCCGGGCGTGCTGGTCGACATCGATCATGCCGCTGATCTTACCGTCGAAGGGTGCTGAGGAACTTCTGATAATGAATCCCCGCTGTGTGGGGATGATGTTCAAGACTTAAGGTGAGAATCTACATGTAAACCCTGTTGCTGCCCGGGGTGCAACAGAACCCGTTGCACCCGTTCGGCGGCGTGAATGTCCACTGGACATTCACGACAACACCACCTCACCCCGCCTTCGCGGGAATGACGGCTTAGTTTTTATTCGCGGCTTGGCGGGCATCCAGGATGATACACATCATTTAGCTTGTCACCCCCGCGAAGGCGGGGGTCCAGGTTTTAAATGTCATCCCCGCATCAGCGGGGATTCCATAAACGTGGAGTCGAGAATTACCGAACCTTCTGCATCCGGCCCGGCGCTTGCGCCGCCTGCTCTTCCTGGCTGCGCAGGTAGTCCTCGTAAGTGCCACCGTAATTCTCGACGCCCCGCGGCGTCATCTCGATGATGCGCGTGGCCAGGGACGAGACGAATTCACGGTCGTGGCTGACGAAAATCAGCGTGCCCGGATATTTTTCCAGCGCGGTGTTGAGCGACTCGATGGATTCCATGTCCAGGTGGTTGGTGGGCTCGTCCATGATCAGCACGTTGGGCTGTTGCAACATCAGCTTGCCGAACAGCATGCGTCCCTGCTCGCCGCCGGAAAGCGCCTTCGTCGATTTTTTGATCTCATCCTGGGAAAACAACAGCCGGCCCAAGACGGCGCGAATCGCCTGCTCGTCGTCGCTGGGTTTTTTCCACTGGTTCATCCAGTCGAGCAAGGACATCTCGGTGGCGAAGTCGGCGGCGTGGTCTTGCGCGTAGTAACCGACGTTGGCGTTCTCCGACCATTTGATCGCGCCGCTCGCGGGCGCGAGTTCGCCGATCAGGGTACGCAACAGCGTGGTCTTGCCGACGCCGTTGGGGCCGATCACGGCCACGCGCTCGCCGACCTCGACCGAGAGATTGAGCCCTTTGAACAGCGGCGTCGCGCCATAACCCTGGCTCATCTTCTTCGCTTCCAGCGCCTGACGATAAAGCCGCTTGGCCTGATCGAAACGTAAAAAAGGATTCTGCCGGCTCGACGGCTTGACCTCGGCCAGCTCGATCTTTTCGATCTGCCGCGCGCGCGAGGTGGCTTGCTTGGCCTTGGAGGCGTTGGCGGAGAAGCGGCTGACGAAGGTCTGAAGCTCCGCGATCTGCGCCTTCTTCTTGGCGTTGTCGGACAGCAACTGATTGCGCACCAGGGTGGCGGCGGTCATGTATTCGTCGTAGTTGCCGGGATAGACGCGCAGCTCGCCGTAGTCGAGATCCGCCATGTGCGTGCACACGCCGTTCAAAAAATGCCGGTCGTGGGAGATGATGATCATCGTGCTGTTGCGCGCGTTGAGCACGTCTTCCAGCCAGCGGATGGTGTTGATGTCGAGATGGTTGGTGGGTTCGTCCAGCAGCAGGATGTCCGGGTCGGCGAACAGGGCCTGCGCCAGCAGCACGCGCAGCTTCCAGCCCGGCGCCACCGCGCTCATCGGGCCGGTATGCTGTTCCAGCGGGATGCCGACGCCGAGCAGCAATTCGCCGGCGCGCGCCTCGGCGGTGTAGCCGTCGAGCTCGGCGAACTTGTGTTCGAGATCGGCCACCTGCATGCCGTCTGCCTCGCTCATTTCCGCGAGGCCGTAGATGCGGTCGCGCTCCTGCTTCACGCGCCACAATTCGGCGTGGCCCATGATCACGGTGTCGAGCACCGTGTAATTCTCGAAGGCGAACTGGTCCTGGCGCAGCTTGCCGAGGCGTTCGTTGGCGTCGACCGAGACGTTGCCCGAGCTCGGCTCCAAGTCGCCGCCGAGTATCTTCATCAGCGTTGACTTGCCGCAGCCGTTGGCGCCGATCAGGCCGTAGCGATTGCCGTTGCCGAATTTGAACGAGATATTTTCAAACAGGGGCTTGGCCCCGAACTGCATGGTGATGTTGGCGGTGGTGATCAAGGCACTGTTCCAGGAAAAAAGTTAACACGGGGCTTTCTGAATCGTGAATGGCACACGCCACCGCGCTCCCAAAAAGCCTTCAAAAAATCTATCGCGATGGCATGTATTGCTGGGCAGACCCGCGGCGTGGCCGGATACCCCTGGCCAGGCGCCTGGCAAACATCAAACGCAGGCGGCGGATTGTCTCACATTTTGCAGCGGCACCGCGACCCGGATGCGACTATCGGGCCTTGAGCGTTATTGAGCCGGCTCCGCCTGGAATGAGCGCTGAGCAGCGTTTCCCGAGGTTTCCCGCTCGCGGGCTTGGTTTAGTGCGTCAGTCCGGGACTTCAGCCGCCTGTGCCGCGGCCGCCGCGGCCGGCAGATCCAGCCGGTAATCAACGGTAATGCGTGCCGCGCCGGCCTGCAGCCATCCGATCGCCGCGGCACTGGCGAATCCCGCGTCACGAAACAATGACAGCACCTCGGCGACCGCCCGCGGCGCACAGGTGACCGGCGACCCGCGCCCCTAACCCAACCTACATTACGATATCTCCGGGAGCGGGCTACTTCACCACCCCGCAGGCGATGCGTGCCCCGCCGCCGCCGAGCGACTGCGGCTGATCGGAGTAATTGTCGCCGCCGGCGTGGAGCATGAGCGAGCGGCCCTTGAGATCGGCGAGTTTCAGCCGCGGAGCGACCAGGCGCAACGTGGCGTTGCCGTCGGCGCCCACGGTCAACGCCGGCAGATCGCCCATGTGCCCGTGGCCCGTCGGGCCTTCGTGCTTGCCGGATTTGTCCGGGTCATAGTGGCCGCCAGCGGCGAGACCGGAGGTCATCTTGCCGTCCTTTTCCTTCGCGGCGCAGTCCGGATTTTCGTGCACGTGAAAACCGTGCGCGCCGGGTGGCAGGCCCTTGAGGTCGGTGACGAGCACGAGTCCCGTGGGGCTGTCCTCGGCGCGGATCTCCCCGACCGATTTGCCGACGCCGCCGGCGTCGATCAGATGCATGTCTATCGTCTGCGCCGCGTACGCGGCGGGGGCGGCGCACAGACCCAGGATCAACGGAAATACAATATGGATAGATTTCATGTCTAGACTCCTTCGAGGTTGATATAGGCGTAATGGTGTCGGCGCGAATTCACGCCGGGACTTCGACAACCCGGTTCGGAGGCGACGGCTCCGGAAGATCCAGGCGGTATTCAACGGTAATGGATGGCTCACCGGACTGCAACTCTCCGATCAACGCGGCGCTGGCGAATCCCGCGCCGCGAAACAATGCCAGCACTTCGGTGACCGCCTGCGGCGCACAAGTGACCAGCAATCCGCCGCTCGTCTGCGGGTCGCACAGGAGCGCCTGCTGCCAGGGCGCGAGATCGTCCGGCAGATGCACGTCATGGCCGTAACTCGCCCAGTTGCGCGGAGCGGCGCCGGTGTTGTAACCCTGCTGCACGAGCGACAGCGCCGCCGGGAGGACCGGCAGCGACTCGAACGCAACGCGCGCGCCGAGCCGCGAGCCGCGGCAGATCTCGGCCAAATGTCCCAGCAGGCCGAAACCGGTGACGTCGGTCATCGCGTGCACGCCGGGAATTTCCGCCAGCGGAGGGCCGACGGTGTTGAGCTGCGTGGTGCAGACCAGCATCTGCCGGTATCCCTCCTCCGACAGCGCGCCTTTCTTGAGCGCGGCGCTGAGAATCCCGACGCCCAGCGCCTTGCCGAGCACGATGGCGTCACCGGCGCGCGCAGTGCTGTTGCGCTTGACGCGCTGCGGGTGAATCACGCCGAGTGCCACCAGGCCGTAGATCGGCTCGACCGAATCGATCGAGTGGCCGCCGGCGATGGGAATGCCCGCGGTCTCGCACACCGAGGCCCCGCCCGCGAGGATGTCCTGAATCACGTTCACCGGCAACTTGTTGAGCGGCATGCCGACGATGGCGAGCGCGAGGATCGGACGCGCGCCCATGGCGTAAACGTCGGACAGCGCGTTGGTCGCGGCGATGCGCCCGAAATCGTACGGGTCGTCCACGATCGGCATGAAGAAATCGGTGGTGGCGACGACCGCCTGCTCGTCGTTCAGGCGATACACCGCGGCATCGTCGCTGGTCTCGATCCCCACGAGCAGCGCGGGATCGAGAAACGGGCGCGGGACCTTGGCGAGGATCTCCGTGAGCGCGGCGGGCGCGATCTTGCAGCCGCATCCGCCGCCGTGCGACAAACTGGTCAATCGAACGTCTGACATAACACACCTCCATGCCCGGTTAAATTGGCGGAAGAGCGTGGGAGTCGAACCCACCAAGGACCGGCTGACGGCCCTTACCGGATTTGAAGTCAGGTCGCCCCACCGGGGTGCGAGTCTCTTCCAGAAACCTGTGCCTCACGCCGGCTACTGCCGGCGTCGGCGATATTCGTAAGAAAGCTCTGATTAAATCATTCCGTTCGCCCTGAGCTTGTCGAAGCCTGTCCTGAGCTGGTCGAAGGGGGTGAACGACAAACACTGTAATCACAGAGCACCATCTGTTCGTGCTTCGACAGGCTCAGCACGAACGGACTTGATCGGAGTTCTCTGATTGCGTCCGACCAGCAGCGTCGGATCGCGCACGCAGTGGGTATCGCCGACGCGGCGCGAGAATCCGGTCTTGTCGAAATACTCGAGGATCCGGATCGCGAGCTTGCGACCGGTGCCGATATGGTCGCGGAACTCCGACGCCGTCACCGCGCCGTTTTCCGCCGCGAGCTCCGAGACAATGCGCGCGAGTTCGGCGATCGCCTCGCGCGTGAAGAAGCGGTCGCGCATGACCTCGTAGGTGTCGCCCAGCATGGTCACGCGCTGCAACAGGCTGCGCACCTGCGGCTCGGGCGCTGTGAGCGTCTGCGCGATGTCGCGCACCCACGGCGGCTGAAACGGCGTGGCTCGAAGCAACGGCGCCACCGCGCGCCAAAGCTTTTCTTCCGCGCCGGTGAGCGTGATGCGATGCGTCGGCAGATGCAGCCATGGGCCGTGACGCGCCACGCGCTGCCCGGCGAGCAATTGATCGATCAACGCGGTGAACACCTCCCACGGCAGATCCGGAGTCGCCAGCCGGCGCAGGCGCCGGCCTTCGAGGCCGAGCAATTCCGGTGCACGTTCGTGTTCGGCCGCGAGCGCCGCCAGCACATCCTGCTGCATCGTCTCCCAGCGCGACGGCGCAAAACCAAAGCGGCCGGCGCCGCCGACGTTGACCAGCACCATCGGGATCTCGCGATACAGCGACTCGGCGGCCTCGGCACGCAAATTGAAACTGCGCGCGAACCATGACAGATCCACGCCCGCCGGCGCGTCGTTGAGCAGCTGCTGCAAGGCCTCGGACGTCGTGGGACGCTCCAGTGCCGCGAGGACCGCCAGACGCGCGGGCGTGCGTACTTTGCGCGCCGGCGCGAACGGATCGAGCACCACCCCGCCCGCGAGCGTCTGCTGCGCCGACTGGTCGCGCAAGATAAAGCGGTCGCCGCGCAACGCGCCGACGGGCCGATCGAGCACGATCTGCGCAAGGCCGCTGCCACCCGGCTCGATGCCCGTGCCTTGCAGCATCGAGACGCGGCCCATCACGTCCGCGGCGCCGAGATGCACGTGCACCGGGGTCCAGTGCTTGAGCGCGCGCGTGGCGGAGGGCGGCAGCTTGAGAGACGCGTCGAAGCGCGCGGTCGGTGCATGCGCGGCCGGCTCCAATACCCAGTCGCCGCGCGCGATGTCCTTCTTCTCAACGCCGGCGAGGCTGAGCGCGCAGCGTTGGCCCGCCTCGCCGCGCTCGGCCGCGCGGTTTTGCGCGTGAATGCTGCGCACCCGCGCTTCCCGGCCGGACGGCGACACCAGCAAGCGGTCGCCCACGCGCACGCTTCCGGAAAACACCGTCCCGGTCACCACCGTACCGCTGCCGGTAAGCGTGAAGCAACGGTCCACGGCGAGACGGAAGCAGCCGTCCGCCGCGCCCGCCGGCGGCGACGCGGCCACGGCCTCGAGATGCGCGCGCAACGCCGGCACGCCGTCGCCGGTGACGCTCGACAGCGCAAACACGGGGCTGCCGGCGAGCGCCGTGCCACGGAGCAGAGCCTCGATCTCCGCCCGCGCCGCGGCCGCGCGCGCCAACTCCACGCGGTCGATCTTGGTGAGCGCCACCGCGCCGTGCTTTACGCCGAGCAGGTCGATGATTTCCAGGTGCTCGCGCGTTTGCGGCATCACGCCGTCGTCCGCCGCCACCACCAGCAGCACGAAGTCGATGCCGGTCGCGCCGGCGAGCATGTTGTGCACGAAGCGCTCGTGCCCCGGCACGTCGATGAAGCCGAGCACCGCGCCGTGGCTCAGCGGGTAGAAGGCGTAACCGAGGTCGATGGTGATGCCACGCGCCTTTTCTTCCTTCAGGCGATCGGCGTCCATGCCGGTGAGCGCCTTGACGAGCGCGGTCTTGCCATGGTCGATGTGACCCGCGGTACCAATCAGCATGACGTTTTACCTGCCGACTTCCCCTCTCCCGCTTCGCGGGAGAGGGCAAAGGGAGAGGGCAGCATCATGGCATCCCTCCTTCGCCATCGAGCCGCAGCTGCACCAGTTGTTCGATGAACTCGCGCTCATTCTCCAGGCAGCGCAAATCGAACTTGAGCGCGCCGTCGGAAATGGTCCCGATCACCGGGATGGGAAGCGCGCGGAACGCGGCCGCCAGCCGCTTGAGGGCGGTGCCCTCGCCGCGTCCGCGCCTGAGCGGCGCGAGCGCGAGCGCCGTGCTTGGGAGTAACTCCACCGGCAGCGCGCCGCTGCCAATCTGGCTGTGGCATGGCACTACGCTCACGTGCGCGACGTTGCTGATCGCCTGCGTCATCGCGGGCTCGATACGCCGGCAGAGTGATTCGATGTCGGCCGCCGGACGCGTGAGCAGCCGCAATGTCGGCAGGCGCTGCGCGAGTTTCTCCGGCTGGCGATAGAGCCTGAGCACCGCTTCGAGCGCGGCCAGCGTCATCTTGTCCACACGCAACGCGCGCTTGAGGTGGTTGCGTTTGATTTTTTTCACGAGCTCGGCGCGCCCGACGATGATGCCGGCCTGCGGCCCGCCGAGGAGCTTGTCGCCGCTGAAGGTCACGAGATCGGCGCCGTGTGCCAGCGTCTCCTGCGGGGTCGGTTCCTTCGGCAATCCATATTGGCTCAGATCCACCAGCGTGCCGCTGCCCAGGTCCACCACGAACGGCAGCCCGCGGGCGTGCGCGAGCGCCGCGAGTTCCTTCTCCGGCACCATCGCGGTGAAACCCTGGATCGCGTAGTTGCTGGTGTGAACCTTCATGAGCATCGCGCTGCGCGCGCCGATGGCCTGCTCGAAATCGGCGAGATGCGTGCGATTGGTGGTGCCGACCTCGCGCAGGCGGCAGCCCGCGCGCGCCATGATCGCGGGAATACGGAACGATCCGCCGATTTCGATCAGCTCGCCGCGCGAGACGATCACTTCCTTGCGCGCCGCGAGCGTGGCGAGCACCAGCAGCACCGCGGCGGCGTTGTTGTTCACCACCGTGGCGGCTTCGGCGCCGGTGAGTTCGGCGAGCAGCGCCTCGACATGGCTGTCGCGGTCGCCGCGCTCGCCGGGCGCGAGGTCGTATTCGAGGTTGCACGGCTGCGCCATCACCGCCTGCACCGCGTCGACGGCCTCCGCCGGCAACAGCGCGCGTCCGAGATTGGTGTGCAGCACCGTTCCGGTGAGGTTGAACACGCGCCGCAGCGAGGGCTGCATGGCGGCCTCAAGGCGGGCCTGGAGGCGTTGTGCGAGCGACGGTGCTTGCAGCGCTTCGACGCGCAACGCGGCGCCGTCGAGCATGGCCTGACGCATTTCGGAGAGCAGGGAACGGATGGCGTGGACCACGGCGGTGTGGCCATACTGCGCGCCCAATGCCTGCACCGCAGGCATCTGGAGCACACGATCGACCGCCGGCAAAACAGCGGCTATTTGCGGATTCTGCGCTTGGACCAAGGACGGTTCCGCCTATGCGTGACTACTGACAATAATCTACAACGGTTTACCGGGCTATTCACTTCCTCCTAATAAGAAGAAATTCACCCCATTGCGAGTGATACCGGATTCGGCCATCAGGACATCGAGCGCGACGCTCGCCACGTCATCCGCGAGCGCGTCCACGTTCGGGTCCTTTTCCATGTACAGGATCTTGAGATAACCCTGGCAGGCATCGCAGCTCTCGGCCTTGACCGCGGCGCTGCCGCCCTCGATGCCGTAGTAAGCGATGCCCTTGGTGGTATCGCAGAAGACGCACTTGATGCGCACCGCGTGCCATTGCGCGTTGCACAGCGAGCAGGTCAGATAACGCAGCCCGTGGTCCGCGGCGCCGATGCGCACGACACTCGCCATGGGCGCGGAACCGCACGCCGGACAGAGATGCGGGGTGTCGAGCCGGCCGAAGGCGCCGGCCCCGAGCGTCGTGACCAGATGCAGCCAGTACGCCTGCAGCGCCGCGCCGATGAACGGGATCGCCGCCCGATCGAGTTTTGCATAATCGCCGGCGAGCAGCGCGTCGGCCAGGCGTTCGAGCGACGCGTCGTCCGCGTCCTTGAGCCGCGCGATCGTCGCGCGCGCCGCCTCCGGCAGTGCGCCGGCTTCGAGCTGCGCGAGAATACGGCGCAACGCCTCGCGCCACACGGGATCGCGGGCCCAGGCCCGGGTCCCGAGCGGTGGCAGCCCGTGTTCGCGGCAGCGTTCGAGCTGCTGCGCCTCCGGCAGCGGGACATGGCGGAACAGCGAAATCGATTCATGCTGCGCGCGCGCCAGCGCCGCCAGGAACCGGAGGTAATCCGCGAGGGCGTGGCCTTCGGCCAGGGCGCTCAGGCGCTCGGCGCGCGCCTGAAAGGCGTTGCGCTCCGGCAGGAGCAGAAAAGGTATTTCGCCCGCCGGCGCCTCGATGGTTCCGGGTTGAATAACGGTTGCGGTCATTTCGTGCCCTTGGTCACCTCGCGATACCACCCCGGGTGATGATGCTTGGCCCAGGTTTGCGTCACGGTACCACGGGTCATGGCCGGGATCGAGCCGCGCACCCAGTAGGCGGCGTAAATATGCACGATCAACGCCACTACCGCCACGAACCCGGCGACGGAGTGCAGCAAAATCGCCACTCGCAGCAGCCACAACGGAAACAGCGGGGCAAAGTACGGCTGCCACACGACGAAGCCGGTGACGGCCAGCACGGCAATCGCGACCGTGAGTATCCAGAAGTAGTATTTCTGCGCAATGTTGTACTTGCCGGTCTCGACAAGTTTCACCGGACGGTTGGCAAGCATTTCTTTAAGCTGCCCCATCCACTCACGGTCCGCGGGCGCGATGCGATTCGCGTTCCAGAACCTTCGCGCCAGGTCCACGAAGGCAACCGCGAGCACCACGCCGAAGAATGGATGCAGGATGCGCGCCCAGGTGCCACCGCCGAACAGGTTATTCAGGACGTTGAACACCGGATGAAACACGGAAAGCCCGCTGAGGGCGAGCAGGATGAACGTGAAGGCGACGAACCAGTGCGCCAGCCGTTCGCGGAACGTATAACGCTCGATGAAGTTTTTATCGCTCATGATAGATTCCTCGCGTCAGGCGCGCAGCGGGCCTTCCCCTGCGCGGTTGCATAGATGACGATCAATTGTCCTCCTCGCCGGACTCGTTGGGCCCCACCGTGAAGTAGTGGAAGAACGCCGCGAGTCCCGCTATCCCGAGACCCAGGGCCATCAGCGACTTGAACGGCCCCTTCCACAGGCTGACCAGCGGACTGATATGCGGATCCTTGGGCAAACCGTGGTAGATCTGCGGCATGTCCGCGTGCTGCAGCACGTACATCACGTGCGTGCCGCCGACACCCGGCGGATCGTACAGGCCGGCGTTCTGGAAGCCGCGCGACTTGAGATCCGCGATGCGCTCCTCGGCATGATCGATCATGTCGTCCTTGGAACCGAACACGATCGCGCCGGTGGGACAGGTTTTGACGCAGGCCGGCTCCTGTCCCACAGCCACCCGATCGGAGCAGAGCGTGCACTTGTACGCCTTGCTGTCCTTCTTCGAGAGCCGCGGGATGTTGAACGGACAGCCGGTGATGCAATAGCCGCAGCCGATGCAGTTCTCCTCGTGGAAATCCACGATGCCGTTCGAGTACTGCACGATCGCGCCCGGCGCGGGGCAGGCCTTGAGGCAGCCCGGGTCGGCGCAGTGCATGCAGCCGTCCTTGCGGATCAGCCATTCGAGCTTGCCGGCCTCGACTTCCACTTCGGAGAAACGCATCACGGTCCACGACTTGTCGGTGAGGTCGATCGGGTTGTCGTAGATGCCGTGATTAGTGCCGACCTCGTCGCGCAGGTCGTTCCACTCCATGCACGCAACCTGGCAGGCCTTGCAGCCGATGCACTTGGAGATGTCGATGAGCTTCGCGACCTTTTGCGTCTCGCGCACCCCCGGCGACGGCGTGGTGGTGGCGGAGCGGCGTACGATGTCGAGTGATTGCAGTGCCATATCGCCTCCTTACGCCTTCTCGATGTCGACCAGGAACGCCTTGAATTCCGGCGTCTGGGTGTTCGCGTCGCCCACGAATGGCGTGAGCGTGTTGGTGATGTAGCCGTTCCGCGCCAGTCCCTGGAAACCCCAGTGGATCGGTATGCCGACGGTGTACACCTTCTTGCCTCCGACCAGCAGCGTCCGGATGCGCTTGGTCACCACGGCCACCGCCTTGATGAACCCGCGGCTCGATCGCACCTTCACGTGGTCACCGTTCGCGATCTTCTTCTCCTGGGCGAGGTCCTCGCCGATCTCGACGAACTGCTCGGGTTGCAGGATCACACTGAGCTTCGTGTGCTTCGTCCAGAAGTGGAAATGCTCTGTGAGCCGGTAGGTGGTCGCCACGTACGGGAACTCCTTGGCATCGCCGAACTGCTCGAGATCGCCCTTGAACACGCGCGCCGCCGGACTGCTCTTCACGTTCGGATGCTTCGGGTGCAGCGGGTTGACGTCGAGCGGTGACTCGAACGGTTCGTAGTGCTCGGGGAACGGTCCGTCCGCCATCTTGTCCACGACGAAGAAGCGTCCGACGCCCTCCGAGTTCATGATGAACGGATTCATGCCTTCCTCGGGCGCGGAGTCGACCTTGATGTCCGGTACGTCGGCTCCACCCCACTTCTTGTCTTTGGCGTTCCAGCCGATGAGCTTGCGTTTCGGGTCCCACGGCTTGCCCGAGGGATCGCACGAGGCGCGGTTGTAGAGGACGCGGCGGTTGACCGGCCACGCGTACGCCCAGTTGAGCGTGTTGCCCAAACCGCTCGGGTCGGAATTGTCGCGCCGCGCCATGAGGTTGCCCTTCTCCGACCACGCGCCGGAAAAGATCCAGCAGCCGCAAGAGGTCTTGCCGTCGTCGGCGAGTTGCCCGAAGCCGTCGAGCTGCTCGCCGGCCTTGCGCACCACCTTCTTCTTGTCCTTGGGGTCCATGAGGTCGTCGAGCGCTTTTCCGCTGAACTCGCGCGCGATCTCCTCGGGCGAAGGCGCGGACGGGATCTTGTGACTCCAGGTGAGATTCAGGATCGGGTCCGGGAACGCGCCGCCCTCCTTCCGGTAGAGCTCGCGCAGCTTCATGAAGATGCCGGCCATGATATCGATATCCGACTTAGCCTCGCCCGGCGGCTCGGCGCCCTTCCAGTGCCACTGCAGCACGCGGCTACTGCTCACCAGCGAGCCGTCGTCCTCCGCGAAACAGGTGGACGGCAAACGGAACACCTCGGCCTGGATCTTGGCTGGATCGACGTTGTTGTATTCGCCGTGGTTCTGCCAGAAGGTCGAGGTCTCGGTCGCGAGCGGATCGATCGTCACCAGATACTTGAGCTTCGCCAATGCTCCATCGACTTTAGCCTTGCACGGGAACGAGGCAAGCGGGTTGAAACCCTGGCAGATATAACCGTTCATCTTGCCCTGATGCATATCTTCAAACACCTGCAATATGTCATGCACCTTGTCTAGCTTCGGCAAATAATCGAACGCCCAGTTGTTGGCCTTAGTCGCGGCGTCGCCATACCAGGCCTTCATAAAGCTCACGTGGAAC
This sequence comes from Sulfuricaulis sp., assembly GCF_041499725.1. Taxonomy (GTDB): domain Bacteria; phylum Pseudomonadota; class Gammaproteobacteria; order Acidiferrobacterales; family Sulfurifustaceae; genus Sulfuricaulis. The sequence goes on from NZ_JBGQKW010000011.1 coordinate 47,834, forward strand.
TTGGCATAGTTCTGCCAGTACGAAAGCTGACCCGGACGCAACGGCTTTTGCACACGTTTCTCGATGTAAGCCTTGTAGTCGGTCTCCTTCTCGCCCGGCAGCGTCATGTAACCGGGCAGCAGATTGGACAACAGCCCGAGGTCCGTGAGGCCCTGGATGTTGGAATGCCCGCGCAACGCGTTCATGCCGCCGCCAGCCATGCCGATGTTGCCTAGCAGCAACTGCACCATGGCCGCGGTGCGGATCATCTGCGAGCCGGTGGAGTGCTGCGTCCAGCCGAGCGCGTACATGATGGTCATGGTGCGGTTCGGCACCGAGGTCTCGGCGATCATCTCGCAAATCTTGAGGAATTGCTCCTTGGGCGTGCCGGTGATGTTGCTCACGACCTCGGGCGTATAACGCGCGTAGTGCTGCTTCATGAGATTGAACACGCAGCGCGGGTTAGTGAGCGTCGGGTCGGTCTTGACGTAACCGTCCGCGCCCAGCTCGTACATCCACGTGGACTTGTCGTAACTGCGCTTTTCCGCGTTGTAACCCGAGAACAGACCGTTCTCGAACGTGTAGTCGGCGCGAACGATGAGGCTGGCGTCGGTGTACGCCTTCACGTACTCGTGCTGGATCTTGTCGTGCGTGAGCAGGTAGTTGATGACGCCGGCCAGGAACGCGATGTCGCTGCCGGCGCGCACCGGGGCGTAATAGTCGGCCACCGCCGCCGAGCGCGTGAAGCGCGGATCGACGACGATCAGCTTGGCCTTGTTATGCGCCTTGGCCTCGGTCACCCAC
>NZ_JBGQKW010000012.1:0-45744 GCF_041499725.1 Sulfuricaulis sp.
CAAGCCACCTCCGTAACAGACCGGCCCGTTTAATAGGGCCTATTTTGCGAGGGGAACAATGCCTTCAGTCCGGGTTAAAGATAACGAACCGTTTGAGATGGCCCTGCGCCGTTTCCGCCGCTCGTGCGAAAAGGCGGGCGTATTCACCGAAATGCGTCGCCGCGAGCACTACGAAAAGCCGACCGAAATCCGCAAGCGCAAGGCCGCCGCCGCACGCAAACGCGAACTGAAGAAGCTCATGCGTCGGAACAATCCGCGTCCTCCCGCACCCGCCGCTGCCACCGGCTCCCGCCCCTGATTTTCATCCTTCCCTTGGGCGATGAGCCTTAAGGAAAAAATCAAAGACGACATCAAGCAGGCCATGCGCGACAAGAACGAGTCGCGCGTGACCACGCTGCGCATGTTGAGTGCCGCCATCCAGCGACGCGAGGTGGATGAGCGCATCCAACTCGACGACGCGCAGATCATGGCCGTGATCGAAAAGCTCGTGAAGCAAGGCCGTGAGTCGATCGAGCAGTATATGAAAGGCGGGCGCCCGGAACTGGCCGACAAGGAATCCGGTGAGATCGCCCTCTTTCAGGCCTATCTGCCGCAGCAATTGAGCGAGGCCGAGATCGACAAGCTTATCGGCGAGGCCGTTGCCGCCACCGGGGCGAGTTCGGTCAAGGACATGGGCAAGGTCATGGGCGCGCTCAAACCCAAGCTCCAGGGCCGGGCCGACATGGGGCAAGTTGGAAGTAAAGTGAAGAATAAACTCGGTGCTGCCTGAGAGACATCGCATAATTTCCCGGTAAAAACGCTTCTCGCTTAAGATTCGTTTCCGCGCCTTACCGGCCTGTTTAGAATACCCGCATGGCCGGCCGCATCCCCAAGCAGTTCATTGACGAGTTGCTGACGCGCAGCGACATCGTCGATGTCATCGATTCTTACGTGCCACTCAAGAAGGCCGGCAAGGACTACAAGGCCTGTTGTCCGTTCCACGAGGAGAAGACCCCGTCGTTTACCGTCAGCGTCGACAAGCAGTTCTACCACTGCTTCGGTTGCGGCGCGCATGGTTCGGCCATTGGTTTTCTCATGGATTACGAACACATGAGCTTCGTGGAAGCGGTCGAGGATCTCGCCGCACGCGCGGGGCTCAAGGTTCCCAAGGAAGCGGGAGTGTTCTCGGGACCGGACAAGGACACCGGCACGGACCTGCTCGAGATTCTGCGTGAAGCGTCGCGCCTCTACCGGCAGCAACTGCGCGAGCATCCGCAGGCCGGCCGCGTGGTGGAGTATCTCAAGGGTCGCGGCATCACCGGCGAAATCGCTCACGAATTCGGACTGGGTTTCGCCCCCGACGGTTGGGACAACCTGCTGCGGGCGCTGGGCAAAGATGACGCGAGCCGCGAGGCGCTGGCACGTGCCGGACTCGTTGTGAAGAAAGAAGGCGGCGGCTATTACGACCGCTTCCGTGACCGCGTCATGTTTCCGATCGAGGACCACCGCGGGCGGGTCGTGGCCTTCGGCGGGCGGGTGATCGACAAGGGCGAACCCAAATACCTCAACTCACCCGAGACGCCGTTGTTCCACAAGGGGCGCGAGCTCTACGGCCTGTTTCATGCGCGCGAGGCGATCAAGCGCGAGAACCGGGTGCTGGTGGTCGAGGGCTACATGGACGTGGTGGCGCTGGCCCAGTTCGGCGTGGATTTCGCCGTGGCTACGCTGGGCACGGCGACCACGCGCGACCATCTCGAGCGCCTGTTCCGCCATGCCCCGGAGGTTATTTTCTGTTTTGATGGAGACCGCGCCGGCCGCGAGGCCGCTTGGCGCGCCCTGGATAACGCGCTGCCGGCACTGCGCGAGGGGTGGCAGGCGAGTTTCCTGTTCCTGCCGGAAGGGGAGGACCCGGACACGCTGGTGCGCAAGGAGGGCAAGGATGTGTTTCTAGCCCGCCTGAAGACCGCGATTCCACTGCCGGAATACCTGTTCGACAACCTCATGCGTCAGGTGGACATGAATCGCATGGACGGCCGCGCCCGGCTGGTGGAACTTGCCCGTCCGCTCCTGTCCAAGATGCCGCAGGGCGTATTGCGCCAGATGATGCTGGACCGCCTGGCGGAATTGAGCCGCATGGATGTGGGCAAGCTCCCGGTGCCGTCAGGCAATACGGAACCGGCCAGTTCTTTCAGACCGGCAATGCGCGGATCCGGGCCACAGGAGCCGCCTTCCATCGTGCGCCGGGCGATTGCCCTGATGTTGCAGCATCCTGCTCTGGCAGAAAAACTGAGCAATGTAAGCGAACTTGTTGACCTTGATCTGCCGGGGATGACGCTGTTTTTGGAGCTGTACGGCATGCTCAAGAATTCGCCAACGATGAATACAGCCTCTATTATTGAGAGTTTTAGTGATAGTGAATACCAACATCATCTCTCCAGACTGGCTGTCTGGGACTATCCGACTCTGGCCGAGAATGTGGAAATGGAATTTAGCGTGGTGATAAATCGTCTTTGCGATGCCTCATCCAAGCAGAGAACGGAACGACTTTTGCAAAAACAGCATGCCCAAGGTTTGAACCAGCCGGAAAAAGACGAATTGGCACGGTTATTGAGTGTAAAGAGAGACAACTCGCGTCTATCTCCTTCTCGCCATTGAAAAATTTGGGGCGAGCAACCACTTAAGCTATACTTTCGCGTTTTGCGCGGTTCTATATTCCAACACAGACTATTTTCAGGCGGCTAAACCCGCCAGACGGTATTTTAATGGATCAGGAAACACAACGTTCGCAGCTGAAAAAGCTGATCATTCAGGGTAAAGCCCAAGGTTTTCTCACGTATCGTGAGATCAACGACCATTTGCCCGAGGATGTTCACGACACCGACCAGATCGAGGCGGTGGTGAACATGATCAACGACATGGGGATCGCGGTTTACGACGAAGCGCCCGATCCGGATACCCTGTTGCTCAAAACCACGGAAACCCCGCCGCCGGCGGAAGACGAAGAAGAGGCCGCGGAAGAGGCCGAGCAGGTGGTGACCTCCGCTGTCGACAGCGAATTCGGACGCACCACCGATCCGGTGCGCATGTACATGCGCGAGATGGGCACGGTGGAACTGCTCACGCGCGAAGGCGAAATCGACCTCGCCAAGCGCATCGAAGACGGCGTACGTCAGACGACCGAAGCCATTGCCGCCTGCCCGGCCGCGATCGCCGAAGTCGTGCGCATGATGGACCTGGTTGAGATCGACCAGATGCGTCTGACCGACCTGGTGGTGGATTTTGTCGATCCCAATGCGACCGACCTGCCTCTGCCTGAAGTCCCGAGCGAGAAGGCCGCCGCCGATGTCGATGACGACGAGGAAAACGGCTCCGCCGACGGCGCCAGCGAAGAGGAGGAAACCGGACCGAACCGCGAGGAGGCGCTGATCCGCTTCGCGCGCATCCGCAAGCTGCACACCAACCTGCTCAAGGCCATCGAGAAGAAGGGTTATGACAGCCCGGAAGTGAAGCGGGTTCAGGCCAAGCTCGCCGACGAATTCATGCAAACCAAATTCGTCGCGAAACAGATCAATCGCCTGGTGGAATATGTCCGTTCGCTGGTGGAATACGCGCGCGAACAGGAAAAAGTCATTATGGACATCTGCGTGAACAAGGCGCGGATGCCGCGCAAGACGTTCATCAAGATTTTCCCCAGTCACGAAACCAACAAGCGCTGGGTCAAAAAGGCGATGAAGTGCGGTGAAGGCAACGCCGCGGTAATCGAGAGCAATACCGATACGATTCACGCGGTGCAGGACAAGCTCAAGCACCTCGAGGAACGTACCGGCCTGCCGATTGCCGAGCTCAAGGAAGTCAATCGCCGCATGTCGATCGGCGAGGCCAAGGCGCGCCGCGCCAAGAAGGAAATGGTCGAGGCCAACCTGCGCCTCGTGATTTCGATCGCCAAGAAATACACCAACCGCGGCCTGCAGTTCCTCGACTTGATCCAGGAAGGCAATATCGGCCTGATGAAGGCGGTGGACAAGTTCGAGTACCGCCGCGGTTACAAGTTCTCGACCTACGCGACGTGGTGGATCCGCCAGGCCATCACGCGCTCGATCGCCGATCAGGCACGCACCATCCGTATCCCGGTGCACATGATCGAGACGATCAACAAGCTCAACCGCATCTCCCGCCAGATGTTGCAGGAAATGGGCCGCGAGGCCACGCCGGAAGAGCTGGCGAGCCGCATGGACATGCCGGAAGACAAGATCCGCAAGGTGCTCAAGATCGCCAAGGAACCGATCTCCATGGAGACGCCGATCGGCGACGATGAAGATTCGCATCTCGGGGACTTCGTCGAGGACGCCAATTCCATTGCGCCACCCGACGCCGCGACCGGCAGCGGGCTGAAATTTGCGACTTCGGAAATCCTCGAGACGCTCACCCCGCGTGAGGCGAAAGTGCTGCGCATGCGCTTCGGCATCGGCATGAACACCGACCACACCCTCGAAGAGGTCGGCAAGCAGTTCGACGTGACCCGCGAGCGCATCCGCCAGATCGAAGCCAAGGCGCTGCGCAAGCTGCGGCATCCGAGCCGTTCCGAGCATCTGCGCAGCTTCCTCGACTAAGTCGTCGCTGTTCTATTCACACCCGCAACGGGCCGGTACAATACCGGCCCGTTGTCATTTAGGGCCTGTAGCTCAGTTGGGTGAGCGGCGACAATAGGAGCCGCGAACGCGAGGCATGGATGCCGAGCTGGGCGGTCCACCAGGGATGGTTGCAAAATTGTACAGCTTTAAATTGGGCCTGTAGCTCAGTTGGTTAGAGCAGGGGACTCATCGTAATGGTGCGCTCATGCTGAGAGGCATGAGATGAACGGGATGAATTCAGGGAAACCGTAGCGCCTGATCGATTTTGATCGGGGTTGCCGGCAATCCTGAGCCAAGCCGGGAGTACACTTCCGGAAGGTGCAGAGACTACCTGGGGACTTAAGCGTCCTTGATCACAGGCTTCGAGCGTCCCGCGCCCTAACTTCTCTTGCTGAATAGAGACGTGGGCGGTGAGATAGTCCACTCCTGCTGGAAACAGCGGGGCAGAGTGAATCCCTTGGTCCTAGGTTCGAGTCCTAGCGGGCCCACCAACATTACGCCCTAGGTTACTTTGTAGTATTGTCTCCGGTTAAATGGTGACTGTTTACCACCGGACTCGAACCTACGGTTCGCTTTCTCGCTGCGCGGTCTTGCTCCGCGAGAAAGCCAGGGTGCGCCTTGCGTGCTGCGCAGTCCTGCTGCGCACGCAAGTCCAGGGCGCACCTACCTGTGCGCCCGTTCACCGGGCAAACGGTCCACCGGACCGTTTGCTGAAACCGGTTCACCCATGGCGCACCTGTTCGCCGGCGCAGAGGTCCACAGGACCTCTGCGAATACCCCGCCTCACCCTAGCGGGCCCACCATTTAGAATCCAGAGATGTCCCCAATATGCTGGATACCATTAATACCCCTGGGCTGAACTCCACGTTGATCGACGATCTGTTGGAACTGCCGGTGGAAGAGATGACGACGCTTTCCAAAGTAGTGTCACGCGAACAACGTTCGCGGGCAGCGTGGGTCAGGCCCTAGCCGCTGCCTCGCTTTTCGCCTTCTCAATACATCCCCAAGCTATTACGGGATGACTAAAGGGTCCATTTGAAACGATCCTGACTTGGGTTGGATACGGAGGACATGGAGTCCCGTGCTGAGCGGGAACGACGCCGTGACCGACGCTGTCTGGCCCGCGGATACATTCCAGGTTTCGGTGACGACGTCGGAGTCGATCAAAAGCTCCGCCGTGGCGCCGCTGGTGCTTGAGATACGCGTCACGAATGAGTACGTACCGGGCGCGGGCGCGTTCACGAGATACATGACGAACGATGTATTGTCATTCCAGCCTTGCTGATTACCGACGGTGAAGACGTTATTCAAGACGTTCGCGTCGAGCGGGAAAAGCGTCGCGGGCAGTGTCTTGCCGACGTTCACTTGCGGCCACGGGCTTGCGTTGATTTGCGATATTGCCTCCCACTTGGGCCCCGTCGGCTGCGTGATGTCGTCGCTCAAACCCCACGATCCGGAGTTCCCCCACTTGCTCGCCAGGCCGACGTACAGGAACAGGTTGCCACCGGCCGAAAACCAATCGTTATAAAGCTGAACGATGAGGTTCTTCATGCGCGGGTCGCGATTGGCAGCGAGCTTGGCGTTCAGACTTTCGCTGCCTGCCAGCCCGGGCCCGCCTTCGTAAGCCATGTTTTTCAGCTTGTAATACTGTGCCCAGACAGTGTGCAGAAGCACATCGTTCTTCAGCGCCGCGACCTGCGCGGGCAGTTCGGCGAAAATCTGATCCACGGTGAGATCGGTTCGCGTAGTGTTGTCGATGTCGAAGTACACGGCCGGCGCAATCGCGTAAAAATACCGGTTCGGCGGACCGAAAACGTTGGCGATGAATTCGAGTCCCTGGGTAATCACGACCGGGCGCCCGAGTTGGCCCGCCAGCACCGGGCGCACGCGCGTCATCATCGCGCTGTTGCCGAACACTGAGCGAAAAATGTCGCTGACCTCCTTCGCCCGCCGCGCCGTGCGACGCCAGGCGAGATAGACCGGGTTGGTCTCGCCATCGTAGTTGAGATTCGACCCGCCGGTCGCGATCTCGGCATTGGTCGCGTCATAATTGCGATGCGTCTGGTCGAAAATATCGTTCCACACCTCGTTGCTCCACTCGACGTACAGCTTGCGTTCGGGCGCGAGATTGTCCTTGAACAGCGTGGCGAGCTGTCGGATGTAATCGTCGGTCGCCTGATCGGGGATATTTATCCACGGATCTTTGCCCGTCAGGTTCGCGAGTTCGATCGCATATTCCCACGCCGCGCCGGCCGGGCGATGCTGTGTTGCGTGGGTGGGCAGCGTGCGATCCGACCAGTTCACTTGTGGATTGTCGATGGTGTTCGAATAACCCACGAAACGCAGCACTTGGAACATCGCAAGCCGATCGAGGAAGGGTTTGGAGAAGGTATCCGTCGGAAGGTATCCGGGGCGCATCAGCTTGACGTTCTTGACGCCGCCCGAGGTCCCGGTAAATGTAAGGAAGATCTGCGTCTCATCCGGCCCGGGCACGAAGTCCGCTGTGCTGGTATTGGTGCCGGCGTCGTAAACCATGTTTTGCACGCGAGTCGTGAGATCGTTGCGCGCGATGGGCGCCACGGTCGCGTGGCCGGTGAATGAAAGTTTATAAGTCCCCTCCATGTGCGGGACACCGATCATGATCACCACGCCGGTGTCGCCGGTCGGCCAGCCATCGGCGTCGACAGGCGCTTGCTCGTCATTCGGTGCATTCACGCTGCCCCAATGGCGCGCGTGCTTCATCGCGTCCGCAAACATGATCGAACGGCCCCAATCCACCACGCCTTCGAGATTAACACCCAGCGGGACCACCGAGGTTGACGGGCTAGAGGTCATTTCATCACCGGCACCACCGCCGCAACCGGCAACGACTGACAACGCGATAAGGAAAACGAACGATAGACGACGGAAAAGCGACTCCATGCTTTCAAACTCCTCCCAACTGCTCATACGCAAAGCCGATGAATCGGCTTGCTGTAAGCAATACTCTTAAACTAGACTGCAAATATTTTTCGGACAAGCCGAAACAGACTGACGGCTGAGTTATCGCGATGTGAGGCATCGAGATTTTTCTGAAGAAAATGACTAATAATTTTTGAGTAATACTTTCATAGCCAGTTTACGTAGGCAGACTTGCTTTCGAGGTCGATGAATAACACTCAGCATCCATGTCACGCACTACTCTGATCCTCTACGCCACCACCGAAGGTCACACCGCGCGCATTGCGGAACGGATCGCTCAACGTCTCCGGGGCAAGGGGCGCAGGGTAGAAATACACCGTACTGATGCGGTTCCAGCAAGTCTGGAGCCGGCTGGCTATGACGGGGTGATCGTCGGCTCCTCTATTCACTACGGGCATCATCCCAATTTTCTACGTGCGCTGGTGCGCCGCTTCCGCGCTGCGCTGACGGCGCAACCCAGCGCCTTCTTCTCGGTGAGCTTGAGCGCCGGCGGTCCGGGCGCGAAGCCCGAAGCGGCACGGCGTTATCTGGAGACTTTTCTGCGCCAAGTCGACTGGCACCCGCTACAGACGGCGACCTTCGCTGGCGCTTTGCAGTACAGCAAGTACGGGGCGTTCAAGCGATTACTGATGCGCATGATCGTCGGCATCGCCGGCGGCGATACCGATCCCACACGCGACTACGAGTATACGGACTGGAATGCCGTTGATCGTTTCGCGGATGAGTTTGCGCAGCGGCTTAAGCAGGCGTGAGGGGAATCCTGGGCCCGGAATTTTTTCTCCCCGGATCAGGATTACGCGAGGAACTGAGGCCGGTTATTTTTTGCCGCCGGCGGGTTGAAAGCCAGCCGGCAGCTTGCCCATATCGCCTTCGCCGAACAGGAACCCGAGCATGTGCTGCTCGATAACCTGGATGCTCCCCGGGTCGGCGGTGCTGAGTTTGTTCTCGTTGATAATCGTGGCCAGGCGTTGCAGCCACTGTTTCCAGCCTTCTTTCGATACGTTTTCAAAAATGCGCTGGCCCAAGGCCCCCGGGTGCGGCGGGCGCTCCAAACCTTCGGCCTCGCGTTTCATTACGGCGCAGCGAACAGTGCGTGCCATGCGATCCTCTCAAATGTGTATCGAATGGCACATTGTATTACGGAATAACGGCCCACGGCTCATTGCCACATGAATTGCGGTGATTTAGCTGCCGGTGGTTTCTTGAATTCGACCAAATCGAGTACCATTCCTAGCATCAGTAATCATGAATGAGGAGTAATGTCATGGGATCAATCGAATATTCCACCCGCATCGGCGATGCCGAGATGCGGCTCACCCCGGCGGCGCAGGCCAAGTTCGCCGAATTACTGAAGGAAGCCGACAGCGACATCGCCGGCATCCGCGTGTTCGTCTCGGGCGGCGGTTGCAGCGGCATGACCTACGACATGACCTACGCCAACAGCGTGGACAGCGCTTACGACAGCGTGCTCGAAGGCCCGGGCTTCAAGGTCTTCGTCGATCCGGTCGCGCTCAATTATCTGCAAGGCAGCGAGATCGATTTTACCAATTCGAGCTTTGTATTTAACAAGGTGTTCCAGGCGGTGGGCGGCAAAGGCACCTGTGGCGGATGCGGCGGCGGCGGTTTCTAGTCCGGTAACGGCTCCCGACCGGAATGCGGCCCCACGCCGCGTTCTGCTGATCGCTCCGCACGACAGTTACCGCACCGCGCCATTCCTGGTGGCGGCCAAGGCCCGCGGCATTGAAGTATTAATCGCGTCCGAGGCCAAATATTCCCTGGTGAGCGCCTATGCCCAGGGACTGCATCTCGACCTCGGCGATACGCAAGCCTCCCTGCAAACCATCCTGCGCGAAGCGCAACGGCGGCCGTTCGCGGCCGTGCTCGGCAGCGACGACGCCAGCACCGAACTCGCCGCGCTTGCGGCCGCCGAACTCGGCCTCCCCCACAATCCCACCGCGGCGGTGCACCTCGCGCGGCGCAAGGACCTGGCGCGCGCGCGGCTGGCGCAGGCCGGGGTGCCGGTGCCGCGTCACTGGCGGCTCGATCTCACGCGCCCCTTAGCCGCGCAGACCGGAGACATTCGTTTTCCCTGCGTGCTCAAGCCGGTGGCGCTCGCGGCCAGCCGCGGCGTGATCCGCGCCGATAATCTAGATCAACTCACACAGGCGGCGGCACGCATTCAGGTATTGCTGGCGCGCGCCGAACTGCGCGAGGCAGAAGAACGCGAGACCATTTTGGTGGAGGAATTCATACCGGGCTTCGAGGTGGCGGTGGAAGGCCTGTTGACGCAGGGCCAGCTCGAAATCCTGACGATCTTCGACAAACCCGATCCGCTGGACGGCCCATATTTCGAGGAGACGTATTACATCACGCCGTCACGGCTGGATGCGGCAACTCAACAAGTCTTGCGCGAAACGATCTCCAGCGCGAGCGCGGCCTACGGGTTGCGCGAAGGGCCGATCCACGCCGAATGCCGTATCAACGACCGGGGTGTGTGGATACTGGAAGTCGCCGCGCGCACCATCGGCGGATTGTGCGGACGCCTGCTGCGCTTCGGTACCGGTTCCAGTCTCGAGGAACTGGTGTTGATGCATGCCTTGGGTGAACGCCCGGAGTTAAACAGCGAAACCGGCGGCGCCGGGGTGCTGATGATCCCGATCCCGCAGGCCGGCATCCTGCGGCGCGTCGAGGGCGTGCTGGCCGCCGGGAAAGTATCGTACATAGATGAAGTGATGATTAATGTGCGTGAAGGCTATGAACTGGTGCCCCTGCCGGAGGGCTCCAGTTATCTGGGATTTATTTTCGCGCGCGCACCCAGCGCCGCGCTGGCGGAGGCGGCGTTGCGTGCGGCGCACGCCTGTCTGCGTGTGGTGGTGATGCCGTTGTGGAAGGGTGTGAGTATATAACGGTTCAACAACTCTGACTCCTTAGATCTACCTTGATCTTAATGCCGGCCTTTCCCCTTCCCGGCCGGGTAGCTCAGTTGGTAGAGTAGCGGACTGAAAATCCGCGTGTCGTTGGTTCGATTCTGGCCCCGGCCACCATTCTTCTTTCAGGTACCATGAAACCATCCTCTGCGCTATGCTACACATAAGACAGGAAGGTAGCTTTTATGGGACATGTTTTGACTTCGACTAGACCCGATCCTCGCGAGGTTCCCACCTATGGCCTTGCAGAAGCAGCTCATTACCTCGGGATTCCCTTCGCAACACTACGCTCATGGGTGGCGGGAAGACCTTATCCAGTCGCTGATGGTCAGAATTTCTTCCATCCTGTAATCGATATCGCTGATAAGAAGGGCAAACGATTATCCTTTATCAATCTCGTTGAAGCTCATGTCCTAGATGCCATCCGTCGTCGCGAGCACAAGATTCAGTTGCCGAAGATTAGGAAAGCGATTGGTTATCTTAAAAAGGAATTTCAATCCAAGCATCCCCTTGCTGATCAACAGCTAGAAACCGACGGTCTCGACCTATTTGTCCAGAAGTACGGACAACTAATCGACATTTCCCACGAAGGTCAACTCGCCATGCGCGAAATGCTTGAGGCGTTTCTAAAGCGAGTCCAGCGTGACCCACGAGGCGTACCGATCAAGCTATATCTCTTCACGCGTCGCGGCGAGATTGATGAACCCCTCAACGTAGTCGTCGACCCCACGATCTCTTTCGGGCGTCCGACTTTGGTAGGCACCAATATCCCCACTTCCGTGCTGGCTGAGCGCTTCAAGGCTGGCGATTCCCCGGAGGAACTCGCGGAGGACTATGGACGGCCCAAAAAAGAAATTGAAGAAGCCATCCGTTACGAACTCAAAGCCGCCTGATGAAGTAACTTTTTTTATCGATGCATCTCTCGGTGGGAAGGTCGTTGCACAAGCACTGCGCGACGCGAGTGCCAAAGTAGAAATACACAACGACCACTTCGCTCAAGGAACGCCGGATCATGAATGGCTCGCGGCGGTCGGAGACAAGGGTTGGGTGGTACTCACCAAAGATGAACGCATCCGCTATCATGAACTCGAACGGCTTGCCCTAATGGATGCTGGGGTACGCGCCTTTGTATTGACTGCGAAGGGGCTGCGCGGAACTGAGAATGCCGAGATACTCGTTAAGGCACAGCCTTCGATGCGCCGCTTGCTTAAAAAACAAGCAGGCCCATTTATTGCGAAAGTTACTCGTGGTATCGAAGTGACGTTAATCGTGTCCGGTTATAAAAAGAAACGCAAAAAGAAATAGTTTCAGAAACCCCGGCTAATCTGCTTCAATCAATGCCACATCTGTAGGCGTCGGCATCCCAGCGTAAGGTTTTTAAAAACTTTGCAGTTGCTGGTGGGTCAGCTCGGCGCAGCAATACCAAATTCGATTAATTGTGTGATCGTGCTACTGCACCGCGCGGTGCACGGCCTCGCCGATCTTTGACGGGTTGCGCACGACGTGCGCGCCGAGTGCCTCGATGCGCTCCATCTTGGCCGCCGCCGTGTCGGCCGGGCCGGCGATGACAGCGCCGGCGTGGCCCATGCGTCGCCGTGACGGTGCTGTAAGCCCCGCGATGAAACAAACCAGCGGCTTGCCCAGGTGGTCCTTCGCCCACGCGGCGGCCTCGATCTCTTGGCTGCCGCCGATCTCGCCGATCATTACCACGGCCTCAGTGTCCGGGTCGTCCTTGAAGGCGCGCATAACGGTGAGAAAATCCGTGCCGGTGACCGTATCTCCGCCGATGCCGACGCAGGTGGACTGTCCCAGCTTGTATTCGGCCATTTGTTCGACCGCTTCGTAATTGAGCGTGCCGGAGCGCGAGACCACGCCGATCTTTCCGGGTTTATAGATATGGGCCGGCATGATACCGACCTTGCATTCATTGGGCGTGATCAGGCCCGGCGTGTTGGGGCCGACGATCACCACGTCGCGCCCGGCGGAGTAACGCTTGACGCGCACCATGTCCTGCACCGGGATGCCATCGGCGACGACCACGATAATGCGGATGCCGGTGTCGATGGCTTCCATGATGGCGTCGGCGGCAAACGGCGGCGGCACGAAAATGCCGGCGACATCGGCCCCGGTGCGCGCCACCGCCTCGTGCACGGTGTCGAACAGGGGGATACCGAGATGCGTCGTGCCGCCCTTGCCGGGTGTCACGCCGGCAACGACCTGGGTGCCGATCTTGATCGATTCCTCGGCGTGGAAACTCCCGTGCTGGCCGGTCAGGCCCTGGATCACGACGCGCGAGGATTTATTAACAAAGATGCTCATGGGCGATAGCTCCGCTGGTGGCGCGCACGGCCATGGCCGCGGCATCGTCGAGATTGTTGGCAGTGAGGAATTTCAGACCGGACTGGGCCAGGACGGCGCGCCCCTGTTCCACGTTGGTGCCGGCGAGGCGCACGACCACCGGCACTTTTACGTTGAGTTCACGCATCGCGCGCACGATGCCTTCCGCCACCCAGTCACAACGGTTGATGCCGGCGAAGATATTAACGAGCACCGCCTTGACGTTCTTGTCCAGCAGCACGATGCGAAACGCGTTTGTCACTTTTTCCGGCGAGGCGCCTCCGCCCACGTCGAGAAAATTCGCCGGCCGCCCGCCGTGCAGGGCGATGGCGTCCATCGTGGCCATGGCGAGTCCGGCGCCATTGACGATGCAACCGACATTGCCCTCCAGCGCGATGTAATTGAGGCCATGCGCGTCGGCTTCGACTTCCTTGGGGTCTTCCTCGTCGAAATCACGCAGGTTGCTGATATGCGGCCGGCGGTAGATGGCGTTATCGTCGAACTGCATCTTCGCGTCCAGCGCGAGCAATTGGCCGTCCAGGGTGACGGCCAGCGGATTGACTTCAATCAGCACGGCGTCGTTGTCGCGAAAGCAGCGGTACAGAGACTTCATCAGCTTCACCGCGGCCGGCAGCTGTTTGCCGCCCAGTTTCAGATGCGCGGCGACCTTGCGGCACTGGAATTCGAGCAATCCCACCGCGGGGTCCACCGCTTCGCGCAGGATACGCGCCGGTTCATGGCGCGCCGTCTCTTCGATCTCGACCCCGCCGCCGTCGCAGGCGATGATTGTGATGCGCTGGCTGGCGCGGTCGATGACCAGGCCGAAATAGGCCTCGCGTGCGATGTCCACGGCCTGCTCGATCAGCACGCGCTGCACGCGTTGCCCCTGCGGACCGGTCTGAGCGGTGATCAGGGATCGGCCGATCATTTCATCGGTCGCCGCGCGCACTTCTTCAACGGTGTGGGCCAGCTTTACGCCGCCGGCCTTGCCGCGACCGCCGGCGTGGATCTGCGCCTTTATCACGAAGCGGCTGACACCGAGCTCTTCGGCCACGGCCTCCGCCTGTTCCACGCTGTGCGCCACGCTGCCCGCGGGCACCGGCACGCCGTATTGACGCATCAATTCCTTTGCTTGGAATTCGTGGATATTCATGCCGGCTGCTCCTGACCCATTTTGATTCGTAGCATCTTCTCCATGACGACCTCGGCCTGACGGATCGAAGCGGCATCGAGCATGCGGCCATCGAGCGTCACCGCCCCCTGGCCGCGTTTGGCGGCGTCCGCCATGGCCGCAATAATCCGCTCGGCGCGCGTGACTTCGGCATCGGTGGGCGTGAACACCTCGTTCGCGAGCGCGATTTGCGAGGGATGAATCGCCCACTTGCCTTCGATACCGAGCGCCGCCGCCGAGCGCGCCGCGGAACGATAACCCTCCGCGTCCTGGATGTCGCTGAACGGCCCGTCGATCGGGCGCAGGCCGTAGGCGCGGCAGGCCACCACGAGGCGCGCCTGCGCGTAGTGCCATTGATCGTTCCAGTGGCGCTCCCGCTTGCCGCCCTCCGGATGCGTGAGCACGGCATAATCCGCGTTGGCCCCGCCCATGTGCGTGACGCGCGCCTGGGTCGAGGCCGCGAAGTCGGCCACGCCGAAGACCAGCGCCTCCATGCGTTCGGGGCAGGTCGCGGCAATATCCTCGACGTTGGCCATGCCGCGCGCGGTTTCGATCAGCGCGTGAATGCCGATGGGTTTAAGGCCCTTGGATGCCTCGATCTGCGACAGCAATGTCGCCACGAAATAAATGTCTTCGGGAGTATTGATCTTGGGGACCAGCAGCGTGTCGAGATGTTTGCCGGCCTGCTCCACGATATCCACGATGTCGCGGTAACAGTAGTGCGTATCGAGCGCGTTGATGCGCACGGAAACGGCGCATCGCGACCAATCGTGATGCAGCAGCGCGTGGATGACATTCTTGCGCGCCTGTTCCTTGTCGGCTGGCGCCACGGCGTCCTCGAGATCCATGAACACGATATCGGCGCCGAGCGTGGGGGCCTTCTCGAGCATGCGCGGATTGCTCCCGGGGACGGCAAGCTCACTTCGATGGAGACGGTCCTTGATGGGCATTAAGGTCCTTTCTTGTGTCGGTAGTAATTGTGGCCCGACTCCCATGGAGCTGCTTTAAGCGCTCAATCGCCGAGCTGCCTAGCGAGATTTCACCGTGGTTATTTGGAGTCAGACTCGATTATTAAGTTACTCTCGCAGTTTTGTATTAACACATCGCTTTTTGTGATCTTTAATAGCTAACCAATACACCGCTTTATGGTTTTTTTTATTACGCCATCATGGCGTCAAGTAGCCCTACCGTCAATCTCCTTCATGTGACGACTTCGGCTTCCCCGACGTTTTCGCAATGTGCCCGGACAATCGCGATGAAGTCCGCGCCGTAGGCCGCGAGCTTGCGCTCGCCGACGCCGGAGATGTGGGCGAGATCGCTCAAGGTCTGGGGGCGACGCTCGACCATTTCTGCCAGCGTGGCGTCATGGAAGACGACGTAGGGCGGGACGCCCTGTTTCCGCGCGAGTTCGAGGCGGCGGACGCGCAGGGCTTCCCACAGGCGGCGGTCGGCGTCTTGGATGAAGGCGCTGCGCGCTGCGCGCATGGTCTTGGTCTTTTTCGTCTTTTCGGGTTTGGCGTCGCGGCGCAGCATCAGGGGCTCTTCGCCGCGCAGCACCGGGCGGCTCAAGTCGGTGAGGCGCAGGCCGCCGTGGCCTTCAAGGTCCACGGCCAGCAGGCCGCGACTGATGAGCTGGCGGAAGACCCCGCGCCATTCTTGTTGGCCAAGCTCCTTGCCGATACCGGAGGTGGTGAGCCGGTCGTGGCCGAAACGCTTGATGCGATCGTCGTCCTTGCCGAGGAGCACATCGATCAAATAATTCACGCCGAATCTTTGCCCGGTGCGATGCACGCACGATAGCGCCTTTTGCGCGGGGACGGTGGCGTCCCAGGCTTCGGGCGGTTCGAGGCAGGTGTCGCAGTTGCCGCAGGGTTTGGACAGCGTCTCGCTGAAATAGGTGAGCAACGCCTGGCGGCGGCAAGTGCTGAGTTCGCACAGGCCGAGCATGGCGTCGAGCTTGTGGCGCTCGACGCGCTTGTGGGCGTCGTCAGAATCGCTGGCTTCGAGCATCTGGCGCAGGGTGATGACATCCTGCAGGCCATAGATCATCCACGCGTCGGCCGGCAACCCGTCGCGTCCGGCGCGGCCGGTTTCCTGGTAATAGGCCTCGACACTCTTCGGCAGGTTGAGATGCGCGACGAAGCGCACGTTCGGTTTGTCGATGCCCATGCCGAAGGCGATGGTGGCAACGATGATGACGCCTTCTTCGTTGAGGAAACGCGACTGGTTGGCCGTGCGCGCGTCCGATCCGAGGCCGGCGTGATACGGCAACGCGGTGAGGCCCTGCGCGGCAAGCCAGGCGGCGATTTCGTCCACGCGCTTGCGCGACAGGCAATAGACGATGCCGGCGTCGTTGGCGTGCTCGTCGCGGATGAAGCGCAACAGTCGGTCGCGGGCGCTGGGACCGTTGCCCGATTGGCTGATGCGATAGCGGATGTTGGGGCGGTCGAAGCTGCTGATGAACACGCGCGCGTCTTCGAGCTTGAGGCGCTCGATGATCTCGCGGCGCGTCGGTTCGTCGGCGGTGGCGGTGAGTGCGATGCGCGGCACCTCGGGGAAACGCTGGTGCAGCACCGAGAGCTGGATGTATTCGGGACGGAAGTCGTGGCCCCACTGCGAGACGCAATGCGCCTCATCGATGGCGAACAACGCGAGCTTGGTGCGCGCCAGCAGATCGAGCGTGCGTTCGAGCATGAGGCGCTCGGGGGCGACATAGAGCAGATCGAGCTCGCCGCGCAGCAGTTGGGTTTCGATCGCGCGCGCTTGGCCGGCATCGAGCGTGGAATTGAGAAACGCCGCGCGCACCCCGGCCTGGGTGAGCGCCGCCACCTGGTCCTGCATGAGCGCGATCAGCGGCGAGACCACGATGCCGGTGCCGGAGCGGGCGATGGCCGGGATCTGGAAGCACAGCGACTTGCCGCCGCCGGTGGGCATGAGGACCAGCGCATCGCCGCCGGCCATGAGCGTGCCGATCACTTCTTCTTGCGGCGCGCGGAAACGCTCGTAGCCGAATACGCTGTGCAGAATCTTCAGGGGCTGGTTGTCCATGTGGCGGCTGTCGGGCTTCCTGATGTGGGGTGAGGATGGTGTCTAGTTCTTATCGCACCGTCAATCTCTGTAAGATACCGCCTAGGGAAGGTCTGAATAAGTCCACCGTTCGTGGTGAGCCCGTCGAACCATGAGCGGAGGACGGCGTCGAATCAACGCCTTGTGCCGTTCACCCTTCGACAAGCTCAGGGCGAACAGCACTTGTTCAGAGTTTCCCTAGATAGTCACCAAAGAAACCTACATGAGCGCGGGGCACACCCAAATCCTGTCTTGGGTCAGAGACGGGGCAGGATTTGGCTCAAACACTCTAGCCTTCGCACCGGGCGACCACGACAAGAAGGCATTGCGAAAAACGAAAGCCGCTTATTGTTTCGTCGCGACGACCCGGCCCTCGGTGTTCAGAAATACGCGGTAGCGGTTGCCGTCCTGACATGTGGCAATGTGATCGTTATCGCCTTTCTTGATCACGCTGACGACCTGACCGCAGGGCAGACCCAGGAGCGCGATCACGGATGTCATGTCCTTAAGGAGCGCTGCGTCCTCAGCCGCCCGCAACGGTCCAATGAAAAATGTCATCATCACCATTGTCAATGTCCAAGCCTTTACACCTTTGTTCATCGCTGTTCTCCTGCTGTCAGTTAGAGAGTGGCAAACTTGGCCGGATCGGCCAGGATGCCCCAGATCGCTTCGCGTGAGGCCACGATCGCGCGCGCCAGCTCCGGGTCGCCGTCCTGCAATAGCGAGAGCACCTTGAGGAGCAGCATATCGTACGGTTGCCGAAGCTCGGCGAGGGTGGTTTTGACCCGTCCCTGGTAATACGCCCGGAATTGACTCAGCAGGTCATCGACCTGATTCTTGAGCGTGATCTTGGTGAACACGCCGATGGCCTTGGTCTCCTTGAGCCGGGTTTCCAGCGCCGTCAGGTCCAGCGGTGGCGTCCCCGGCTTTCCAGAACTTGGCGTGGCGCTTTGCTTTCGGGGCTGCTCCGCGGGTAGCTTTGCCGGAGTCTTGGCGTTCTGCGATTCGACCTTGGCGACGCCCTGCCCTGTGGAACCGATCTTGGACGGCTCGACCGCAGCTGCCTCTGCCGGCGGCGCGCCGGTCGGCGGAGGTGCGCGCTCCACGCCGACGCATCCTGCTGCCAGGAGGAAGAATAAGAGCCCGACGAGACGCATGACATGCATCAACTACTCCTCAGCAAGACTTTCGACTGCATTGTTGCTCATGCACTTCCCTATCTGGGGAAATTTATTCTGCCATCATAGTGTCTATTTCTTAGTGCACCGTCAATCTCGTTAAATACTGCGCCACACGCTCGCCAACCACGGCTGCCGTTCACGCGGCACGCCGGTGGGGCGGTAGTAGTGAGTCAGCTCAACGAAGTCCGCGGCTGACAGATAGCGGCGCCAGGTTTCCAGATCGTAAAACGCGCCGTAGCGTCCGCGGTTCCAGCCTTCCTCGTTATGGCCGTGCGGGTTCGAGCTGAACAGCACGCCACGCGGTTTCAGTGTCGCGTGCAATTCCCGCAACACGCGCGGCAACTCCTGGCTGGGGACATGAAACAGCGCGGCGTTGGCAAACACGCCATCGAAATGGTTATCCGGCAGATCGAGCTTGAGGAAATCCTGCTGCCACACTTCACCGCTGCCGTGGGCGCGCGCCATGTCGACGAAGCGCACGGCGCCTTCCAGACCGACGGCGATGTGCCCGAGTTCGGCAAACGCCTTGAGGTCACGCCCCGGCCCGCAGCCGAAATCGAGTAGGGTGAACGGCGCTTCACCCTCGATGTATTTTAATAGCGCCGCGATGTTCTGGCTGACGTCGTGATCGTGCGTGCCTTCGTGAAAATCCTCGGCATTCTGGTTGTAGTGTTCTAGCGTGCGGCCGGCGATTGTCTTCAGGTCTTGCGGAGTCAGTTTCATGAAAACACTTCAGCTACTCGCAACAAAAGGTATCTCTTACGCTTGTTTGAGACGCTGTGCAAAAGCATCCGCGAAGCATTCAACACCCTGTATCACAGTTCCTAATCCACCGGACATGACTAGGGTGGGGATACGGACAAAACTACACCGCATGCCTATAAAAGCATGTCTCACTTCAAGGCCGAACGTACGGTGATCTCGCCTAGACGACACTTCCGAAACTTTTATCGGTTGCCCCCGCCGGTGCCTTGAGTCCCGCAATCCGGCAACCCTGCGCCACCGGCCCGCCCGGAAAAAGCTTATAGAGGTACTTGATGCCGCCCTTAGCGTGGAAGTTCTCATCGAGCGCATCGTGCAGTTCACGCATGCTGAGAGCGATCTCCTGATGCTTGGTGTAATACTCCTGCAGCGCGCGCACTGCTTCCCAGTGATCCGGGCCGAGCACCAGCCCTTCTTGCCGTGCGGTCTTAATGGCCATCTCCTTCGTCCAGTCGGCCGGTGCATGTGGGAACTTGGGATCCGTATTCGACACGCCTCCATCTGTCTTGATCGATTCTAATAAGCTCATGGGTCGTTCCTCCTTTCTTCAATATCCAGATGATACATGTTTTACTTGCTTAGTTTTCCACGCGTTTTGATGGACATCAACTAGATGATTTTGTATGGCATCAAACCCTGACTATTCCAGCCAATTATGAGGCTTCCATTATCTCGTGAAAAATATTCCCGCCCAGCCACTACGTAGCTATCGCTAATCCCAGCGGTCGTCGCGGATCTGGATCGTGCCGTCCTGCACGCGTAGCGGGAATTTGTATACCGGCTCATAGGCGGGCGGCGCCGTCACGGCGCCAGTCTTGATATTGAACCGGGCACCGTGGCGCGGGCATACGATCTCTTCGCCTTCGACCGTACCGCTCGCGAGTTCCCCACCGTCGTGCGTGCAGATGTCTTCGATCGCGTGGCATTCGCTGCCGAGATTGAATACCGCGACCTTGACGCCATCCAGATACACCAGCTTCGATCCACCCGGCGGGATTTCACCGACCTTGGCGATATCCGCCCAGTCTGACATGGCAGGGTTCCGGTTTTGTGCCGTTCAGACCAGGCCGAGCTGAAGCTTGGCCGCTTCCGACAGGGTGTCCATGCTCCACGGCGGGTCCCACACCAACTCCACCCGCGCCTCTTTAACGCCAGGCACCTGTTTAATGGCGCATTCCACCGTGCACGGGAAGGTCTGGGCCACCGGGCAAGCGGGGCTCGTCAACGTCATGCGGATATGCGCCTTGCCTTCGCGCTCATCCACGTCGAGAGCGTAAATCAGCCCGAGGTCATAAATGTTGAGTGGGATCTCGGGGTCATGAATTTTTCGCAGCGCGTCGATGACCTGCTGTTTCAGACCAGTTTCGGTCCCGGCCTGTTCGCGCGCCAGCTTTATCAGGTCGAGATTCATCGTCCATCACTCCGTGCACACCGTGCCGCTCTCGTCATGCAGCGCCGCACGCAAGGTATGCCACGGTAATGTGGCGCATTTGACGCGGGCGGGGTACTCATGCACGCCCGCCAGTACCTTGAGCTTGCCGACTTCGCCGCTCTCGCCTTCTTGCGTCAGCAGGTTGTGCACGTTCTTGAACAGCGTCTCCGCCTCCTGCACGGTCTTGCCTTGCAGGGCTTCGGTCATCAGCGAAGCGGAAGCCGTGGAGATGGCGCAGCCGGCGCCTTCGAAACCCACGTCTTTGATAACGCCGTCCTCCACTTTGAGATGAACGGTGAAATCATCGCCGCACACCGGGTTGTAGCCGTGCGCGTGATGGTTACTGCCCGCCGGCCGCTTCTGAAAGTTCCGCGGACGGCGGTTATGGTCGAGCACCACTTCCTCGTACAAGACGCGCAGATCCGACATCATTGAAACACCTCCTTGGCTTGGTGCAGCGCCGTCACCCTCAATTTGGCGGCAAGATTGCGTTCCAGTTGCGCCCGCACCGGCTCGAGACGCAGGCGGCTCAGCACATCCCGCGCAAAGGCATAGGTCAGCAGGTCGCGCGCCGCGGCTTCATCCACAGCGCGCGACCGCAGGTAAAACAGCGCATCCGGGTCCAGTTGTCCGACCGTGGCGCCGTGAGAGCATTTCACGTCGTCGGCATAGATTTCGAGCTGCGGTTTGGTGTCCGCCTCGGCGTCGCGCGACAGCAGCAGGTTGTTGTTCACCTGCTGGGCGTCGGTGTGCTGGGCATCGGGCCGCACCACGACGCGGCCGTGAAACACGGCGCGCGAGCGGCCGTCGAGCACACCCTTGTAGAATTCGCGGCTGGTGCCGCGCGGCTTGGCATGGTCGATGTGCGTGTAGTTGTCCACGTGCTGGCGGCCGCCGATCACATACAGCCCATTCAGGTGGCATTCCGCGCCTTCGGCATCCAGCACGCTGCGCAGATCGTTGCGCACCAGCCGCCCACCGAGATCGATGCCGTGCGCCGTAAACCGGCCGTCGCGGTCGAGATGCGCGTGTAAGCCGCCGATGTGGTACGCCTTCGCGCTCTCTTCCTGCAGCCGGTAGTGTTCAATCACGGCATGTGGACCGACCACCACTTCAGTCAGCGCATTCGTGAAATAAGACGCCTCGCCGACGGCCACATAGTTCTCGATCAGGACCGCCTGGCTGTTCTCTTCGGCCACCACCAGGTTGCGCGGCTGGGAGAGCAGGGGGTCGGCCGCGCCGGCGCTGACGTACAACAGGTGTATCGGCTTCGCCAGACGCGTACCACGGCCAAGATGGACGTAGGCGCCGTCGGTGAACAGCGCCGTATTCAATGCGGCAAAGCCGTGGATCTTTTCCGGGACGTAATGGCCGAGATAAGGCTCGAGCCTGTGCGCCTTATCGCGCAGCGCTTCGGCCAGACTCATCACCGTGACACCCTTGGGCCACGCACCCGGCGTCGACAATTTTTCGGAATAATGGCCGTTTACGAAAACCAGGCGATGCGACGGCAGATTTTCAAACCAGAATCCTTCGAGCCGTGCCGGGTCGATGCCATTCACGTCCTCGGCTACCGGTTTGAATTCGGTCTGAACGATCGGCGTGACGTCGGTGTATTTCCACGCCTCATCCCGCGGCGTTGGAAATCCGATCTCCGCGAAACGCGAAGCACCGTCTCGGCGCAGCTCGCGCAGCCAGGACGGCGCTTTAGCGAGTCCTTTCTCCGCCACACCCATGGCGTCGAGATAGGTTTCTTTGGCGGTGCTGTTTGGATTCATATAAACCTTTGTTTCAGGCGATCGCCGGCGCGACTTCCTGGGTGATCCACCCGTAACCTTGCTTCTCGAGTTCGTAAGCCAGGGTCTTGTCGCCGGATTTGGCGATCCGCCCATCCACGAGCACATGCACCTGATCCGGCTCGATGTAGTTGAGCAGGCGCTGATAATGGGTAACCAGGATAATCGCGTGTTCCGGACTGCGCAGGACGTTGACGCCGCGCGCCACGACCTGCAGCGCATCGATATCGAGTCCCGAGTCGGTTTCATCCAGGATGGCGAGCTTCGGCTCCAGCACCGCCATCTGCAGGATCTCGTTGCGTTTCTTCTCGCCACCGGAAAAGCCTTCGTTGACCGAGCGGTACAATAATTCCTCCGGCATCTCCACGAGTTTCATCCGGTCCTTGACCAGCGCGAGAAAATCCATGGCATCGAGTTCCACATGGCCCTGGGACTTGCGGATGGCATTGAGCGCCGACTTGAGCAGATAGATGTTGCTCACGCCGGGAATCTCCACCGGGTACTGGAACGCGAGGAACATCCCCTGCCGCGCGCGCTCCTCGGGCGCAAGCTCAAACAGGTTTCGGCCCTGGTAAATCACCTCTCCTGCCGTCACCTCATACTGTTCACGCCCGGCCAGCACATTGGCGAGCGTGCTCTTGCCGGAGCCGTTCGGCCCCATAATGGCGTGTACCTCACCGGCTTTCACATCCAGGTTGACACCCTTGAGGATCGGCTTGCCGTCAACACTTACGTGCAGATTTTTGATGGACAGCATGGTGTGGTCCTCGATATTCGTAATCAGTTACCCAATCGCGCCTTCCAGGCTCACGCCCAGAAGCTTCTGCGCCTCGACGGCGAATTCCATGGGCAGCTCCTTGAATACCGCCTTGCAGAAACCGTTCACGACCATGGACACGGCGTCCTCGGTGGACAACCCCCGGCTCTGCAAGTAGAACAGTTGATCGTCGCTGATCTTGGACGTCGTCGCCTCATGCTCGACCCTGGCCGTGGGGTTCTTCACCTCGATGTACGGGAAGGTATGCGCGCTGCATTTGTCGCCCATGAGCAGCGAATCGCACTGCGTGTAGTTGCGCGCGTTTTCCGCGCCCTTCAGGATTTTCACCAGCCCGCGATAGGCGTTGCTCCCGCGGCCCGCGGCGATGCCCTTGGAGATGATGGTGCTCTTCGTGTTCTTGCCGATGTGGATCATCTTGGTGCCGGTGTCGGCCTGCTGATAGTGGTTGGTCACCGCCACCGAATAAAACTCGCCCACGCTGTTGTCGCCTTCGAGGATCACGCTCGGGTATTTCCAGGTGATGGCTGAGCCGGTTTCGACTTGGGTCCAGGAAATCCTGGCGTTCGGACCGCGGCAGGCGCCGCGCTTGGTCACGAAGTTATAAATGCCGCCGCGGCCCTGCTCGTCGCCGGGGTACCAGTTCTGCACCGTGGAATATTTGATGCGCGCGTCCCTGAGGGCGACGAGCTCCACCACCGCCGCGTGCAGCTGGTTCTCGTCGCGCATGGGCGCGGAGCAGCCTTCGAGATAACTCACGTACGCGCCTTCGTCGGCGATGATCAGCGTGCGTTCGAACTGGCCAGTCTTGGAGGCGTTGATGCGGAAATACGTGGACAGCTCCATCGGGCAACGCACGCCCTTGGGCACGTACACAAACGAGCCGTCGGTGAACACCGCAGAGTTCAGCGTGGCGTAGAAATTGTCAGTGTAGGGCACGACCGAACCGAGATACTTCTGCACCAGCTCCGGGTGGTTCTGCACCGCCTCGGAGAATGAACAGAAGATGATCCCAAGACTCCCGAGCTTCT
This sequence comes from Sulfuricaulis sp., assembly GCF_041499725.1. Classification (GTDB taxonomy): domain Bacteria; phylum Pseudomonadota; class Gammaproteobacteria; order Acidiferrobacterales; family Sulfurifustaceae; genus Sulfuricaulis. The sequence goes on from NZ_JBGQKW010000012.1 coordinate 24,050, forward strand.
CCCTGAACGTGGTCGCCACGGACACGCTGTCGAACACCGCGTCCACCGCCACCCCGGCGAGCAGTGCGCGCTCCTTGAGCGGAATGCCGAGCTTCTCGTAGGTTTCGAGCAGTTTCGGGTCGACCTCATCAAGACTCTTGGGCCCATCCTTCCCGGTCTTGGGCGCGGAGTAATAGACGATGGCCTGATAATCAATCGGGGGGTAATGCACATGGGCCCAGATCGGCTTGGCCATGGTCAGCCAGTGCCGGTAGGCCTTGAGCCGCCACTCGCGCATGAATTCCGGCTCGTTTTTCTTGGCCGAGATCAGGCAAATGACATCTTCATTGAGACCGGGCGGAACCGAATCCGCCTCGACGTCCGTGATGAAACCCGCCTTGTATTCCCGCTTGAGCAGGGTGTCGATCTGTTGCGTCGATGTGGACATAACCACCTCCGGATGCCGGCGGTAACGCGGTATAGAAATACCCGCGCTCCGGGTAATGAATAACATACTAAAATAGTCAGGTATTAAAATACTATTGTTGATATATCCAGTCAACTATTGTTTGGTCAGATAACCATGGTAAAGCAGGGGTTTAGCATCACTGCGTGACATAGCAAATAGATCGTCCCGTGACTGCGCGCACTAAGCAACAAACCATGACCCCGGCAAAGTTCGGCGTGCCGGGCGGATCGGTGGAAGGGCTGTGCCGTGGCCTCGAGCAGACCGCCAAATCCAATGCGGCGGTGCAGTGCGTGTACGATAAACAAAAGACCTGGTTCGCCTGAACAATGCTTTTCCAGGTTCGTGCAGGAGTAACACGAACCCTGAAATGAAAGCGGATACTAAACGGAGCAAGCGGGGGAAATGGTGGCCGGGGTCGGAATCGAACCAACGACACGCGGATTTTCTAAACGGCTGGAAGATGATCCAGAAAAACCTGTCGACACCGATTCAAACATTTAGACGCGATGGTTGCCGCCGTGGATCACGGTGAATCATGCCGGATTCGCTCAGGTTGGTAGCAAAGTGGTAGCAAACGGTAACATCATGGTGACTAACAGGGTGGATGCCATAGCAACTGCAACGTTATCCCGATGCAGCAGGTTGTGACTAAGTAGAGTAAGAAGCAAGTTTATTGATGAAATACGCGCCGCAAGGAATCTGCGAAACAAAGCGGATCGTACTGTTGTCTCATGGCAACGAAGTCACCTCGGACGATATGTTGCAGTAGAGTTCAGTAGGTCTCGGGCCAAAAGAAAAGAATTGCACCCCAGTTCGTAACCTATATCGTCGCGGCCACGCCAGATCAGCCCGCAAGACCTTGCCGCAAGGTCTCTTAGCGACCATGATAGATTCATGCGATGGAACAAAGATAAGACCCAATTCTTGGCATGCCTACTTTTCGCAAGGTAAACAGCCATGGATGCAAACACTGAAACGTCAGCCACCTTTATTTTGCAAGCATAACTCAGACATGGTTGCTATGCCAAAAATAAGTCAGCGCTGGATTGTTTTTATTACCGTGATCCTAATAATATCGTGGAATACATCGGTTTGGTTCATTGCAGATCAATATTATCTGGCCAGAACCAATCGCTTGATTGAGCGAGAAACCATAATCTCCCAACAACGCGCAAATGACTTGGCCGACAGCGTCCGAAGAAACCTGCATTACCTGGACGGCATACCTGACATATTTACCAACATGGTGCCCGTTAAACGGGCAGTCTCTCGATTTGGCGCAGATATTGTCCCTTCAGCCCTGCCGCTCGAAGTGCGCATTAAACAGTGGACGGCCGACCCGGCCTTAAAAGATGTAGACCAGTACCTGGCTATTGTCGGGAAGAGTCTGAATGTCGACATTATTTACGTAGCTAACGCAGCGGGCGATGCGATAGCGTCTAGCAATTGGAATGAAGCGGGAGTCACCGTCGGCACTAATTTTGCCGAACGTGATTATTTTAAAGAAAATAAAATCGGTCAGCGAGGTATGCAATTTGCGGTTGGTAAAACCACCCATATTCCCGGACTGTTTTTTTCAAGCCCCGTTATCGTGGATGGCAAATTCATGGGGGCGGTGGTTGCCAAGTTTGACGTGCCGAAGCTGTCTTTTCTGATCAACCAATTGGACGCATTTGTAACGGACGGCAATGGGGTCATCATCCTTGCGCGAAACAAAGAGATAGAAATGCATGCGCTTCCGAATGCGGAAATCGCCAGAGTAACTGAGGAGGAAAGATTCGCGCGCTACCGGAGAAAAAGTTTTCCCATGCTGAAAATCGAGTACTGGGAAGACAAGGAATTTCCTTCATTGATGAGGATTGAAAACGGAATTATCCCACACATTTTAGTTACCAAAGTACTGCCCGAGTATGGCATCACGGTTCATGTTGCGAACGAATTGCCCACGATTCCCTCGTGGAAAACGGACCGTTACTGGTTTGCGTCGCTGCTTGGAGCAATCGGAAGTTTGTTGATTCTGGTGGCTGGCGGCACGGTGCTTTATTTCCTGGAGATAACGCGATCGAAAGCGCTGCTCTGGAAGAAAGCCAATTTCGACACGCTTACCAGCCTGCCCAACCGCGATTTGTTCCGCGACCGCTTGGCGCAGGAAATAAAAAAATCCGATCGAACCAGTGAGCCGCTGGCACTGCTGTTAATCGACATCGATCTATTCAAGCAGGTGAATGACACGCTTGGGCATGATTTCGGAGACCGCCTGTTGCAAGAGGTGGCACGCCGCATTATGGACTCCGTACGCAAATCCGATACGGTGGCACGCTTGGGCGGCGATGAGTTCGCCGTTGTACTGCCTCAGATTTCCGATGCCCATGACGCTGAAAAAATCGCGCAAAAGGTAATCCTCAAAGTAGCAGAACCCTTTCATCTGAGTGGTACAGTCACCTATGTAACGGCCAGCGTTGGTATTACCTTGTATCCGAATGACACCACCAACATTGATAATGTGATGAAAAATGCAGACCAAGCGATGTATGCCGCCAAGGACACTGGCCGCAACCGCTTCAGTCATTTCACCATTTCGTTGCAGGAAGCAGCACTGGAACGCTTGCATCTGACCAATGACTTGCGCGGTGCCTTGGCGGCAAACCAATTCAGGGTCTATTTTCAACCAATTGTTGAGTTGTCGACTGGGCGCGTCCAAAAGGCAGAAGCGTTGCTGCGTTGGCTGCATCCGGTGCGTGGCATGGTCGGCCCGCTGGAGTTCATCCCGCTGGCCGAAGAAACCAGATTCATCATCGATATTGGTAAATGGGTACGAAAAGAGTCGGCGGTCTGGTGCAAGCACTGGAATGAGGTCAGGCCGGAAGGATTCCAAATCAGCGTGAACCAGTCCCCCATCGAGTTCATGGACGAAAGGGAAGGTAATAGCCTGAAATCGTTGCTTGCCACATTGCATGAACATGGTCTGTCTGGGAAAAACCTTGTCATCGAAATCACCGAAGGGTTGTTGCTGAAAGAGGAACCAAGCATCACAAAGAAACTAACGGAACTCCGTGAAGCCGGTATCGAGATGGCAATCGATGATTTTGGCACGGGTTATTCGTCGCTTTCCTACCTCAAACATTTCAACATCGACTACCTCAAAATCGACCAATCTTTCATTCGCAATATGGAGAGTGGCTCCAATGACATGGTGTTGTGTGAAGCGATCATCGTCATGGCCCATAAGCTCAAGTTGAAGGTGATCGCCGAAGGAGTGGAAACGGAACAGCAGCGTGAGCTGCTGGCCCGTGCCGGCTGCGACTATGCACAAGGCTACCTCTTCTCCAAGCCCTTGCCGCCTGAAGAAATTGATGAATGGTTAAAAGGACGCGGTTAGGAATAAATCGGGGATTGCTCAATTGTATATATCAGCCGTGCCGGCCTTCATCTCCGCACCATTGTTGACGGAATGAGGCAGGCTGAAAAAAAGGAGTACGACGTTTCTATAAAATGTAAAATTGCCTACTAAACAACGTTTCTTCAAGTCTTGTCTTATCCTAATCTGTTAGCCTGCCCCTGGCGAATTTCCCGTCACGCTGCCAGGGGTCTTTGAGACAATCCGCGACCGTGATGTAGCGCATCGTGTAATCCATGGTTTGCCGGCACTGCAGGTATAGTTCTTATATGGATCAAGTGCCGCTGATGTGTAGGACAGAAATGCCTTAAAAAAATATGGTGGCCGGGGTCGGAATCGAACCAACGACACGCGGATTTTCAATCCGCTGCTCTACCAACTGAGCTACCCGGCCTTAAAAGAGCGCCGCATTATAGTGAACTTGACGGGGGTTGTACAAACGGCTGAATTCGCGCACTTGGCTCGCCAAAAAACCACCGGCAGCGCGAGCCAACAGCCATAATTTTTAGCGGGTTGAACTATTCGCGGCCAGGACTTAAGGTCAGGCCTCGCCGTTACCCGCGCCCGCTCGCATGAAAGTCGTCCTGATCAATCCCTACGAAATCGGTCGCCAGCCGTTCGGTCTGGCCGAACCGGCCGCTTGGCTCAAACGCGCCGGTTGTGAGGTGCATTGCCTCGATCTCACGCTGCAACGTCTGGAACCCGAGGTGTTGCATGCTGCCCGCGTGGTGGCGATTTACGTCGCCATGCACACCGCCACGCGTATTGCGGTGGAAGCGATACCGCGCATACAGGCGCTCGCACCCCAGGCGCATCTGTGCGTGTATGGCCTGTACGCGCCGATGAACGAAAAGCGGTTGCGCGACTTGGGCGTTCATACCGTGCTGGGCGGTGAAGTCGAGCCAGCCTTGGTGTCGCTGGTGGAACGGCTGCGCGCCGGCGACGGCCAGGTGCAAACCGAGCCGGTGGTGAATCTTTCCAAGATTGAATTCATGACGCCCGACCGCCGCGCACTGCCGCCGCTGGCGCACTACGCGCATTTGCAATTGCCGGACGGCGGCCGCAAGACCGTCGGTTTCGTCGAGGGCAGCCGCGGCTGCAAACATCTGTGCCGCCATTGCCCGGTGGTGCCGGTGTATCACGGCATGTTCCGTATCATTCCGGTGGATGTCGCGATGGCCGACGTGCGCCAGCAAGTGGCGGCCGGTGCGCAACATATTTCCTTCGGCGACCCGGATTTCCTGAACGGCCCGACCCATGCGCTCAAGCTGGTACAAGCTCTGCACGCTGAATTTCCGGATATTACTTACGACGCCACGATCAAGATCCAGCACATCATTGACCACGCCGAGATGTTGCCGGAATTGAAAGCCACCGGCTGTTTGTTCATCACCGCCGCGGTGGAATCGGTCGATGATCGCGTGCTCGATCTGCTCGCCAAGAACCATACGAACGAGGATTTCGCGCGCGCCGTGGCGCTGTGCCGCGCGGCCGGCATCGCGCTCGCGCCGACGTTCGTGGCATTCACGCCCTGGACCACGCTGGAGGGTTATATCGCGCTGCTCGAACGCCTGCTCGAACTCGATCTGGTCGAAAGCGTGCCGCCGATTCAATTGGCGATCCGCCTGCTCATCCCGCAGGGGTCGCTGCTGTTAGAGCTGCCGGGGTTTCAGGCGCACATCGGCGAATTCGACCCCAAGCTCCTGGGCTTCCCGTGGGAAAATCCCGATGCGCGCGTCGATCGCTTGCAACACGCAATACAGGAACTGGTGGCGCAGGCCGAAGCCCAAGGCTTGAGCCGGCGCGAGATATTCGCGCGCATCTGGGGATTAGCGCATGTGGCTTTGGGCGTGGAGACACCGTCGCTGGCGGATAGCGGCATGGGCACGCCGATCCCGCGCCTGTCCGAGCCCTGGTATTGCTGCGCCGAACCAACCCACCAGCAATTGCAAAGTTTTTAAAATCCGACACCAACATACCGCGTTGACCTCAATTCATTCCTCCGATTAGGTCATGATTTTTTTCGGATAAATTATGTTGTATATCTATTTGATAACTCGATGAATTAGGGAAATAAATACCTGCTATACGGATAGCGGATTTGGCGATACGAGTTGGCTTGATTAGTGTTTAGCTGCCAAAAGGCGCAAGATAATTAGGCAGGATAATTAGAAAAGATGGGGGAGATAGGTCATGAATCGACTCGCTTATATCGCTCTTGGCTGTCTGTGGTTATCGGTTTTTTTAATTCGGTGTATTTGTTTTTCGGTCCGTGCTCTCGGGCAATCTTCCCGATTCGATCAAGACGACTGGCGCGACTAAGAAAAAATGGTGGTCGGGGTTGGGAAAATCTGTTGGGAACAGATTTGAACACGCGTAGCGCGGCTCGAAAACGAGGTCAGCGATCTGGGTGCGCGTCTAGACGACGGAGTCACCCATGATGCGCGAGGTTACCTCGCACTTTGGAAAAAAAGGAGAAATCTGACATGAAAACGAAGAAACTCATCCCGCTGCTGCTCCTTCTATGCTTGTCCGCCTGGGCGCAAGGTGCGAGCGGCGACTGCACGGACAACTGCATCTTCACCGGCACGACGACCGTCACCACGCTGAGCGGAGCAGGCGCGGTCGGCACAAACACGCTAGCGAACTCCGCCGTCACGTACGCCAAGATCCAGAACGAGACTAATAACACGTTGCTCGGGAATATGAGTGGTGGTGCTGCTGCCCCCAGGGAGATTCCCATCATGCCATTCAACGGGACTCCATTTTCTCCGCAAGGAGTAGTCACGAATGGTCCCGCCTTTTATACTGTAATGAACTCCGCAGCGGATTTACGCCAGATTGTTAATGCTGGATTCGTCATAAATTCCGGTGGTACAAACGCATCGCCGGGTTATGCACCGACCATGATTAACGACACGGGTTCGGCTGGATTCTATTTCCTGATTTCACCGCAGAGCGCCGGTTTTTACTTTGAACCGGGAGATATGTCTCTCGTTGAAACCGCCCCCGGAACAACCGCGCTGCCTGTCACTTTTACACGGCTCCGTGCTGTTAATACTTTAGATGTAACCGATGCAACTGCTGGGTATGGGGCATATTCCAGGTCCTATATGTATGGGTCTATAAATAATTCCAGCATCCCGTTCGGTCCTGGTGCTACCGTCGATAAGCCTGTCCAGTATTGGCTCGGCTCCGTCCCTCGAACATCAGGAGGCGTATTCACGGGTGGCCCTGCGGGGGCACAGTCTTTCCTTGGGTTCAAGAACGGCCCGCTGACAATCGGGCTAGACGCCGATAACAGTGGAACCTACTTTGGGCAGATAGACGACGTCACCGGCGTACTCCATTGGACCGTCCCCATAGTCGAGACCTCCGAACAGGTCATCACTACGACCAGCGCGACGGTCTCCAACAACGTGAGCACCGTTTACCTGAACGGGTCCAGCTCCCCGAGCATCACCGTCACTTTTCCCGCGACACCAATCGCTGGTCAGGAACTGACGCTCACGCTCGGGACCGCGTACACGGAGATCACGCTGGACGGGAACGGCAAGACGCTGGTAGCAGGGACGATAGGTGTTACCGTTGGTTCGTTCGGCAGGTGGAAGTACCGCGCCGCCGACACGACTTGGTACCGAGTCGGATAAAGTCTAATGCCTACCGGTCGGCTTGACCGGGAACACCGAAGAAGAAGCCGTAGGGGTTTGTAAAAACGCGTCCGGCGAAACTGAATTCCGGTCAAAACACCGGCGCTATGCGAAAAAGATGGTGTTTATTTACTGGACGGCGGCACGTAACCGGCCGGCAACTGCGAGCCTTCGCCGAAGAAAAATTTTTCCATCTCGCCCTCGAGCATCTTGCGTGCCTTGGGGTCCATGGGGTTGATGCGGTACTCGTTCATCAACATGGTCTGGTGGCCGAGCCACAGCTTCCACGCCTCCTTCGAGACGCTCTCCCAGATGCGCTTGCCGAGTTCACCGGGGTAGGTCGGGTAATCCAGTCCTTCGGCCTCTTTGCCGAGTTTGACGCACTTCACCATGCGGGCCATTAACTTTTCCTCAATTGTTCGAGCAGACGTTTTACCGGCGCGCTGAATCCGCGCTGATCCGGTCGGCGCACGTTATACCAGACTGTTTCTCCATTCTCCATCGCCTGATCCGTTCCCCCCACCACTTGCGCGGGTATCGGCGTGATGTCGAGATGAAAGTGGCTGAAGGAATGACGCAGCGTCGGCCACGGTGCATCGGTCTGGATATTAAGGCCGAGTTGCTTGCGGCACCATAGTCGTGCATTGCCGTTGGTGCATTCGGGAAATCCCCACAGGCCGCCCCATAGTCCCGTCGGTGGGCGCCGTTGCAGCAAGATGCGTCCGCGTTGGTCGCGGATCATGAGCATGCGGGTCGCCTTGACCGGGGTTTTTCGTGAGGCAACGCGCACTGGATAATCCTGCGGCGCGCCGAGCCGACAGGCATGGCAGGCGGTACGCAGCGGACAGGCCGTGCATCGCGGTTTGGCGCGGGTGCACACGGTCGCGCCCAGATCCATGATTGCCTGCGTGTAGTTGGCCACGCGTTTTCGTGGCGTGTGTTTTTCGGCCAGTTGCCACAGGCGATTATCCGTGTCGCGCTTGTTGAGCGGCGTATCGACGGCGTAATAGCGCGCCAGCACGCGCTTGACGTTGCCGTCGAGTATCGGATGGCGCTGGTCAAAGGCCAGCGCCAGGATGGCGCCCGCGGTGGAACGGCCGATGCCGGGTAAATCCGTCACCGCCTCGAAGCGACGGGGGAATATACTGGCATGCTCCTCCGCAATGTGCCGCGCCGCTTTGTGCAGGTTGCGTGCGCGGGCATAGTACCCGAGACCGGTCCAGAGATGCAGCACCTCGTCCAGATTTGCGCGCGCGAGCGCCTTAATGTCAGGAAACCGCGCGATGAAGCGATTGAAATAAGGAATCACGGTGGCCACCTGCGTCTGCTGCAGCATGATTTCCGAGACCCAGATGCGGTACGGATCGCGCCTGCGTTTCCACGGCAGGGTCTTGCGCCCGTGGCGGTCGTACCACGCGAGCACCCGCCGGCTGAGAGAAGGGCTACTCATGGCCGGCCAGCACCTCCACCTGGATCGCGGTGGCCTTGATTTCCTTCTGCAGGAAAGATTTCATCAGCCACGGGCCGATCAGCGGCGGGATAAAAAAGTCCGGCACCATCTCTGCCGAATAATACAGCCGCGTTTTCGCACCCTCCGCGACTACTCGCCAGCGTTCGACGGAATAGCTGAAGTCGCTCAGTGCTGGGTCGCCGATCACGACGATGTCATTCCGTGGCCAGGCTTGGATGTCGACGACCTTTTTCATGGTTTTGCAGAAGATCAGGACGCAGGCGTGTAAGGTGACGCCCACGCGATGCCGGTTCTCGTCCTCCTTCTTCAGGATACGGCTCTCGACAATGACCTTAGAAACCCGCGTCAGTCGATCGTAGTCAGTCATGATCTGCCAGACCCTGTCGCGAGCGGCGTCGAGAACTACTTCGAAGGACACCGTGTAGCGGCCATCGTCATGTACGGCCTCGGTGCGCAGTATGGTGGCGGGGGCCGCGAGGGTCGGAAGCAGCAGGCCGGTGACCAGCAAAACCGATGTACTGCGCTGCGCATTCAACATGTCAGCTAACGCAACTTAAATCTTTCTTTCAGCTTTTCCTGGAACTTTTCTTTTACCTCGGTTTTCTTTTCTTCGGCTTTGCCTTTGAGGATGGCATTCCAGTCTGGCCTGAATCTGAGTTTCGCAAATGGCCCGTCAATGATGATGGGGTATGAACTCACCGAGACGATGTAGTCGAGGGTTTCCTTGGGTAAATCGGCTGAACCCTTGCCGCTGATGCTTAGCAAATTCGGACTCTGAATTTTCAGATCGTTGTTCTGAACGATGCCATTTTTGATCTGTGCCGTTCCGCCCAGCTGGGAAAAGCGGGTTTCATCACCGGACTGGGGCGAGAGCTCGGTCAGCTTCTGATAGGTTTTATCACGCTTGGCGGCCTCGATGGTGGCGGTCATTTTCTTCAGGTCGATGCCCTTGATGGCGCCGTTCAGAACTGCGAACGCGGCCGTGCCGTTGAGCGTTTCCTTGATCTGTCGTGCATCCAGACCCTGGGCCGTGACCTTGGTGCCCAGATTGGCGGTGCCGGTGAATTTGTCGAACTGCAAGGCGTCCTTCAGCATCGGCGCCAGATCCACGCCACTGACCGATTCGTCGATAGCTAGCGTCGGGGTCTTGCCACGCACATCGAGTGTGGTGCGGCCGGCGTATTTGCCGCTGTAGAGCTTGGCCTGATTGGGCCCGAGCGTGATCAGGCCGTTGTCCGCCGCCACCTGTACCACGACGTCGCTCGAATGCAAATTCATGGCCTTGAGTTTCTGAATGTGGAATTTTCCTTGCACGGCCAGTGAGCGCAGCGTCGACAGCGGGACTTCCACCGGTTGGGTGGGCGCGGCCGTACCCGGTTTGGGACCGGAAGCGGCGGCCGGCGCCGCCGGCGGGAGATAACCGTCCAGGTCGATCTGATCGAGCGCGAGATCGAACTGATAGGAAGGTTTGGTGAAGTGACGCACCGCCAGCGAGCCGTTCAAGCGGCTGTCATCGAGGTTGATTGCCAGGTCTTTCAGCTCGATGCTGTCAGCCGTCGCGGAAAATTTTGTCTTGAGCGAAAGTTTGGTGAGCGCAGTCTTGCCGGCCGTTTCAACTTTCACGCCCAGTTTGTCCATGAGTGAGCGTGGGTTGAAAGGACTGATTTCGAGCGTACCACTGACGGCCGGCGCGTCGAAAATATGCGTAGCCTTGAAATTGGTTTGCAGGGTGAGATCCCCCAACGCCAGCGTGAGGCTGTCGACATCCAGTGCCTGGGCCTCGAGGTCGAAATTCATCCGGGACTTCAGATCCACGCGCGTGCGCAGCGGCGGCTGGCCGCTCTCCAGATCGAACGCAAGCTGGACATCGACCGGCTTGCTCGCGACGATCTTGCCGGTCTTGAAGTCGAGGTTGTGCACGGCGTAGTGCGCGCCGTTTTTCTGATCTTTCCAGGTGACGTCCGCCTTGCGGATATCGATCTTGTTGATGCTGACGCCGCCGATGCCGGACTCCTTGCCGGGGGCGGGTTTCTCGGCGGTTTGTTCCGCCGTGGGCGGCTTGACCAGGTCGTCCCAGTTGGTTTTGCCCGCGGCGTTGCGCGCGAGGTTGAGTTTCAGGCCGTCGAGAAAAACGGTATCGACGACCACTTGCTTGCGCAGCAGCGGCAGCAGTTCAACTTTGGCGCCGGCAGCGTCGATGTGTGCAAAGGGGTCGGTGCCAAAGCCGGGTGCGTTGCCCAGCTCGAGCTTGCCGGTTTCAATACCGATCCAGGGAAAAAATGACCAGCCGAGTTTTCCATCGATACGCAGTTCCCGGCCGGTCTTGTCCTTGACCATCTCGATGATTTTCCCCTTGTATTCGTTGGGATCGAAGACCAGTGTCAGGGTGACGGCGAGTATTGCCAGCAGGGCCAACAACCCGCCCAGCAGTATCGCCAAGATTTTTAAGGGTTTTTTCATGGCTTTACTCCGGGTGAAAATGGGGTGGAGCGGGTGATGGGAATCGAACCCACGCTACTTGCTTGGGAAGCAAGAGTTCTACCATTGAACTACACCCGCGATTGGCCCAGCTTATGCATAGATGAAGCAACATACCAGCCGAATCGACCGGTAGGAGAGAGATTCTACCTTGACAGCTCAATACATCAAGCCGCGCCCGCAAAACGACGCTGATCCGTTATTGATCAGTTATCTCGATGCAATTGTGGCGCTGACATGCCAACGGGAGGCGCTGGGATTGACCACGTCCCTGATCGATTCTTTGTGCCAGCACGTGCGCGCGGAACGCTTCCGGCTGCTGGCGATTTCAAATTTCAACAAAGATGACGAATTGGATGGAAGCAACTTCCAGGGTGTCGTCGTGCGCGATTGGCTCGAACCTTTGTCCGTCCCGGTGCCCATACGGTATGACCAGGACCTGCTTGCCTGCGCACGCACGAGAGATCGCGTCAGCCGCAAACTGCCGGGCATGAAAGGTCGCCGACTGATACTGCCCATCATCGGTGCGGGTCAGGCCACGGCGATGCTGGTGATCGAAGGCATGCGGGAGGTGGGCGGTGAAGACGAGGTGCTCGCGCGGCTTCTCCAGATCTTCAGCAACCAGCTGTACCTGCTCTCGCGCAACGAACTGGACGGACTGACCGGCCTGCATAACCGTCAGTCTTTCGACGAACGCATCAAGCATTTGGTGCTCAATGCCGGTCATCGGGAACGCCGCGCGCAGCCGAATGTGACCGCGCAGCAGAACTGTCTGGCGTTGCTGGACATTGATTACTTTAAAATGGTAAACGACAAGTACGGGCACCTGTACGGCGACGAGGTGCTGGTGCAATTCGCGCGACTCATGAGTCGCGCGTTTCGTCATCAGGACATGATGTTCCGTTATGGCGGCGAAGAGTTTGCCGTGGTGCTGGTTAGCATGACCCCCGAGGCTTGCGTGCCGGTGCTGGAATCTTTTCGGCGGACATTGGAGGCTTACGAGTTCCCGCAGATAGGCTGTAGGACCGTGAGTATCGGCGTGGCGTGTATTGCCTCCGGTGAGAGCGTGGACACGATCATCAACCGGGCCGACAAGGCGATGTACCACGCCAAGCTTAATGGCCGCAATCAGGTATGTTGCTACGAGGCGCTGGTGGCGGAAGGAAAACTTGCTCCGGTGACGGTGGCCACGGGCGACATCGAGCTTTTTTGATCGCGCGCCGTGCCGGCGTGCGTTATTCCAGAACCGGGATTACAATAACCGGGCCGACAGCGCGGATATACCTGTTTTTCGAATGTTTATTCACCGTCATGAAGATCATGCTCAACGGTCAGGAAAAGAGTCTCACGGCGCCGCTGACAATCTCGGCGCTGTTGCAGGACATGGGCCTTGGCGAACGGCGCGTGGCGGTTGAGGTCAATCGGGAAATCGTGCCGCGCAGCCAACATGAGGGTTTTCAGTTGCAGGACAATGATCGTGTCGAAGTCGTGTTTGCAATCGGAGGAGGTAGTGGCATGAGCCGCAGAGCAGGGGCCCCACGAAGTGGGGATGCGACCGGCGAAGGCCACAGGCCGCCGACAACGGGAGATATGGTCTTGCAGCGCACTTTATGGAGGCGGCGCGTGTGGCGGTAACTGCTGAAACAATCCGCTCCCCGTCGAAAGATCCGCTGGTCATCGCGGGTCGGACATACTCGTCGCGACTGCTGGTGGGCACTGGCAAGTACAAGGATCTCGAGGAAACCCGACGCGCGGTGGAGGCGAGCGGGGCGCAGATCATCACCATCGCGGTGCGGCGCACCAATATCGGCCAGAACCCGAACGAGCCGAGCCTGACCGACATATTACCGCCGACAAAATATACCTACCTGCCCAATACCGCGGGCTGTTACTCTGCCTCCGATGCCATCCGCACCTGCCGGCTCGCGCGTGAACTGCTCGATGGGCATGATCTCGTGAAGCTCGAGGTGCTGGGGAGCGAAAAGACCCTGTACCCGGATATTCCCCAGACCTTGAATGCCGCCGAGACACTGATCAAGGACGGCTTCAAGGTCATGGTGTACACCAACGACGATCCGATCGTGGCGCGGCGTTTTGCCGAGATGGGTTGCGTGGCGGTAATGCCGCTCGCGGCGCCGATCGGTTCGGGGCTGGGCATCCGCAATCCGTACAACATCCGCTTCATCGTCGAGGAGGCCACGGTGCCGGTCCTGGTGGACGCGGGTGTGGGCACGGCGAGTGACGCCGCCATTGCGATGGAGCTGGGTTGCGACGGCGTGCTCATGAACACCGCCATTGCCGCGGCGCAGAACCCGGTGCTCATGGCGCAGGCGATGCGCAAGGCGGTCGAAGCCGGGCGCGAGGCCTACCTCGCCGGGCGCATGCCGCGTAAGCAGTACGGGTCGCCGTCCTCGCCCCTCGGCGGGACGTTTTTCTGAAAAACTTTTATAGATAGGATTAACAAATTAAAGCTTTAAAGAATTAATCCTGTTAATCCCGTGAACTCGCTTTTTTCTTTCTGTGTCCGAGCCTGACAAGCGCCGGTCGATCCGTAGTTTCGTGCGTCGCGAGAGACGCATCACGCCGGCGCAACGGCGTGCGCTCAAAGATTTGTGGCCGCGCTACGGTTTTGAGACAGGTGAAGCGCTGCTCGACTTCGCCGCTGTTTTTGGCCGCCGCGCGTCGGTGATACTCGAGATCGGTTTTGGCAACGGCGATGCGCTGGTTGCCGAGGCGGGACCACATCCGGAAAATAATTATATTGGTATTGAAGTGCATCGACCCGGTGTCGGCAACCTGCTGCGCAAGCTCGATTCATCGGAATTGAAAAACGTGCGGGTGATACTCGCCGATGCCAAGGAAGTTCTGGCCGCGCAGATCCCGGAGGCATCGCTTTTCGGTGTACATCTTTTTTTCCCCGACCCGTGGCCGAAGAAACGGCACCACAAGCGCCGCCTGGTGCAGCCCGATTTTGCCGCGCTGGTGATGCGCAAGCTCGTACCGGGCGGCTATATCCATCTTGCCACGGATTGGAAGGATTACGCTGAACACATGGTTTCAGTACTGTCCCGCACGCCGGGGTTAGTCGAGGTGAGCGGGCTGGATCAATTCACGACAATGATGGCGTCACGGGGGCAGACCCGTTTTGAGCAGCGTGGACGCAAACTGGGTAACCCGATATGGGATCTGGTGTTTCAGCGAACAATTTAGCGGAATCCGCTCCCGGCGTGTTTACCGCCCGCGCTTGACGAGCTCTTCTTTTTCCTTGCGCGAGAGCAATCGCAGCGAGCATTCGCGGATCAGCGCCTGGGATCGGCTGCCGCAGAGTTCCTGATAGCGAAGCATGACTGGACGGCGGCTGCGGGTGTACCGCGAGGCCGTGCCGTCGTTGTGCTGATCCTGACGGCGCTCGAGATTGTTGGTGACGCCGGTGTAGAACGAGCCGTCGCGGCATTCCAGGATATAGACAAACCAGGGCAGTTCCGCAGCGGCAGCGCCATCCCGGGTGGGTTCGGGTCGGTCATCCATGGCGTGGCAATCAGTTGAGGTTGGCGACGATTTGCTTCAGTTCGGCGATGCGTCGGTGTGCATCGGGCGCATCGCCCGCGCTGGGCCGCAGCGTCAGATAGGATTGATAGTCCTCCAGCGCCGCGCGGAAGCACTCCAGGTGCTCATAGATGCGGCCGCGGTCGCGGATCTCGTCCGGTTGATCTGGCTGAATCAATAGAATCTGGTCGATGACAGTGAGTGCTTTTTCATATCGCTCACGTCGCAAATACGCGCCTTTGAGATTGCGCAACATGCGCACCAGAATTTCCTTCTTGCCAGCCGCAGTGAGTAGACGCTCAAGCGGTGCGCTCGCGGTGTCGGCCGCCGTTCCGTAGGTTTCCTCGAGCATTTCCACCAGGTCTTCCTTGCTCATCAGGCTGCCGCCGGAAAAGGGGTCCAGCACCACTTCGCCTTCACGAGTGGAAAACTTGACCAGAAAATGGCCGGGGAAAGATACGCCCTTGAGCGGCAAGCCCAGGCGCCGTCCGACTTCCATGTAAAGGATGGAGAGTGTGATCGGGATACCGCGCTTGCGGTCCAGCACTTCGTTGAGAAAGCTGTTGCGCGGATCGTCGTAATCGTCGGTATCCCCGGAAAAACCCTGCTCCACGAACAGGAACTGATTGAGGGTCACCAAGGTATCTTCGAGACCGGCCTGCGCTGGCAGCCGCTGCTGCACGCTCGTGGCCAGTTCATCGAGTTGCCGCAGATAGGCGTCGACATCCAGGCCGGGATATTCATCCATCGCAATAAGCAGTGCAGCTTCCGCCAGATTCATCTCCTGCTCGGAGGTTTTGGCGAGTTTGACCAGACGTTCGTGCATTCGTGATTCCATGATCGGCCGTTCCGTGACGGCGGGATTGCTCTGACACTCAGGCTAAGAGTAGCAGACGCATGCAAGAGTAAGCGGCGCACTGGCCGGTGGAGAAACGCACGGCCATTCATGGAGTTGAACGTGTTTCCTGGCGTGAAACCGAAAAGGCGATGTGACGGAAACGTTTATCCGGGACGCGCCGGGACGATGGCGATTTCTGTTGTATTGTCTATCGAGGTTTCCGGCGCGGCGAACTGGCGATTGACGGTTACTCGTACCATGTGTTCCATCAGCGCTGTTTCCCAGTTCCCGCCGCGTGCGCGCAGCCAGGCGAGCAGCGCACGCACGTCAGTGATGGATGCGGGCAGGCTTACTTCCTCGGAGGAAGATCCGAGTTTATCCACGAGATTTGCGAAATAAAGAATTTTTGCCACTGGGTATTTCAGGACGTCATCAGTCCAATGTCGTTGTGCCGCAATTTTGTCAGGAAACCCGCCGAATGGTGTCGCGATACGGCAACTTTCACCGGCGGCCCGCGGAATTTTTCAGGCCGAAACAAGGACCTGCGGATTGGCATATAAAATGCACGCCTAATCAAGCAATTATAACAAGAAAGCACTGGAGCAAGTGGTAAAGTTTGTGACAAGCCGGCAAGTCCGGCGGCATGAAGTGGGGCACCTGGCGGCATTCAAGCGGCCGGGCGATTCGTCTTTCAATCAGGATAGGGATGTTCCGAGGTAAGAATGAAGTGCGCCCTGTTCTGATCATCGAGATGTCCGCGACGCTGCAGCATGCCGTGCGTCGGCTGCTGAAGGCGAGTGGGCATACCGTCACCACCGTAAGAACCTACGAAGAAGGTTTGGAGCGGCTGAAGGACCGTAATGCCGTGCGCCACGCGGCGGTGATCTTCGGTCATCCTGCCGAACCCAACCGGCATGCCAACGAACTGCTGATGCGCTTGCGCCTGCCGGATTGCCGCGATCTTCCCGTGCTCGTGCTGGCACACGCCACCGATACCTCGATACTCGACTGGACGAGCCGACGCGCACGCACGGCGTTGCTGTTGTGGGACGATCATGCCGATTGCGTCGATTGTCTTTCGAAGTTGCTGACTGCCTCCGCGAAACGCGAGCGGCTGGAATCCGATACCCAGCATATCCGTGTGCTGTTTGCCGATGACTCGCCCACGGTGCGGGCTTCCTTCAAACGGCTGATGATGCGGCACGGCTATGAAGTCGACACGGCCACGTCCGCCGCCGAGGCCATGGAGAAGGCGAAACAGCATCCGTACGATATTGTCATAGCCGATTACTCCCTGCCCGACAGGAAAGGCGATGTCCTGTGCCGGCAATTGCGCGAGCATCCTCTGACGGCGGATATCACCGTCGCCATTATCACCGGCAGCTATCGGGAGGAAGTGATTCGGGACTCGCTCGAGGCCGGGGCTATGGAGTGCATGTTCAAGACCGAGGCCAGCGCCCTGTTTCTGGCGCGCCTCGCCGCCATGAGCCGCGCGGTGCGTGTGCGCAAGCGGATGGCGGCGGAACATCAGCGGCTGGCGGGTATCCTGGGTTCCGTGGGCGACGGCGTCTACGGCGTCAACCGCTCCGGGCAGATTACATTCATCAATCCCGCTGCGCGCAATATCCTGGGTTATGGCGATGAAGACCCACTCATCGGTTATTCGGCGCACAAGATGTTTCATCACACGCATGAAGACAGGACGGCTAATCCTTCGGAGAATTGTCTGCTGCAGCAGGCCTACAGTGCCGGTAATGAGCTGCGCGCCTGGTCAACGGTGTTCTGGCACAAGTCCGGTATGCCGATCCCGGTGGAATGCACGGTGTATCCGATGCAGATCAAGGGGCTGCTCGAGGGCTCAGTGGTGGCGTTCCGCGATATCACCGAGCGACGCATTCTTGAGCGTGAGTTGCTGTGGCAAGCCAACCATGACCCGCTGACCAAGCTGTACAATCGCAGCTGTTTCGAAAAGCAGCTGGAAAGCGAGGTCAGTCGGTTGAAGCGCAGCGAGGAGGTGAGCACGCTCGTCTACCTCGACCTCGACCGCTTCAAGTACATCAACGACACTGCCGGACACGCGGCCGGAGACCGGCTGCTCATGGAGATCAGCCAGCAGTTGCAATCGCGCATACGCGATTCCGACATGCTTGCGCGCCTCGGCGGCGACGAGTTCGCCATCCTGATGCACAACGTGGACCGGGAAAGGGTTTTTGCCACCGCGGAGAGCTTCCGCGAGATTCTCGACCAGTACACCTTCATGTACGGCAACCGCAACTACAAGGTCAACGGCAGCGTTGGGGTGGCGCTGATCGACCGCAACACGCCCTCACCCGGCGATGCCCTCGCCAACGCCGACATCGCCTGTTACATCGCCAAGGGCAAGGGCCGTAACCAGACGCACCTGTACTGCGCGGAGAACGACCAGAAAGTGGCGATGAACCTCGAGCTCGGCTGGTCGGCGCGCCTGCAGGATGCCCTGCGCGACGACAACTTCGTGCTGCACTATCAGCCGATCCTGGCGCTTGCCGGTCTGGACAGGAGGGAAGTCACGGACCAGACGGACAACCTCTGGCGGCAGATGTCGCGGGCATCCCCGCATGCCGCGCCGCACTACGAAGTGCTGGTCCGGCTGGTGAATCCGCGCGGCGAGATCGTCTATCCAGGCGCCTTTCTGCCGACCGCGGAGCGTTTCGGTCTCATGCACCAGATCGACACCTGGGTGCTGACAAATGCCGTGAAAAAGCTTTCGGAACTGAACAAGCTCGGCGGTGGCGCGACCTTCACCATTAATATATCCGGCCATTCGCTGGATGCTGAAAACCTGGCGCCGCTGTTGCGTACCCTGCTCGAGAAATATCAGCTCGCAGCTACCTCACTCGTTTTCGAGATTACCGAGGCGAGCGCCATCGCCAACATCGATGCGGCCAAGAAATTAATCAATGAATTGCGCAGTATCGGCTGCCGCTTCGCGCTTGACGATTTCGGCAGCGGTTTCAGCTCCTTCTTCCACCTCAAGCACCTGCCGGTGGATTTCGTGAAGATCGACGGCCAGTTCGTACAGGGCATGGGAACCAATCCCGCCGACCGCGCGATTGTCGCCTCGATCAACGATATCGCGCATTCCTTCGGCAAGCGCACCGTCGCCGAATTCGTCGAGAGCGCCGACGTCCTGAAGATGTTGCAGGACTCCGGTGTCGATTACGTGCAGGGTTACTATATTTCACCGCCCTCGAGCGACCTGCCGACGATCGACCTGCGCCGTCCGGACGCCGTCGGCCACGCCTGAGAACGCCCGGTTAGGGCGTGAAGCACTCGAGGTCGCTGGCGAACGCCACGGGTCCGGCGAAGTGTTTTTTGATGTATTCCAATACTTCTGTTTCATTTTCCGATGCGCGCGGCGTCAGCACGAGCTGCTTCACCCCCGCCGCCTGAGCGAGCCGAGCCACGACCGAGGACGGCATGGTTGCCGGCACGGAAAGATTCACGATCAGCAAGTCCGCGTTCTTGATCAATCGTTCCAGACCGCCACCCCCGCTGTCTTCGCTGAAGGCGATGCTTTTGGTTCCCGCGTCCACGCGCCAGGCAAGCGCCGGCGCCGATCCATGTGCGACGTAAACCGCCGATGTGCGCAGTCGTTCGTTGGCGAAGACGGAAAGGATATCCGGATCCGGCGCGCGCCGGGCGCCGAGACCGCGGCGCTCCTCCCCGACATCGTTGGGCCGAAGCTTGTAGGTATCCTTGGCCAGCGGATTCAGGAAATTCCCGAGATAGCGGTACGCGCCGCGAGTGTTGTCAAACAACGTGCGCACGAACGTCACGGTCGAGGGCATGAACTTGTTGCCTGAAGGACCGTACAGCGGAAGCGGCCGGTCGCGGTTCTCCGCCAGTGAGGAATCGACCAAGGCCGGCAGGTCGGCGGTACGGTCGACGTGCAGGCGCGTCAGCAGGATGACGTCGAGATCGGCGACGTTCGCCCCGGCCTCGCGGAAACGCAGCGCGGCGCCGGCACCGATATCGATCAACGCGCGCGGCTTGCCGTCGAGCCAGACGAGGTAGGCGCCTGCAGCGCGCTTGCCGAGCCCCGGCCCGCCCGGGCCCAATGTCTGGACCTGCACCGGCGCCATGCCGCAAGCCGGGGTGGCGACGGCGGGTATCCATGCGCCGCTCAGCAGCACAATGACGATGCGCGCGATCAAGCCGGCTCCAGGCGCTGGATGTGGTCGAGGCGGATGGTCAGGGTTTCGCCCGTGGCGGTGCGACAGACGAGAAATTCTTCATGATTGACCGTTTTGAGATCGAGCGGCAATACCACCCGATCGTAGTGCACGTTGGCGTCGTGCCAACGCAGATGCAGTTTCTGCCGATGCAGGATGGCGATCTCGTATTCCGAATAGCGCGCGCAGGCGATGGGCGCGTACGGGTCTTGATCGTGCGACTCAGTCATTGTCGCGTTGCGTCTCCAGTCCCGTCAGTTCGCCATCCGCGCCGACCTCGATCCGGAACACGATCGGGCGGCAGCAGACATAGCAGTCCTCGATGTATTCCTGGCTGCCGCCCGAGACATCGATTTCGGTCTCGAACGTCTCGCCGCAGTACGGGCACCGCACGCTCTGCTGATTGTTCACCGCGCGAGTTTATCAGTGTTTGCCCGGCTCCCGGACAGGTCCCGCGCGCCCGCTTGCTTCGGGTCGGGGGAGGGCTTATGCTGGGTGAGAACAAAAGGAGAACATAAATTGGGTGAGACGAACGAGCGAAGCGAGTAGGGCGTTATGCCAACCGACCGTTCCCGCCAGGTGTATGACTTCGTCCGCGCTTACACCGCGCACTACGGCTATGCGCCCAAGCTGCGGGAGATCGCCGACCATCTCGGCATTGCCTCGCGCGGCGTGGTGCATCGCCACCTGCGCGCGCTGGAGGCGGAAGGGCTGATCCGCATCGAACCGGATCGCGCGCGCGGCATCCGTCTGTCCAAGGGTCGGGCGGCCGCGACGCGGCCGTTTGGCGTCCCCGGCTCCGTAAGCGCGCCGTCCCTGGCGCACTTCTCGTTGCCCTTGCTCGGACGCATCGCCGCCGGACGTCCGATCGAGGCCATTCCCGGCGAGGACGAAATCGATCTCTCCGAATTCTTCGTCAACCGCGACCGCTTCGTCCTGCGGGTGCAGGGCGATTCCATGATCGAGGACGGCATTCTCGACGGTGACATGGTGATCGTGGAAAAGCGCGAGACGGCGGAAAACGGCGAGATTGTCGTGGCGCTCATCGACGGTATCGAAGCCACGCTCAAGCGCCTGCAGAAGAACCGCGACGGCAGCGTGACCCTGCGACCGGCGAACAGCCAGATGCCGCCCATGCGTTACCCCGCCGCGCGCGTACGTATTCAAGGAGTGGTGGTGGGGCAATTCCGCTCTTACCGATGAGCCATGGTTCCGCTTACTTGTTACTGGCCGCGGGCCATCATTCATATAGACATGAACGCCTTCTTCGCGTCGGTCGAGCAGCGTGATTTTCCGGAACTGCGTGGCAAGCCCGTCGGCGTCACCAACGGCGAGGTCGGCACCACTTTGATTACCTGTTCGTATGAGGCGCGTGCCTTGGGCGTGAAAACCGGCATGCGCGTGTACGACGCGCGCCGGCTGTGCCCTGGTCTGATCCAGCGCCCGGCGCGACCCAAGGTTTATGCCGGGATTTCCACGCGCATCATGCACACGCTCCAGGACATCAGCCCTGACGTGGAGGTGTTCAGCGTGGACGAGGCGTTCATCGACGTCACGCATTGCCAGCGTCTGCACGGCAGCCCCGAGCATATCGCGCATCTGGCGCGACAACGCATCCACGAGATCAGCGGCGGACTGCCCTGTTCCATCGGC
>NZ_JBGQKW010000013.1:0-45321 GCF_041499725.1 Sulfuricaulis sp.
GACATCATGATCGTGGATCCGAGCTCGGATTTCTTCAAATACATGAAGAAACCCACCCGATAAGCAGCCTTGGCCGACTTTGGCTATGTGGCATGACTTGTGGATCGCGCTGGCATTGTTGCTGATACTGGAGGGCGTATTCCCCTTTCTCAGCCCGGACGGGCTACGCAAGGCTCTGGCGGCCATTCATCATTTGAGTGACTCGCAATTGCGCTTCGTGGGCCTGACCTGCATGTTAATCGGCGTGGTTTTGCTGTA
Organism: Sulfuricaulis sp.; assembly: GCF_041499725.1. GTDB lineage: Bacteria > Pseudomonadota > Gammaproteobacteria > Acidiferrobacterales > Sulfurifustaceae > Sulfuricaulis. Next base: position 259 of record NZ_JBGQKW010000013.1, read on the forward strand.
CGTCGTTAACCATTAACATAAAGCATTTCCTGTTCCGACATCATTCACATGTCAACGAAAGACCGCTGGCTGCTGCCCGAAGGCGTGGAAGAGATCCTGCCCGCCGAAGCCCGGCGCGCGGAGACTTTGCGCCGGGGCCTGCTCGACCTGTTCGAGGGCTGGGGCTACGAGTTGGTGATGCCGCCACTCATCGAGTATCTGGAATCGCTGCTGGTCGGCGCCGGCAGTGAGTTCGATCTCCAGACGTTCAAGGTCACGGATCAGCTGACCGGGCGTCTCATGGGCATGCGCCCGGACATGACGCCGCAGGCGGCGCGCATTGACGCGCACTATCTCAAACGCAGTGCCCCCGTCCGCCTGTGCTATGCCGGCTCGGTGCTGCGCACCCGTCCGGACGAGTTCGGCGGATCGCGCGAACCCTTGCAGTTCGGTGCGGAGCTGTTCGGCTACGCCGGCTCGCAGGCCGACGCCGAAGTCCTGAGCCTGATGATCGCGGCGTTGCGGCTCGCGGACATTCGTGAGGCGCACATCGATCTAGGCCACGTCGGAGTGTTTCGCGGCCTGGCGGCGCAGGCGAACCTGGGCGCGGAGCGGGAAAAGGATTTGTTCGATGCGCTGCAGCGCAAGGCGCGCAACGAAGTCGAAGCGTTGCTCGCCGGTAGCGACGCCGCCGCCGCGCCGAAGCGCATGATCGCCGGTTTGCTGGATCTTAGCGGCGGACGGGAGGTGCTGGTGCGCGCCCGCGAACAGCTGCGCGGTGCCCCGGAACAGGTCACCCGTGCGCTGGATGAGCTGGAGGCGGCAGTCAATCTGGCGATGCAGCGGCCGGGCCAACAGGCGTTATATTTCGATCTCGCGGAACTCTCCGGCTATCACTATTACACCGGCGTGGTGTTTTCGGCCTTTGTGCCGGGCCATGGACGCGCGATTGCCCGCGGCGGACGTTATGACGGCATCGGGCGCACGTTCGGGCGCGAACGCGCCGCCACCGGGTTTGGTGCGGACTTGCGGCAATGGCTGCGGCTCACGGCGACGCCGACCGCCGTGCTGGCCGGGATTCTCGCGCCGGATGGCGGCGGCGCGACGTTGCAGGCGGAAGTGACGCGATTGCGCGCCGAAGGCCGGCGCGTGGTGATGCGTCTGGCGGGCGATACGTCTCCCGCGTCTGACTTTGGCTGCGATCAGGAACTCGTCAACAAAAACGGCCGCTGGGTCGCTCAACCTGTCAAATAAAGAAACCGGAAATCATGGCTAAGAACGTTGTGGTGGTCGGCACCCAGTGGGGTGACGAAGGCAAAGGGAAAATCGTCGATCTGCTCACCGACCGTGCGCACGCGGTAGTGCGCTTCCAGGGCGGGCACAACGCCGGGCACACGCTCGTCATCAACGGCAAGAAGACGGTGCTGCACCTCATCCCTTCAGGCGTGCTGCGCGCCGGTGTCATGTGTCTCATCGGCAACGGCGTGGTGCTTTCCGTCGCCGCGCTGTTCGAGGAAATCGAGGAACTGCGGCGCGGCGGCGTGGACGCCATGCAACGGCTGCGCGTCAGCGAATCCTGCCCGCTGATCCTGCCGCATCACGTGGCGCTGGATCATGCGCGCGAGAAGGCACGCGGCAAGGCCGCGATCGGCACCACCGGGCGCGGCATCGGTCCGGCCTACGAGGACAAGGTCGCGCGCCGCGGCCTGCGCGTGGGCGACATGATGAACACCAAGACCTTCGGCGAAAAACTCAGGAGCGTGATGGAGTATCACAACCACGCGCTCAAGAATTATTTCCAGTACGATACCGTCGATTTCCAGAAGACGCTGGACGAGTGCCTCGGGTTTGTCGAACGGCTGCGTCCCATGGTGGCGGATATCCCCGAGCTGCTGCATCAGTACGGGCGCGAAGGCAAACGCGTGATGTTCGAAGGCGCGCAGGGTGCGTTGCTGGATATCGATCATGGGACTTATCCTTATGTCACGTCCTCCAATACCTGCGCCGGGGCTGCCGCCACCGGCAGCGGCGTCGGGCCGGGACGGCTCGATTATGTGCTGGGCATCACCAAGGCCTATACCACGCGCGTCGGCGCGGGCCCGTTTCCGACCGAGCTCAACGATGGCATCGGTGACCGTCTGGGCGAACGCGGCAAGGAATTCGGCTCGACCACCGGCCGCAAGCGCCGCTGCGGCTGGTACGACGCCGTGATCATGCGCCGCTCGAATCAATTAAACGGCGTGACGGGCCTGTGCGTAACCAAGCTCGACGTGCTCGACGGACTCGATGCCATCCGTGTGTGCATTGCTTATCGCTATGAAGGCAAATTGCGCACGACGCCGCCGAGCGGCGCGGATGCGCTTTCGAAATGCGAGCCGGTCTACGAGGAGCTGCCGGGCTGGAAGGAATCCACGCTGGGTGTACGGAGCCTCGACAAGCTGCCGCTCAACGCGCAGAAGTATCTGAAGAAGATCGAGGAACTCACCGAGGCGCGCATTGACCTTATCTCCACCGGTGCTGAGCGCGACGACACGATCATCCTGCGGCACCCGTTTGAATGAGGGATGTCACTTCAGGAAGGTTTCCTTTAACCGACCTGTTGGCCAGTCGTTAAGGCAGATTTTCCGGTGTGGGTGACCACGAACAATCGTGATTTTTTCTTGTCCAACGACAGAGGACAAGAACAGCACTGTTCTCGTTGATCATTCATACGATATGCGCATGCGCATCATGGGAATGTCCGCCGTCCGTATCGCAGGATTATTGTCGCTGATCCTGCTGTCTTCGTGCGCCTCCACCGCGCACTTCGAGCAGATGATGAATCAATACATCGGTGTTCCCATTGCCGATCTCCAGCGTGTGTTTGGCTATAACTACATCGAGCGAAAACTCACCGATGGCCAGCGCGTGTATACGTGGGCCTGGAAGGAGAAGGGGGTGTTCCCCGGCTACGAAACACCTACCACCATCCAAACCTTCACCTCCGACAAAGGTCAGCACGTCATCGTCATTCCCGGGACCTATTTTCCGCAGACGCCGTACGAGACAAATTGTGAATTCAGTTTTATCGTCGATGCCTCGGACAAGGTAGTTTCATGGCGCGCCCATGGTAACGGCTGCGCCGGCTTTTACGGACCGGGGAAAGTCCTGGGGCCGGGCGGCAAACCAAAGCTCTGATCCCGATCAAAATTGAGAAGCCAGAGGCGGGGCGTGATAAACTGCGTGCCGCATGCGTGGTGCAGCGTTCGGAAGGGGAAAACCTGACTGCTGAATTTTCCGGAACTGACGCCGGTTCGTGAAAACTTATCGGCGTCATGAATAAATCTGGTACCGAGGATACGACGTATAGGTTATTAAATGGCCTTGTGGTGCCAATCCAGGTGGTGGCCTGATATTTCGTGATCTCTTCGAAAATATTGAGCCGCTTCTTTAAGATAGGGGGTGACATGAAAACAAGAATTATAGTAGTTGCGGTTGTAAGCTTGATCTTGGTCGGTTGTGCTACTCCAGACGTTTCGAAAGATTTTTCGTTATCACCGGATTCGAAAACCGGCCTGTTGATCGGATCTGTAAAATTTCATGGCCGTTATTCCGCCTATAGAGTTTATTTCAAAGGATTGGACAATAAGGATAAAGGCTATTTCGAAGCTGGCGGGAATGATGCCTTTGCTTCCTATTTTTTTACTAGAGGCAGTGACTTTCATGATCCAGAGGGAAAATTACAGGTTACTGAGTTAACTCCGGGCGAGTACGAAATAAATAGTTGGGGTGTTCAAAGCGGAGTGGCGCATCTCAGCCAAACTCAGCCGTTTAGTATAAAATTTAAAATTAAACCCGGAAAAGCAACATACATAGGTTCGTTCATTTTTACCGTAACCAATTCCACGATGGCTGTCGTCACGGGAACCAAAGTCGACTTTGTTGACGCATTTGATGAAGATGTCAAAGTCTTACCTCGTTTGTTTCCTAATCTTTCAATGACTGATATTTATCGGGGTGTGGAGCCAGGTTTCAAGAAGGAAAACATCGGGGGAGCCAGCAGCTTGTATGTAGATCTAGCGGCTCTTTTGCTGCCTGCACGCGCAGCACCGGTCAGCCGCTGAATGGAACTTTAACGGCGCTAATGAAAAAATGGTACCGAGGAGAGGACTTGAACCTCCACGAGCTTGCGCCCGCTAGCACCTGAAGCTAGTGCGTCTACCAATTCCGCCACCTCGGCATGGACTCCGTAAATCATACGGGAGCCGGCAGGACGGCGCACTCTACCGAGAGATAAATTTTATGTCAACGCGAAAGCCTAAAAAACCGTTCCAGGACCCCATGGTGGAACGGGAAAAACAAAAATACGAGTTTCCCGTGCCCAGCCGCGAGGCCATCCTGGCGCTGCTGGCCGAGCACAACGAACCCCTGCCGTTGCAAACGCTGGCGGCCGAGCTGGGCGTCAAGGACGAGCGCGATGAAGATGCGTTCTTGCGCCGTTTGCGCGCCATGGAACGCGACGGCCAGATTCTGAAGAACCGCCGCGACCTCTACGGCATCGCCAGCAAGATGGACATGGTCTGCGGACGCGTCACCGGTCACCCCGACGGTTTCGGCTTCCTGATCCCCGAGGAGGAAGGCGAGGACCTGTTTCTCCCGCCGCGTGAAATGCGCCAGGTGCTGCACGGCGACCGCGTGATGGCGCGCGTCACCGGCGTGGACCCGCGCGGACGGCGCGAGGGCGTGGTGGTCGAGGTGCTCGAACGGGCGCACACGACCATCGTCGGCCGCTACGATGCACGTGACGGCATGGGTTTCGTGGTACCGGGCGACAAGCGCATCGCGCACGATATTGTCATTCAGCGTGGCGATGAAGGCCAGGCGCGGGAAGGACAGATCGTGGTCGCGGAAATCACGTCACTCCCCACGCGGCACCGCGCGCCCGGCGGGCGCATCATCGAGGTGCTGGGCGATAATATGGCGCCGGGCATGGAAATCGAGGTGGCGGTCCGGTCGCATGACATTCCCCACGTCTGGCCGGAGGTTGTGACGCGCGAGGCAGAACAGTTCGCGCCCGAGGTGCCGGCGCAGGCCGCCCAGGGGCGCTTCGATCTGCGCGACATACCGCTTGTGACCATCGACGGTGAGGACGCGCGCGATTTTGACGACGCCGTTTTTGCCGAGCATACGGGAAACACTTGGCGTCTGATCGTGGCGATCGCCGACGTGTCCTATTATGTCAAGCCCGGCGCGGCGCTGGACCGCGAGGCCTACGCGCGCGGCAACTCGGTTTATTTCCCGCAGCACGTCATTCCGATGCTGCCGGAGGCGCTGTCCAACGGTCTGTGTTCCATCAATCCGCACGTGGATCGTCTGTGCATGGCCTGCGAGATGGAGATCGACGGCAGCGGTAAGATACTCAAATACCGGTTTCTGGAAGCGGTCATGCGCTCGCGCGCGCGCCTCACCTACACCAAGGTGGCGGCCATGCTGGCGGACAAGGATGCCGCGCTGCGGCGCGAGTACGCCGACGTCGTGCCGCACCTGGAAACGTTACACGGGCTTTACCATATCCTGCACGCCGCGCGCATGAAGCGCGGCGCGGTGGATTTCGAGCTGCCGGAGACGCGCATCCTGTTCGACGCGAACCGCAAGATCGAGCGCATTATTCCCTTGCAGCGCAACGACGCGCATCGCCTGATCGAGGAGTGCATGCTCGCGGCCAATGTCTGCGCCGCGGAAATCCTGCGGAAAAACAAGGTCCCGGCGCCGTATCGCATTCACGAAGGGCCGACGGCGGAAAAACTGAGCAACCTGCGCGAATTCCTGACCGAGATGGGGCTCTCCCTCGGCGGCGGCGACAAGCCGCAGGCGCAGCATTACTCCAAGCTCATCAAGGCGGTGGAAGAGCGATCCGACTCGCGCCTGATTCAGACCGTGTTGCTGCGGTCTCTGAGCCAGGCGGTGTACAGCCCGGACAACATCGGCCATTTCGCGCTCGGGTATCCGAACTACACGCACTTCACCTCGCCGATCCGCCGTTACCCGGACCTGCTGGTGCACCGCGCGATCAAGGACATCATCGCGCGCCGCCCCACGGGCATGACGCCGGAGCTGGCCAAGCAGCAGGGCGAGCACTGTTCGCTCACCGAGCGCCGCGCCGACGAGGCCACGCGCGAAGTCGTCCGCTGGCTCAAGGCGGTGTACATGATGGACAAGATCGGCGAGGAATTCGACGGCATCATCAGCGGCGTCACGAACTTCGGGATTTTTGTCGAACTCGTGGAAGTCTACGTGGACGGCCTGGTGCACATCACGGCGCTCGGCAACGATTATTATCATTTCGACGCGGCGCATCACCGTCTGATAGGCGAGCGTACGAAACAAACCTATCGTCTTGGCGACAAGCTGCGCGTGCGCGTGATGCGCGTCGATCTGGACGAGGCCAAGCTCGATTTCGAGATCGCTGGCGCTGCCCCCGCCGGCAAGCGTGCCGCGGGCCCCAAGCGCCGTCCCGCTGAAGGCAAGCAGGAAACCAAGCGCGCAGGCAAGCCATCGCGAAAACCCCGGGGCAAGCGCCGCCGCTGACATGGAAGAGAATTGCATCTGCGGCCTGCACGCGGTGCTTGCCGCGTTGAAGAACAATCCGCAGACAGTCGAGGAGATCTGGGTCAGCGACGCGCGCGAGGATAAACGCGTGTCCTCGGTGATTCAGGCGGCACACGATGCGCGCGTGAAAGTTCACAAATCGCCGCGCGCCGCGCTCGACCGCCTGGTGGACGGCATGCGGCACCAGGGTGTGGTGGCGCGGTTGCGCGAGACGCCGGTGCGCAAGGAGCAGGACCTCGAAACTTTTTTGGCGCAGCTGCCGCCGATGCCATTGCTGCTGGTGCTGGACGGCGTGCAGGACCCGCACAATCTCGGCGCCTGCCTGCGTTCCGCAGATGCTGCCGGTGCGCACGCGGTGATCGTGCCGCGTGAGCACAGCGCACCGCTGAGCGCCGTCGCCCGTCGTGCCGCGAGCGGGGCGGTGGAATCTATCCCTGTGTATCAAGTGGTGAATCTGGCGCGCACCCTGCGCGCGCTAAAAGAGGCCGGCATCTGGCTCGCTGGTGCCAGTCAGGATGCCGACACCGATATCTTCCACTCCGACCTGCGCCGTCCGCTGGCGCTGGTATTGGGCGGTGAGGGCAAAGGGCTGCGGCGATTGACGCAGGAAGAATGCGACATGCTGGTGCGCATCCCCATGGCCGGGAGCGTGGAAAGTCTGAATGTTTCCGTATCGGCAGGAGTATGTCTTTTCGAGGCTGTGCGTCAGCGGCAGAGCGAGAAATAGAGTAGTAGAGTTGCCGTGAAGATGGCGGTGTCAGATGTTCATTGTTATGCCATCAAGAATGACGGCATAAACTCCATTTGGGTAACTTAACGAACCAAGCTAACCGGCGCCGAGCGGACGGCGCGTAAGCGCCGCCGGCAAGGCGTCCGGGTTGAGCGAGAGGTTAGCCGTCGGAGCCGCTACTCCAATTGACTCAAATGACATAGGTCTTCCCCACCGCAGAAGGTGTCACGACGTCTTCACCGAACGCTCTAACCAAGGCGTTCGTCGCCCGCCAGCCGGTGCAGTGACCCGGTGCGATCACCGTTAATCCAAACGAACCGAGGTCCGCAACTGTCTCTGGAATGATTCGCTCGTTTGCAGCAGAAAGATGAAAGCCCCCGGCTACGGCGTAAAGCGGCACTGGTGAAAACGTATCGCGAGCATGTCGCAACACGTTTACAACGCCGGCATGCGAGCAAGCAGTGAAGACAACAACGCCCTTGCCTCGGACGTCAACGGCAAGAAATCGTTCATCGATAATGAGAGGATCAGCCTCCCAGGATGCTCCGTCCTCCGATCGGCGCAAGTGGCCCGGAAAACCCTGCTCATAAGAGGTGACTCGCGGAATCTCTCCGCTAATCCAGAAGTAATCCTCAAGGATGATTTGTGGTTGCGCGGAACTTATGACTCGTGCGCCTAGGTCCATCAACTCGCTGGGATTGGGGATCGCCTTGATCGGAAGGATGGTTCCTGAGGGTAGCGTTAGTGCACGCTGACGAAACATTCCCGGATGGACGAACACTGGAATCGGGCGACCATCGCCAGCAGAAACAGTGGAACGAATGGCCGCAGGGAGTCCACCCGCGTGGTCCCAGTGACCATGAGAAAGAACGATTCCTTCAATCGTCGAAAAATCGACGCCGAGCCGTGGCGCATTGCGTTCCAGAACGTAATTCTCCGGCCCTGCATCGAACATCACCGCGTGCGAGACGCCCCCTCTTCGGGCCGTGACCACAAGCGATAGTCCGTGGTTTGCACAGCATTGCCCTTCGCCGGAAAGCTCCTTCATTCCATGACGCATCAGGCGAGGCCATTCGAGCGACACGTGCTTGGGAACGCTGGAGAGGCTGTCGAGACTGTTATCCACGAGGACTAGGAACTCGACGCAGTCGACCGGAGTGAGCATTCGTTGCACGGAGTCTCCTCGATCGTGACGACGGCTAACTAAAAGTAGACACCCGAAAATTCGGCTGGAAAAACACCATTGAGGTGCACAATTCTGTCCAAAGTAAAAATGATCTTTGTTCTTATAAACTTATTAAAATAATAACACCCGAAAATGGTAGAGAAACACCCCTCCGTCGTTCGCCCTGAGTTTGTCGAAGGGTGAACGGGAATGCCGTGAATTGTAGGACTATTCGTCCGGAGACATCAGGGACTGGCCATGTTTTCTGGCTGAAATCCTGGATATCTCAGAGGAGGGGCAGGACTGATGATTCGAGGTCGTCCGGCAGCTCCGGCCGAGCTTGGCATAACCCCTTGTTTGTAATAGAATGCCGCGCTCTTTCACCTTGCCTTACCGGCCGATAACAACAATAAAACGGCAGCGGAAGGCTGATGTTTATCCATAAGGAGTGTTGCATGCGTCATTATGAAGTCGTGTTTCTGGTTCATCCGGACCAGAGCGAGCAAGTGCCTGCGATGATCGAGCGTTACCGCACGATGATCGAATCCGCGAAGGGCTCGATTCACCGCCTCGAAGACTGGGGCCGCCGCCAGCTCGCCTATCCCCTGAATAAAGTGCACAAGGCGCACTACGTGCTCATGAACATCGAGTGCGAACTCGCGACCCTGCGTGAACTGGAATCCGCATTCCGCTTCAACGACGCGGTGCTGCGCTCGCTCGTCATCAAGCGCAAGCAGGCCGTTACCACCCCTTCGCCGCTGGTGAAGGAGAACGAGGAAAAATCGGCCGCTCCCGCGCCGTCCGCCCCGGAAATCGAAGGCGTTGATATCGATGCGGCGGAACCCGCCGCGCCTGACCAGATTTAAGGAGCACGACCATGTCACGTTTTTTCCGACGCAAAAAATTCTGCCGCTTCACCGTCGAGAAGGTGGAAGAGATCGACTACAAGGATCTGGCGGTGCTCAGCGGGTACATCACGGAAACGGGCCGCATCATCCCGTGCCGCAACACCGGCACCAAGACCCATTACCAGCGGCAACTGACGCGCGCCATCAAATTTGCGCGCTATCTGGCGCTGATGCCGTATTGCGACAGTCATTAAACGCACATCTCGAGGTTTGAACGATGGAAGTCATTCTGCTTGAAAAAGTGCGCAACCTGGGAAACCTTGGCGAACAGGTCAAGGTGAAATCCGGTTTTGCGCGCAACTATCTCATTCCCTACGGCAAGGCGGTCACCGCCAACGACGCGAACCGCGCCAAGTTCGAGGCGCAACGCGCCAAGCTTGAAATGGCCCAGGCCGATGCGCTCGGAAAAGCGCAGGCGCGCGCCGCGAGGATGACCGGGATGACCCTGCAGATCCTGCGCAAGGTCAGCGAGGAAGGAAAACTCTTCGGTTCCGTCGGCATTCGCGACATCTGCGAGGCCATGGAGCAGGCCGGCTTCGAGCTGGAGCGGTCGGAAGTTCATCTCGACCGCGGTCCGCTCAAGGAAATCGGCGATCACGAAATTTCCGTGTCGCTGCATCCCGAGGTCAACTTCAAGGTCATCGTTTCGGTTGTCGGCGAAAAATAACACCGAATCATCGGGTGAACCCCGCATTTGTTAAAATGGGCGGGTTGCGATATATAATGACTGACTGTTGACCCGGCACGGATGTTCTTGAACGAAGGCCGGACACACTCGCAATAATCGCTGCCGACGGGAAGAAACGGCAGTCCAGCATCAGGGGGGATCGGTGGAGGAACGAGCCATTTCCAGGCGAGGGATGGAGTCGGCGACCGAATCGCTCAAGGTCCCGCCGCAATCCGTTGAGGCCGAGCAGTCCGTGCTCGGCGGCCTGCTGCTCGACAATCAGGGCTGGGACCGCATCGCCGACATCATTACCGCCGACGATTTCTACCGTCGCGAACACCGCCTCATCTATCAAGCAGTCTCCGCGCTGTGCGAGGAAAGCAGCCCGGCGGACGTGGTCACCGTCTCGGAGTGGCTTGAACGCAGCGGCGAGCTCGCCGCTGCGGGCGGTCTTGCTTATCTGGGTTCGCTCGCCAACAACACTCCCGGCGCCGCCAACATCGTCGCTTATGCCGCCATCGTGCGAGAATGTTCGGTCATGCGCGAACTGGCGCGCGCTGCCTCGGACATCAGCTCCGCGATCTACACGCCCGAAGGCCGCTCGGCCAACGAATTGCTCGATCTGGCTGAAAAACGCATCTTCGATATCAGCGAAAAGGGCCACCGGCGCGGCGATTTCCACCCCCTGAATATTTTGCTCAGCAAGGCCGTTGACCGTATCGACGAGCTATTCCGCTCGAAATCCTCGATTACCGGTGTGGCCACGGGCTTTTCTGACCTCGACGAAATGACCTCCGGGCTGCAGGGCTCCGATCTCGTCATTATCGCCGGGCGGCCGTCGATGGGGAAAACCAGCCTGGCGATGAACATTGCTGAGAACGCCGCCGTAGGCAATAAAATACCCGTGGCGGTCTTCAGCATGGAAATGCCAGGGACGCAACTGGCGCTGCGCATGATGGCCTCGTTGGGACGCATCAACGCGCACCGCGTGCGTACCGGCAAGCTGGATGACGACGATTGGCCGCGTTTGACCTCGGCGGTCAGTCTGCTGAACGAAGCGCCGATCTTCATTGACGACAGCCCGGCGCTCACGCCGATGGAGCTGCGCGCCCGCGCCCGGCGCCTGAAACGCGAGCACGGTCTGGGTCTCATCATCATCGACTACCTCCAGCTCATGCAGTCCACCGAGCGGACGGAGGAGAACCGGGCCACGGAAATCTCCAATATCACGCGCGCGCTGAAGGGCCTGGCGAAGGAACTGGACGTCCCCGTGATCGCCATGTCGCAGCTGAATCGCAGCGTGGAAAGCCGCACCGACAAACGACCGGTCATGTCCGACCTGCGCGAATCCGGCGCCATCGAGCAGGACGCCGACGTCATTCTTTTCATCTACCGCGACGAGGTCTACAACAAGGACAGTCCGGTCAAGGGCACCGCCGATATCATCATCGGCAAGCAGCGTAACGGCCCGATCGGCGAAGTCCGCCTGACCTTCCTCGGGGAATACACCCGCTTTGAAAATTACACCACGGCCGGCTACGACGGGAATTCCTGAATGAGCAGACCGGCGCGCGCGCAGGTGGACGCCGGGGCGCTACGGCATAACCTGCAACAGGTCCGTTTGCGCGCGCCGCGCGCCCGTATCATGGCCGTGGTCAAGGCCGACGGTTACGGGCACGGCCTGGCGTGGGTGGCGCGCACCTTGAGTGACAATGTAGACGCCTTCGGTGTTGCCAGCGTGGAAGAGGGCATCCAGCTGCGCGCGGCGGGCATCACTCATCCCGTCTGTCTGCTCGAAGGTTTTTTCTCCGCCGATGAGCTGCCGTTACTGGCGAAGCATAAGCTCGCGCCGGCGATACACGAAGAGGGTCAGCTGAAGGCGCTGGCACACGCGTCGCCGTCGTTGAAACTTTCCGTCTGGCTCAAGATCGACACCGGCATGCACCGCCTCGGTTTTGCACCCGCGTCCGTGCCGGATGCCCTGAAACGGCTGCGCGGTTTCAGCGCGGTGGCGGAAATCCGCCTCATGTCGCATTTCGCGCGCGGGGATATCCCATCCGATCCCGAATCCAAATCCCAGATCGATTGTTTTCTGGCCTGCACGGCTGGCCTCGATCTTGAATCGAGCCTCGCCAACTCATCCGGCATCCTCGTCTGGCCCCAGAGCCATCTCGACTGGGTGCGCCCGGGCATCATGCTTTACGGCGCCTCACCGCTAACGCAGCTAAGCGCCGCAGAACTGGATCTCAAGCCCGTCATGACACTGCAGACGACGCTGATTGCCGTGCACCCGCGGCGCAAAGGTGACGCGATCGGGTATGGCGGCGACTGGCGCTGCCCGGAAGACATGCCGGTGGGCGTGGCCGCGATCGGGTATGGCGACGGTTATCCACGCCACGCCACCTCCGGCACCCAGGTACTGGTGAATGGCCACCGCGTGCCGCTGATAGGCCGGGTTTCCATGGACATGATCACGCTCGACCTGCGCATGCAGCCGCAGGCGAAAGTCGGCGACCCGGTGGTGCTGTGGGGCCAGGGACTGCCGATCGAGGACGTGGCGAAGAATGCCGGTACCATCGCCTACGAACTCATGTGCCACGTGACCGAACGCGTCCCGCGGGTTGCGGTCAATCAACAAAAAAATTCACAGGACTAACAAGATTAAACTGGATTCACAGGACTACAGTGTGAAAGATTTTTTCAAAAATTCTGTTCATCTTGCGAAGCCCCGTTAATCCTGTCTATTCGATTTATGCCCAAGGTCAAAACAAAATCGGTTTTCACCTGCAATGAGTGCGGCGCGAGCACGCCCAAATGGGTCGGCCAGTGTCCGTCCTGCGGCGCCTGGAATTCGCTCTACGAAACCGCGGTGACCTCCGCCTCCCACGCGCGCGCCGGGCGCCAGTACGGCGAGCCGGTGCCGGCGCGCTATCTGGCCGAGGTCGCAGCGGAAACAATCGCGCGCATTCCGACCGGCGTCAGCGAACTCGATCGCGTATTGGGCGGCGGGCTCGTCGTCGGATCGGTGGTGCTGATCGGTGGCGATCCGGGCATCGGCAAATCCACTTTGCTGATCCAGGCGCTGGCCACAATCGGCGATGGCGCCCAGGTGCTCTACGTCAGCGGCGAGGAATCGTCGGACCAGATCGCGCTGCGCGCACGGCGTCTCGGGCTCAAGGGCGATCGTCTGCGGCTGCTCACGGAGAATCAGGTTGAAAAGATCATCGCCTGCGCGCAGGACGAGCGCCCGCAGGTCATCGTCGTGGACTCCATCCAGACGATGTACACCGAAATCCTCCAGTCGGCCCCGGGCAGCGTCGCCCAGGTGCGCGAATCCGCCGCCCAGCTCGTGCGCTTCGCCAAGCAGACCGGCACCGCGCTATTTCTCGTCGGGCATGTCACCAAGGAGGGCACGTTGGCCGGACCGCGCGTGCTCGAACACATGGTGGACACGGTGCTGTATTTCGAGGGCGATACCGGCAGCGCGTTTCGCATCATCCGTGCGATCAAGAACCGTTTCGGCGCGATCAACGAAATCGGCGTGTTCGCCATGACCGAGACCGGACTGCGCGAAGTGGGTAATCCGTCCTCGATGTTTCTCAGCCGTCATGGCGATGCGGTGCCGGGCAGCATCGTGCTGGCTACCCAGGAGGGTACGCGTCCGTTGCTGGTGGAAGTACAGGCGCTGGTGGATCAGAGTCATTTGACCAATCCGCGGCGCGTATGCGTGGGGCTCGATACCAACCGGTTGGCGATGCTGCTGGCGGTGCTGCACCGCCACGCGGGCATCGCGACCTACGATCAGGATGTATTCGTGAATGTCGTCGGCGGCGTGCGGGTGATGGAAACCGCGGCGGACCTGGCGATTCTGGCGGCAACGATATCCAGCCTGCGCAACCGGCCGCTGGGGAAAGACCTGGTCGCCTTCGGCGAAGTGGGTTTGGCGGGCGAGGTGAGGCCGGTGCAGCGTGGACAGGAACGCATCCGCGAGGCAGCCAAGCTCGGCTTCAAGCGCGCACTGGTGCCGGCCGCTAATATGCCGAAAAAGGGCGATGCCGGCATCGAGCTGTTGCCGGTACGACGCCTGACGGAGGCGCTCGAGCTGCTGGGCTGAGTTACTTCAGGTAGAACTGCAGGCGCGTCCCGGAAACCTCGATCAGATCGCCGTTCTTGAGCCTCGATCCTTCCTTCGGGATCGGCTTGCCGTTCAGCATCGGATGCTCATCATCGCCTGGGGTGAGCAAATAACTGTCGCCGATCTGGGCGATGGTGCCGGCGGTTTTGCCGGTGCGGCCGAGGTTGGTGATTTTTTTCATCAGTTCAATGCGCTTGCCGCTGTTCACACCGCTCAGCACGAAGAGGGCGCCGTGCCGATCCACCTTGGGCAGCGGCGCGTCCTTTTTTGGCGTCTCCACCGTGATGGCCGGAGATTCACTTGCCACGGGCGGTGCGGGTGTGGGCACCGGTCTGGGTTCCATGGGCTCGCGGGCGGCGGGACTGATGATGACGGTTTTGGCGAAATCGTCCGGCTCCCTGGCGCGCGCCGATTCGGTCAGATAAACCAGCGTATGTTTGCCGATAACGACGGCATCGCCATTTTTCAGGTGATGCTTGGTGATTTTTTTGTTGTTGATGAACGTTCCGTTGGTGCTGCCCATGTCCTGGATGAACGAGTCCTCGCCTACGGTGAAGATGTTGGCGTGCTCGCCGCTGATGGCCAGGTTGTCGATCATGATTTCGCATCCCGGCTTGCGGCCGATTTTCATGTCGCCCTGTTTCAGGTCGATGTGGTCGATGACCTCGTTGCTGAACTTGATGATGATCTTGGCCATTTTATTTCCCCGGTCCCGTTATCGACGGCAAAAAAATAACAGTAATTAATATCTTAAACCTGAGCACGCAGTTTCTGTAGAGTTTCCCGGTCGCGCGCGAAGCCGCAATTGGCGCGCACCAGGATCACCGAGATGTTGTCCGGCCCGCCGCGCTCGTTGGCGATGTCCACCATGCGGCGCGCGGCGGCTTCAAGATTACGCCCATACTCGATGAGCATCATTTCGATGTCGCCGTCGGCCAGGACGTCGTTCAGCCCATCCGAGCAGAGCAGATAGATGTCTTCGTCGTTCAGCGCCTGTTCGCCGATGTCGGGCGTCACGGTGACATCCACGCCCAGGGCGCGTGTCACGAGGTTCTTGTTCACCGACATTCGCGCTTCCTCGGCGGTCACCAGACCGCGGCTGACCAGTTCCTGTACGACTGAATGGTCCAGAGTGACTTGCTCCAGTATCCCGTCGCGAAAGCGGTAGAGACGCGAGTCACCCACGTGGCCGACCCACAGTTTCCCGCCATGAAAAACCGTGACGACCACGGTCGAGCCCATGCCCGCGTATTCCGGCTGCTGACGGGCGAGTTCGTAGATGGCGCGGTTGGCGAGTTGAATAGCATCGCCGATCATTTTGCCCTCGAAGGCGCCATTGCCGGCCGTGCCGGCCTCGGCCAGGGTGCCGACGATATGTCGGGTAATGATGTCCACGGCCAGCTTGCTGGCCACCTCACCCGCCTGATGGCCGCCCATGCCATCGGCAACCACCACCAGGCCCGCCTCGGGAATGTGGGCGATACTGTCCTCGTTCTTGTTGCGCACCCGGCCGGGATCGGTCAGGCCGACCATCTGTAGGTCATTCATGCGGTCGTTCCCTGGCACTCCGGGTGGGAGCACGGGCAATTCGGGGTATCAGACCGATGGCAGCAAGGGCGCCTATGGAAATCGTTACGTCATGCATGGGTGCAACCCAATCCTTGTCTGTGCCGGTCGCCGATTCTTGGCGCTTTAGGTTTTTTCAAAGTATAGCGTCCTTCGCCTGTGTGCCCGGTGCCAGGGGAGCAAGCAAAATTCGCCGGACATAACCTAGAATATAGACCAGAAAAAACATTTATAATTATGATTTTCAAGGTATATATTATTGTTACTCAGACGAGGAGATTTTCCAATATTCGGCGGTAAACACGCGACAGGCGGCCCAGGTCGTCCACCGCGATGCACTCATCGATCTGGTGGATGGTTCGATTGAGCGGTCCGAGCTCGACCACCTCCGTGCCCGTGGGCGCGATAAAACGACCGTCCGAGGTTCCGCCAGTCGTGGACGGGTTGGCCTCCACACCCAGCTCTTCCTTCACGGCCCGGCGCACGGAATCGACCAGCGCGGTGCCGCGGGTCAGGAACGGCTGCCCGGACAGGATCCACTGGGTCTGATGATTTACCACGTGGCGCTGCAGGATTTCCTCGACCCGGTGGCGCAGATCGGTGTCGGTAACCGCGGTCGAGAAGCGGAAATTGAACACCACCTCGAGCCTGCCTGGTATGACGTTCTCGGCTCCGGTCCCGCCGTGGATATTCGAGACCTGGAAGCTGGTCGGGGGGAAATCAGCGTTGCCCTGGTCCCATTCGGTCGCGGTCAGTTCCGCCAGCGCCGGTGCCAGCCTGTGAATGGGATTATTCGCCAGCTGCGGGTAAGCAACGTGCCCTTGCTTGCCATGCACGAACATGCGGCCGGTGAGGGAGCCGCGCCGGCCGATCTTGATGGTGTCACCCAAGGTCTGGACGCAGGACGGTTCGCCTACGATGCAATGGTCGATCTTGATCCCGCGTTTGCCAAGCCACTCCATGACCTTGACCGTGCCATGGAGCGCGGGACCTTCCTCATCGGAGGTGATCAGCAGGCCGATGGAGCCCTTGTGCTGGGGGTGTCTGGTCAGAAAATCTTCGATGGCGGTGATAAACGCCGCCAGCGAGGATTTCATGTCGGCCGCTCCGCGCCCGTAGAGATGGCCGTCACGGACCTCCGGTTTGAATGGGTCGCTCTTCCATGCCTCGCGCGGGCCGGAAGGCACGACGTCGGTATGGCCGGCGAACACCACCAGCGGCTTGGCCGTGCCGCGAGTCGCCCATAAGTTGTCCACGTCGCCGAAGCGCAGCCGTTCGGCCTTGAAGCCGAGCGGTGTGAGGCGCGCGATCATGAGTTCCTGGCAGCCTTCGTCCCGCGGTGTCTGCGACGGCCGTTCGATCAGCTGTTTGGCAAGTTCCAGTGTTTTATCAGTCATTGTTTACAACTGATTGATAGAAAAATAAAAAGTTTTATATAAACTTAAAAAAGATTTAAACCGCCAAGGATGCCAAGAACGCAAAGAATATCGAAATCAAATAGCACAAAAGGCAGAAACCTGAATGTTGTCATTTTTATTTTGCTTTTAACTTGGCGCTCTTGGCGTCCATAGCGGTTCAATATCAAATATCTCTTAGCAGCTCATTGATGCCAACCTTGGAACGCGTCTTTTCATCCACCTGCTTCACGATCACGGCGCAATAGAGGCTGTACTTGCTGTCCGAGGATGGCAGATTTCCGGAAACCACCACCGAGCCCTTGGGGATACGCCCGTAGCTGACCTCGCCGGTCAGGCGGTTGTAGATCTTGGTGCTCTGGCCGATATAGACGCCCATGGAAATTACCGAGCCTTCCTCCACGATCACGCCCTCGACCACCTCCGAACGCGCGCCGATGAAGCAGTTGTCCTCGATAATGGTGGGCGCCGCCTGCACCGGCTCGAGCACGCCGCCGATGCCTACGCCGCCAGAGAGATGCACGTTCTTGCCGATCTGGGCGCAGGAGCCGACCGTGGCCCAGGTGTCCACCATGGTGCCTTCGTCCACGTAGCCGCCGATGTTCACGTACGAGGGCATGAGCACCACGCTCGGCGCGATATAGGCACCCTTGCGCACCGCCGCCAGTGGCACCACGCGGAAGCCGCCTTCGCGGAAGTTTTTGGAGTTGTAGTCCGCGAACTTGGACGGCACTTTGTCGTAGTAGTTGGTATAGCCGCCCTTGATGAAGCTATTGTCCTCGATGCGAAAGTAAAGCAGTACCGCCTTTTTCAACCATTCGTTCACGACCCACTTGTCGTTCTTTTTCTCAGCCACGCGCGCCTTGCCGGTATCCAGCAGGTCGATTGCCTCGTGCACCGCGTCCTTGACGTGGGTATCCACGTTGCGCGGCGTAATCGCGCCGCGCCGTTCAAAGGCCTCGTTGATGGTGGACTGTATGTCGCTCATGGATAGATTTCCTTGATTAGTCGGTATCTTAACTGAAATCCTTCATCTCAATTCGGTAGCTTTATTTCAACGATTCTACATAATTTCGGACGCGCTGTGCGGCCTCGATGCACTCGGCCAACGGCGGCACCAGCGCCATGCGCACGCGGTTTTTACCCGGATTGCCACCCTCGGTCGCGCGCGACAGGTAGCTTCCCGGCAGCACCAGCACGTTTTCGCGCGCGTACAGCTCGCGCGCGAAGGTCTCGTCGTCCTGAGGCAGACGCGGCCAGAGGTAAAAGCCGGCCTCGGGTTTTTTCACGTCCAGCACCGGTTTCAGGATTTTCAGCACGGCGTCGAACTTGCTGCGGTACAGGGCGCGGTTGGTCCGCACATGCGTCTCGTCGTTCCACGCGGCCTGGCTGGCCGCCTGCGTCGGCGGTGGCAGGGCACAGCCATGGTAGGTGCGGTACTGATGATATTGTTCCAGCACCGCGCCGTCGCCGGCGACAAAGCCGGAGCGCAGCCCCGGCAGGCTGGAACGCTTCGACAGGCTGTGGAACACGAGGCAGTGTTGGTAATCCGAGATGCCGAGATCGTTCGCCACCTGCAGCAGCCCGACTGGCGGTTTGGCTTCGTCGAAATAGATTTCGGAATAACATTCGTCCGAGGCGATGATGAAATTGTACTTGTGCGCCAGTTCGATCAGGCCGGCGAGATCGGCGCGGGCCAGGACCGCTCCCGTCGGGTTACCGGGAGAGCAGATGTAAACCAGCGGTACCTTCTGCCAGATTTCCTCCGGCACTTGCGCGAAGTCCGTGCGGTAGCCGTTCTCCTCCACGGCGTTCATAAAATACGGCTTGGCGCCGGCCAGCAGCGCCGCGCCTTCGTAGATTTGATAAAACGGATTCGGCATGACCACGGACGGCCGCTGCGAATTCACGCGCCGGTCGATGACGGCCTGTGCGATCGAAAACAGCGCCTCGCGCGTGCCGGCGACGGGCAATACATGCCGTTCGGGGTCGAGCGCGATCTTGTCGAGCGTGAACCGGCGCGTGGCCCAGGCGCAAATGCTTTGGCGCAGTTCCGCCGAGCCCTTGGTCGTCGGGTAATTCGACAGCCCGGCGAGGTTGACCTTCAGGGCTTCCAAAACGAAGTCGGGTGCGGCATGCTGCGGCTCGCCCATGGACAGCCGGATCGGCGCCTTGCCGGCGGGCGGTGTGAGGCCGTGGATGAGCTGGGCGAGCCGTTGGAAGGGATAGGGCTGTAAGCTCGCGAGCCGGGAATTCATGGCGTCTGGTTTGTTGGGAAAATAGAATTATACGGGAAGCGCCTGATGCCATCCAACGACGAGCCGCGGTTTTACCCCGTTGTCGCCATGCTGATCGGCGCCACCCTGTGGGGCGTGATCTGGTATCCCATGCGCCTGCTCGAGAGCGGCGGTTTGGGCGGCATCTGGCTCACGCTCACGCTGTACGGCGCGGCGCTGGTCGCGAGCCTGCCGCGCACCGCCAAGACCATCCCGGAATTCACCCGCAGCCCGGGGATGCTGGCGTTGCTGATGCTCGCCGCCGGCTGGACCAACATCGCCTTCGTCGAGGCAGTGCTGGAAGGCAACATCCTGCGCGTGTTGCTGTTGTTCTACCTCTCGCCGCTGTGGGCGACGCTCATGGGCAGGTTGTTTCTGCACGAGCGCATCACGCGCGTGGGTTTCGCCAGCTTGGTTATCGCCATGAGCGGCGCGCTGTTGATGCTGTGGAATCCCATTCTCGGTGCTCCGTGGCCGCAGGGCAAGGCCGACTGGATGGCGCTCACCTCCGGCTTCGCCTTCGCATTGTCCAACGTGATTGTGCGCAAGGTGCAGGATGTTTCCATTGCCGCCAAGGCGCTGTCCGTCTGGGCCGGTGTCGTGATCGTCGGCGTCATCATGATCGCGGCCTTTTCCTTGCCCGTTCCGCACCCTTCCGGCTCCATCTTTGCTGGCGCCGTGGCGTTGGGTGTACTCGGCATCCTGCTGATGACAGTGCTGGTGCAGTACG
This sequence comes from Sulfuricaulis sp., assembly GCF_041499725.1. Lineage (GTDB taxonomy): Bacteria > Pseudomonadota > Gammaproteobacteria > Acidiferrobacterales > Sulfurifustaceae > Sulfuricaulis. The sequence goes on from NZ_JBGQKW010000013.1 coordinate 20,418, forward strand.
GCGTGACGCACATGCCGGTGCACCGCTCGGCGGTGATTGCACTGATCGAGCTCGTCGCCGGGGCCATATCGCAGCAGTTGCTAACTAATGAAATCGTGACGATGAGGGAATGGGTAGGGGGGGTGTTAATAGTGTTGGGGGCATATTTGGCGGCGAGGGCTTCGTCGCCGAAGGATTTTTAATTTCTTGTCATCCCCTCAAAAGTGAATCCAGCAGGGTGTGCTGAGAGATAGTGAGGCGCACCGCACAGCACAGCCGTCATTACCGCGAAGACGGAGATCCAGGCGTCGTCCCCGCGAAGGCGGGGTGAGGCGGGGTTTTCGTGAACACACTTAACGTGTGTTCACGCCGCCGAACGGGTGCAACGGATTCTGTTGCGCACCGGGCAGCAACAGGGTTTGAATGGTAGCGTGCGCCTTGCACGCGATCTCAAAACCTAATGGCGGGTGGCTCCGCCCCTGACCCTGGGTGACTCTTTTTTGCTTGTCCAAAGAAGAGTCACCAGAAGAAAAGACACCCCCGAGTCAGTGCCGGCTAAACTCCGCCGGTTCCATCACCCTCGGTCGCGCCTCAGCGGGCGCGCATCCGGCCTATCCCTAGGCCGGATGCGCACGCTCGCGATCTCTCGCTCGCCCCTTCGGGCCGGTGCTTCGTCTTCCCTCGGGATTCGGCTTGACTCAGGGGGTGGGGTAGGAACCTGCATCAACAGTGAGGTCTACCTAGCTACGAATGCCTCCTGAGCAGGAATAGCACGGATGCGATCTCACGGCACTCCATTGGAGTAATGAAGGCGGCGTTGGCCGCCCACGAATAGGATAGTAATTTATGTATGAAATTTAAGTATTATGAAATACATTTCATATAATTACTCATATAATCAATATTATATATAATACATTAGTATTTAATAATAAACATAATCATGAATTAAGACGCTATCATATCTTTGCCATCAGTATGGACGTACGAATCCTACTGACGGACTATTCGGACGCATCGTTTGGTTTATTTTTTATACCCTTAAAATGAGGAATAAACGCACATTCTGCTCTGGTCGAACGGATGCGATCTCACGGAATGTCATCTGGCGGATATGGCTCTTAGACATGGATAAACATATAACTAAGGAAATAAATAATTTTATGAAAATATTTCTTGACATATGAAGACTGAGGCATAAAAATAGGAGCGTCGAAATCCAGGAAATTACACATGGCGACCGATCAAAAAACGTTGGCGGATGCGGTTAAAACCGCTAAAGAAGCTGTTCGTGAGCTTGATGAGCCTCTGAAAACGGAGGCATTTAAGATCCTCTTAGAAAGATTAATTAGCGGAAATCAGAAGATTTCTTTTCGACGTACTCAAAAAAATACCAAGAAATCAGCCGGCGCCAAAGCGAAAGCGGCGCGAGGCGATGGAAACAGAGCAACATTAATCCCACATAAGAAATCGTCTTTAAATCTAAGTGTAGAGGAGCTTAAGACACTCAAGAGCTACTGCGAAAGGTTCGAACTTAAGGGAACAGAATTAACTGCATTTATTTTAGCTAATTTCCTGCGTGAGCATACAGCCCTGAAGGCTATAAATGCTGAAGATGTTGATTACTGCTACCGCCAATTGGTGGCTCTAAAGTTCAGCAAGCTTCCTCGTGTGAATGAAGTTGCGGATTGGGCAAGAGCTATTCAGTGGCTTACAGCTCCATCACGAAAGAAACAGTGGTTGCAGCGTGCTGGTGATGGTTACGTCATTAGTAACGCCGGACTGCTCCACTTTAATGAGCTTGAATCTAGTAAGGGTACTTCATAAATACTCTGGAGAAGTCATATATGGCTACCGCAAATCTCGATTTGCCCAATGGAACAAAAGTCCGAATTGAAGGCACTCCTGAAGAGATTAATAGAATTATTCAATATTATGGTCATAGTGGTAATAAAAAGGAGAGCGAACCAATGCGCCCGGCTGTACGACAAAGCCATGGCGCGATGCAGCATTTACGTGAGCTTATCCACGAAAATTTTTTTAAAGAAAAACGATTGCTATCTGATGTTCAGGCAAAGCTAGAAGAACTCGGCTGTATCTATCCACAAACTCACATTTCAACGCCCTTACGCCGGCTCGTGCGTAAAAAGGAATTACGAAGGATTAGAGAAAGCAAAAATTGGGTTTACGTTAATAGTTGATCCTATATTTAAATCAGCTCCTAAGGAGCATGGCTATGAAATTAGATGAAGATGTTAAGAAAATACTTAATGATCACGAGATACGATTATCGCGAGTTGAGTCCTTAATCACAGGAAATAAAAGATCTGTACGCACAATTAGTCATAATCAACAGGAAACTTTAACTGACCGTATTGTTGCGCTCCGTGAAAATGGGTTTTTCCCACAGCCAAGAACAGCAGGAGAAGTCCATGAGAAACTTCAAGAAACATACGGATGTGAATTGAATCGTGTTTCAATGGCACTTTTACGACTTGCAAAACGGCGGGAACTCAGAAAAGCAATGAAGAATATTAACGATAAAACTTATCAAGCATATGTCTGGTAAAAAGGAAGAATTAGGTCACAGTGTGCCGGGCGCCTTGAAGGAACTTTGGACAGCAGGATTTTTCTCTGATGAAAAGAACTTCGACCAAATCCAGAAAAAACTTGGGCATCATTTAGGATGCAATCCTCCAGCTGGCACGTTACGCATGGCATTAATGCGAGCGCCATTTCTGACAAGACGTGGCCCAAAAGGTAGTCGTTCTTATATCCAAAGAACTGCATCTACCAGAATTACCCTTAATAAAGAAATCTTTCCTGCCGAACTTATTGAGGCGCTTGAAAAAGAATTCCAATATGAATTGGAAGATTTGAGGTTGAATTATGGGAAAAGTGGTACATGCACTGCATTCCTCTTGAGAAAGATTCTCGAAAAGTTAATCTTTTTAACATTTGCTAAAAATGGTATTGCCGATAAGCTAAAAGATCCAAATGGTGGTTTTATTGGCTTAAATGCTATGCTAAAAATGGCAGCTGGTCATACCGTGCACGGCAAACCTTTTTTGATGCCAAAAACAGCTAATGAGATCGAAGGAATAAAATTTCTGGGCGATACATCGGCACATAACCCACTTGTAGTTGTTTCGATGGGAATCATAAAGCCGGTAATGCCATTTATAGTTACTGCGTATTCTGAGCTAGTGACAAAGCTGTAGTGAGTCTTCCTTGTTTCCCCAGTATTTCAGGCTATGCAGTATTTGCTGTTCTTTTGTGACCCCGTAGATGTCGCTGAGCTCCCCCGGCAACATAATTAAACATCCAGTTATAGGGAATTGCGAATACAAAGCTATTTCTTTAGCGTTCGATCCAACGCGTGCAGGGCGTGCAGTAACCGATCGAAGACGCGACGCCCCGGGCTTTTGCGCCGGATGGGATTGTCCAGTTCCCAGCGCATGTTATCGCGTCGGTCCTTTTCTAAGCGCCGCGCTATTTTACGGCGATTACGGCCATTAAAGGCAGGCGTGTCGGAATTGTCGTTGTTTGTCATGGCATTCTGCCGATACTCTCTTGGTTCAACTGATGTCGAAAAGACGGCCGAGGGCAAAGGGTGATTTTATTTATATCCGCTTCAGCAAAAATTCGAAATCGCCCTCGGGATTCTTTTTCGACTCGAGTAACGTATCACCCGAACTTTTTACGTAGGCATTGATGTCCCGAACAGACCCGGGCTCCGACGACAGGATGCACAGCGTCTGTCCGCTCGTCATCGATTCCAGTTTTTTCCTCATGCGCATGACGGGCAGCGGACAACTCAGTCCGCGCAGGTCAAGCTCGTAATCTGCCATGGGTTTCTCCTAGGTTAACGGCAAAGTCTCGTCACGGCCATTGACGAAACGCCATGTAATTATAGACGAGCATTATATAGGTCAATTTCCCTAACATCCCGAATACGCCCGCCTTGGGTACGTTAGCCCGGACAGATTAAACGGGATCGGGGGAAATTATTCAGACTCCGCCGAAGTCCCCTTGGACCCGCATCTTTATTGCATCCCTCTGGATATTACCCGGTGCGCGCCGGGTCTTATTTCTCAAGCAATTCGCGGATCGACCGCAATTCCTGGAGGCGCGCCTTGTCCGTGGCCGGATAGCTCATTTTGAGTTTTTTCAGCGTGTCGAGAATGATCGAAGAAATAATCAACCGGGCGTTCAGCTTGTCGTCGGCGGGAACGACATACCAGGGCGCGTGGTCGGTGCTGGTGGCGCTCAGGCATTCCTCATAGGCCTTCATGTATTCTTTCCAGTATTTCCGTTCCTCGACATCCGTCATGTTGAATTTCCAGTTTTTTTCCGGATCCTCGATGCGCTGGAGGAAGCGCTTTTGCTGCTCTTTCTCCGAAAGATGCAGGAAGAACTTGATGATCCTGGTTCCGTTGCGGTCGAGGTGGTTTTCCAGATCCAGGATCGAGCGAAACCGTTCCTCCCACACCGTTTCCCCGTCGAGCAGTTCATCCGGGATGTTTTGCCTGTGGAGAATCTCCGGATGTACGCGCACGATCAGGACTTCCTCATAGTAAGACCGGTTGAAGATGCCGATCCGGCCGCGTTCCGGCAGGCATTGCGTGGTGCGCCATAGAAAATCGTGATCCAGTTCCTTGGCGCTCGGATGTGTGAAGCTGAACACCTGGCAGCCTTGCGGGTTGACGCCGGACATCACGTGCCGGATGGCGCCGTCCTTTCCGGCGGCGTCCATCGCCTGGAATATCAGCAGCAGCGCGTAGCGGTTGGACGCGTACAGCAAACGTTGCAGCGAGCTAAGCTGCTCAACCTGTTCTCCCAGGAGCTCTTGATACTGTTTCTTGGACTGGTATACGGGCTTGACCTTCGTCGGCCACTTTTTGAGTTTGACCTTTTCGCCCTCGTGCACGCGGTAATCCTTGAATTTGATTTTCATTTCAATCCTCTCGGCGGTCCTGGCGGCACGGGCAATATTCGATTACCTAGAATGTGCCCGGCTTTGCCAGGCGTCAACAGCCCGAAGAACGAAACGGAGGACCTCATTAAACGGGTGCAAAGTCTGGAGATGGACACCTCAGTAGTCTGTCCTATTTTCTGCTTTCCCGTGGGAATCACGTCCGTCGGCGATCTTGTCGAGCCGCCGCTGGCGATTCATCCGTTTTGCGGGCAAAATCACGATCTCAACCACTCAGGAGCAAGACGATGAGTAAAGGCATGGACAGTAAGAAGCAGACCAAGAAGACCCCGGAGAAGACCATGAAGGAAAAACGCGCTGCGAAGCGGGCTAAGAAGGCTGCCCGGGGTTCCATGGGGTAATGCATACCCCAGAGTTAGAAACAGTCCGATCCCGTTTCTACCTTGGGCCCGCCCTGAGCCCGTTCGTGCTGAGTACTTCGACTGCGCTCAGGACAGGCTTGCCGAAGCACGAACGGGCTCAGGGCGAACGGTGGACTTGTTCAGGGCTTCCCTAGTTGTCCTTTTTGATTTCCTCCTGTCTTTTTCTCTGATACTCGTCATAGCTATCGTTATCCATAGTTCTTAAACATTGTTCGCGCTCGGATGGCGGAGCCTTGTTGCACTCGTTTCGATGACTCTGCTTAGCCCCCTCATACCACATCCGCTGAGTGCAAGCCTGGACAGAGACGGCCATGAGAATCGCAAAACAATATGCCGGGCCATGGCGACGAAGGCCGGCAACGGCCACCGATGATATTTCCATGCTGCTACGCGTAATCATTTTTCGTTTTCGGTCTCTTTTGTCTGGGTTTGCGTTCATGCGCCACGCTTTAAACTTCCGTTACAGATTGCCTTCGTTCAAGAACGATCGTGCCTGGTCAATAATCCCTTTCCCCAAATATCGCCGTACCCACCCGCAGCATCGTCGCACCTTCCTTGACCGCCTCCACGTAGTCCCCGCTCATGCCCATGGACAGCTCGGTGAAGTCGGGCAGGGCGTAGCGCTTGCGGCACTCGTCACGCAGCTCGCGTAGCTTGGCAAAACATCCACGGATCTCATTTTCCGGGGCGGCGTGCGGGCCGATGGTCATGAGGCCTCGCAGGGAAAGGGCGGGGAGGTTTTCCTTCAGTAATTGTTCAATGAAATCAGGGAGTGCATCAGACGCGATGCCGTGTTTTTTGGGATCGCGGGTGACGTTGACCTCAATCAGTATATTAATGTTTGCTGATACTTCCTGCGCGCGTCGGGAAAGTTTACGCGCGAGATCAAGATTGTCGAGCGAATGCAGCCAGGAAAAATTTCCCGGAATGAATTTCGCCTTGTTGGTTTGCAGATGGCCGATGAAGTGCCACTCAAGTCCCTGATTCTGAAAGTGCGGAATTTTTGTTAACGCCTCCTGCGAAGTGTTTTCGCCAAAATATTTCTGACCGGCGGCGATTGCCGCAGCAACCGCGGAGGTTTGATGACCTTTTGATACCGCAATCAACCGGATAGCGTCGGAACTTCCAGCACATGTGTGTGCAACCTCGGCGATTGATTGCCGAACACGAAATAAATTGCTTGCGATCGCACCAACACTCTGGTTCATAAATTGCATGTTACCGCGATTTGAAAAATAAATTCACTTGTCAACGTTGCGCGCGAAAAAAATTTGGAGATAATGATCGCCCGCAGTGAATCGACGATGGCGCAAGGCGATTGACAAATGACAAGGAACGGTCTTAAGAACGTAGGCGCTCATCTGCCCTCCACGGTGTTGAACCGGGCGGGAGTTCACATGGACAAGCTCTCCAGCCTGTTGTCGCACTGGAAGGCGAATGTGGGCGAGCCGCTGGTTTCGCACAGTTTCCCCGTCAGTTACGACAACGGCCGCCTGAGCCTGCGCGCCGATACCTCGGCCTGGGCCAGCCGTCTGCGCCACAGTCAGGCGGATATCATGGACCGGTTGCGCGCCGATCCCTATTTCCAGGATTTGCAGGAGCTGTACGTACGGGTGCTGCCCGAGCGTGCACGCGGGCCGCTGGAAAAGAAACGCGAAGTGCTTCTGCCGAGCCGTATCCCCGACACCGCCGCCCACCTTATTAAGAGCGTGGCGGACGATATCGTCGACCCGGCGCTGCGCAAGTCGCTCATCCGGCTGGCCGGCGCGCGCGACAAGCAACCGCAGCCGAAAAGATAGATTTAATTTTTTGCATGCGCCTGTTCCGACACGCCGGCCAGTGGTTCCTGTGTGTCCTGGTGGCGGGCTGCGCCGCCGCTCCGGTTACGCCGCCGTCATCGCCACCGCCGGCCAGACAATCTGCCTCGAGTTCCGCGTCCGCGCCGGTCGCGCCGCAGGCCGCGCCATCCGAATTCAACACCGCCAGAACATCGAAAGCTGAAGCTTCGGAAGTCCACATCGCCGCGGTCGGCGACATCATGCTCGGCGGCACGGCCGGGCCGGAGATGCAGAAGTACGGCTACGACTATCCCTTCGAGCGGACCCAGTCCCTCCTCAAGCAGGCACAAATCGTCTTTGGCAATCTGGAAGGCCCGCTGACCGAGGGCGGAGCGACCGAGACGCCCAAAAAATATGTTTTCCGCTCGCCGCCGGACAAGGTCGCTCCGGCGCTGGCGCGGGCGGGCTTCAATATCGTGTCGCTGGCCAACAATCACAGCCTCGATTACGGCCCGCAAGGTCTGGAAGACACTCGTGCCGCCCTGGAAAAGGCGGGGATTCACGGGGTCGGGGCCGGGCGGAATCTGGCCGAGGCGCGTGCACCGGTATATATGGTGAAGGGCGGGGCCACGGTGGTGTTTCTGGCCTATTCCCTGACGTTTCCCGAGGAATTCTGGGCCGGGCCGGACAAGCCCGGTACCGCCTTCGGTCACGAGCAGGACGTACGGACAGACGTGGCGGCGGCGCGCCAGAAGGCCGATATCGTGGTGGTTTCATTCCATTGGGGCCAGGAGGGCAAGACCGAACTGCGCGACTACCAGGTGCAGTTGGCCCATGCGGCCATCGATGCCGGAGCGAACGCCGTGCTGGGACACCATCCGCACGTCCTGCAAGCCGTGGAGCGCTACAAGGACGGCGTGATCCTGTATAGCCTCGGCAACTTTGCCTTCGGTTCCTTCAGCAATACCGCCACGCGCAGCGCCATTGCGTTGCTCACGTTCCGCGACCGGCAATGGAGCGAACTGCGCCTCCTGCCGATCAACGTGAGGAACGCCGAGGTCGTGTTCCAGCCCCGGCCGCTGTCGGGGCACGATGCCGCGGAAGTGGTGGAGAATTTGCAGCAGCTATCGCAAGCGCGTCAAACGGCGCTCGAAAACCGCGATGGCGTCGCGGTACTGACGGCGGGTAACAATTAGGACACAATCGGGAAAGCGTCACGCCGCACGCGCGGAAACGATAACAAAAGGGACTTGTGCGAACTCTTGCATCTGTGTTTAATGCCGGGACATGATCCGCCCGCTCGAGTTGTTCATCGGACTGCGCTACACGCGCTCCCGTAAACGCAGTCATTTCATCTCCTTCATTTCGCTCATCTCGATCATCGGCATCACGCTGGGCATTACCGCGCTCATTACGATCCTGTCGGTGATGAACGGCTTCGGCAAGGAGCTGCGCGGACATATCCTGGAGGTGATCTCGCACGTCACGATCACCGAAACCACCGGCGGGCTGCATGATTGGCGCGCGGTGGCCGGGAACATCAAGAATCCGAACGTGAAAGGGCGCGCGCCGTACATCACCGGTCAGGGCATGGTGTCGCGCGGCCAGGGCGTGAGCGGGGTAATGGCGCGCGGCATCCTGCCCGCCGAGGAGAAACAGGTGTCGGAATTCGGCAGCCACATGATCGACGGCAGCCTCGAGGCACTCAAGCCCGGAGAATTCGGCGTCGTGATCGGCAGCGCGCTCGCGTGGAAACTCGATCTTGCGATCGGCTCGCAGGTGTCGCTGATCATTCCGCAGGCGCTGGCCACGCCCGCCGGCATCATCCCGCGCTTCAAGCGTTTCACCGTGGTCGGCATCTTCAAGATGGACATGTATGAATACGACAGCGGTCTGGTGCTGATGCACCTCGACGACGCCGCGAAGCTCTATCAGATGGGTGACCAGGTGAGCGGCCTGCGTTTGAAGCTCAATGATCTCGATGCCGCGCCGCGCGTGGCCGAGACGCTGGCGGCGGGGCTGGGTCCGAACTATATGGCGCGCGACTGGACGCGCGAGCACGGCAATTTTTTCCGCGCGCTCAAGATCGAGAAAATTGTGATGTTCGTGATCATACTTCTTGTTGTTATCGTGGCGATGTTCAACGTGGTTTCTACGCTGGTGGTTGTGGTTACGGAGAAACAATCTGATATTGCCATTTTGCGCACGCTTGGTTCGAGTCCAAAGAGCATATTAGGCATATTTCTTGTACATGGTTCTATTATTGGAATAGTCGGGACTCTGGTTGGCACTCTGTGTGGCATTTTGCTCGCGCTCAATGTAGAAACGATAGTGCAAGGAATTGAACACCTGTTTAATACCTCTTTCGTTCCCGGAGACGTGTATTTCATCAGTAAGCTGCCATCTGATCTGCATTGGATGGATGTTATGTGGGTGTCCGGGTCTTCATTAATCCTGAGCTTACTTTCCACGCTTTATCCGGCCTGGCGCGCCTCCAAGGTGCAGCCGGCCGAGGCCTTGCGCTACGAATGAGCAAGCGCACTGAAAAATCCGGCAAGGCCGGCAAGACCGACAAAGCCGCGAAGGCGGAGAAGGTCGAGGCAGTTGAAATGGTGGAAAAGCCCGACATGCCCGCGCTGCCCGAGGCGGCCGCGAAAGTGGAGAAGGTCGAGAAGAAGTACATTCTGCGCGCCACCGGCCTGCAGAAGGTCTACGCCGAGGGCGCGTTCAACGTGCACGTGCTGAAGGGCGTGTACCTGCGCGTCGAGCCGGGTGAGCGCGTGGCCATCGTCGGCGCCTCGGGTTCGGGCAAGAGCACGCTGCTGCATTTGCTGGGCGGGCTGGACCGGCCGACGGCGGGGCAGGTGGAGATCGACGGGCAGGACATCACGAAGCTGAACGAAACCGAGATTAGCGCGCTGCGCAACGGCAAACTGGGCTTTGTCTATCAGTTCCATCATTTGCTGAACGAGTTCACGGCGCTGGAGAACGTGGCCATGCCGCTGCTCATACGCCGCATGTGGCCGGATACGGCGCTCGCGCAGGCGCAGGACATGCTCCGGCACGTCGGGCTCGAGGACCGCCTGCATCACCGGCCGGGCGAACTCTCGGGCGGCGAACGTCAGCGCGCGGCCGTGGCGCGCGCCATGGTGACGCAACCGCTGTGTGTGCTGGCGGATGAACCGACAGGCAATCTCGACCGCGAGAACGCCCAGAACGTTTATGAAATGATGCTGGACCTCAATCGTGAATTGCAGACGAGCTTCATCATCGCGACACACGATCCCGCGCTGGCTGCCAGCATGGACCGCGTGCTGCTGCTGGAGGACGGGGTCCTGAAACCGCCGCGCTGAACGGGGAGACAACCTATCCGCGGCGCGGCGCTCGCTTTCCTCGGTGGCATATTGCTGGTGCAGCAGTTGCCCGTATTGCCTTCCCTGTGGTGGGGGCTGATGCTCCTGCCGCTCTTGTGGTTGTCCTGGCGCCGTCCGGCGTGGATCTTCCCGTTGTTTTTCGTGGCCGGCGTCGTGTGGGTGAGTTTCCGCGCCGGCGTGATTCTGCAGGACAGTCTTCCGCGAGAACTCGAGGGCGAAGACCTCGTTGTCGAAGGACGCATTGCCGATATTCCGCAGAAAGCGGAGTTCGGACAGCGCTTCGAGCTGGAAGTGGCGCGCGCCGAGCGCGACGGCGAAGCGGTGCATGTTCCGCGACACATCCTGCTCAACAGCCAAGATTTTTCCTTCAGTCCGCGCGCGGGCGAAACCTGGCGCTTGCGTGTGCGTCTCAACCGCCCGCACGGCTATCAGAATCCCGGCGGATTCGATTATGAAGCGCATCTGTTTCGCAGCCGCATCCGCGCCAAGGGATATGTGCGCGAGGACATCGTCCCGCAACGGATAGCCGAAAGCTCGGCGTGGCATGATATCGACCGGCTGCGGCAGGACTTGGGCGACCGCATCCGCGCGCAACTGCCCGACAATCCCTATGCCGGCATCGTCGTGGCGCTGGCCAACGGCGACGGCCGCGGCGTGAGCAACGAGCAATGGCAAGTCCTGCGCCAAACCGGCACGCTGCATCTGATCGCCGTTTCCGGTTTGCACATCAGTCTGGTTGCCGGGATTGTTTTTTTCCTGACGCGCCGGCTGTGGGCATTGCCCGGCGTGACCGTGCTGCACCTGCCGGCGCCCATGTTTGGCGCTATTTGTGCGCTGCTGGCCGGGGGTGCCTATGCGGCGCTCGCCGGTTTTGTGATTCCCACGCAACGCGCGCTCATCATGCTGGCGGTCGCCATGTCAGGTATTTTGCTGCGCCGGCGTTTTCCGCCGTCACAACTGCTCGCCGCGGCCGGGCTGGCGGTGCTGTTCTACGATCCGCTGGCGGTCATGGCGGCGGGTTTCTGGCTGTCGTTCGCGGCGGTGGCGGTGATCGTGTTCGCGATTCACGCTGAACGGACACAGAGATCGATTCTATATAAGTGGGGATACATCCAGTGGGCGATCGCGCTCGGGATGCTGCCGCTGATGCTGGCGATGTTCCAGCAGGTGTCGCTGGTCGCGCCGCTTGCCAACATGCTCGCCGTGCCGGTGTTCGACATGATGGCGGTGCCGCTTACGCTCACCGGCGCGCTGTTGCTGAACCTGTTTCCAGACTGGTTCGCGGGCTACTTTTTCAAACTCGCCGCCGGGTTGCTGCACGGGCTATGGCAGGCGTTGACGTGGCTCGCGGACGTTTCCTTCAGCCAGTGGACGCAACCCGCGCCGTCATGGTGGGCATTGCTGTGCGGTGTCGCGGGTGTGATCTTGTTGCTCGCGCCGCGCGGCTGGCCGGCGCGCTGGGTGGGCGCGGTGTGGTTGTTGCCGCTGGTTCTCGTGCGACCGCCGGCACCGGCGGCGGGCGAGACGTGGTTCACGCTGCTCGACGTGGGACAGGGACTGGCGGCCGTGGTGCGCACGCAGACACATACGCTGGTGTTCGATACCGGCCCGCGCCTGGGTACTTTCGATACCGGCGCGGCTGTCGTCGAACCTTATCTGCGCGCGGTGGGGGTGCGGCGCGTGGATACATTGATGATTAGCCACGGCGACAACGACCACATCGGCGGGGCGGAATCGGTGTTGCGCGCGCTGCCGGTCGGGGAAATATTGAGCAGCGTTCCGGAACGATTGCCGCCTTTGGCGCGGCTGTGCCGATCGGGGCAGGCGTGGAGCTGGGATGGCGTGGATTTTATCGTCATGAATCCGGCCATGATCGGTTCCCGCCGCGCCAACAACGACTCCTGCGTGTTGCAGGTGCGCAGCCGTTTCGGGAGTGTCTTGCTGCCTGCTGACATCGAGGCCCGGGCCGAGCGGCAACTGATCGAGCGCTGGGGCGAACGGCTGCGCTCGCAGGTGCTGGTGGCGCCGCATCACGGCAGCAAGACCTCGTCCACGCCCGAGTTCATCGATGCGGTCGCCCCGCGTTACGTGCTGTTCCCCGCCGGTTATCGCAGCCGCTACCATCATCCCAACTCCGCCGTGGTGCAGCGCTACGTGGATCGCGGCATTGCCCGGCGCGATTCGCCCGCGTCGGGCGCGCTGGAGTTCCGCCTGCGCGCGACCGGGCTGGAGGCGACGGCATACCGGGAGCAGCACCGGCGCTACTGGTATGCGGATTGAATGCGTCGCGCCGTCTTTGAGGATTCCGCCCCGTCTGATACATTAGCCGCACTTTTTTACATCTTTTCCGTGGAATAACAGCATGTTCGAACTGATCAAGGCGGGTGGCTGGACGATCTGGCCCATCATCCTGTGCTCCGTGGCCGCCCTGGCGATTATCGGCGAGCGCCTGTGGTCACTGCAGAAAAAATACGTGGTTCCGGCCACCCTGCTCGCGCAGGTACAGCAGTGGCTGGGAGGCGGCGACATCGAGCCGGCACGGCTCGCGGCGTTGCGCGCCAGCTCGCCGCTCGGCAAGGTTCTCGCGGCCGGGCTGGTCAACCGCGACCACGACCGCGAGATCGTCAAGGAAGCGATTGAAAATGCCGGCCGGCACGTGGTGCCGGAACTGGAGCGCTACCTGCGCACGCTCGGTTCGATCGCCGCGATTTCGCCGTTCCTGGGCTTGTTCGGCACCGTCATCGGCATGATTCAGATGTTCTCCGGCATCGGCCAGCACGGCGTGGGCGATCCATCCATCGTGGCCGAAGGCATTGCGGTGGCGTTGATCAACACCGCGGCCGGGCTGGGCGTGGCTATCCCGAGTCTGCTGTTCTACCGCTACTTCCGCGGGCGCGTGAACGACCTGCTGATCGAGATGGAAGGAGAGGCAATCAAGCTGGTGGAAATTCTGCACGGCGAGCGCGAGCAGGAGGAGGAAGCAGGACGCCCGCCGAGCGCGGAGCAGGGGCCCCACGAAGTGGGGATGCGACCGTGAGGCGGGATGTAGCACGCCGCGTTCATGGCGGTCGTCATTGTCGCCTCCGCTGCGCGATCCCGCTGGCGCGGGTCCCTCGGGCAACGCTCCGGCGCGCACCCATGAAATGGGGATGCGACCGTCGCGAGTCGCTCGCGGCCGCCGGAATGAATCCAGCGGCAGAGCGGCTGCCGGGTTGGCGCTTGTGGATGGGCCAGTGACAGGCACGACGGCGGCGAGCGCGAGAGCAGCCGAGGAGTGAATCGATGAATTTTCGTTCCGCGCCCGAAGAGGAACCCGAGATCAATCTGATCCCGTTGATCGACGTGCTGTTGATGGCGTTGATCTTTCTCATCGTCACCACCAGTTTTTCCACCGAATCGCGGTTGCGCATCCGGCTGCCCGAGGCCGCGGCCGAGGTGAAAGAGAACCTGCCGTCGCTGCGCGTCACGATCGACGCCAAGGGACAGTATTACATCGCCGATCAGCAACTCCTGAACGCGACGCCGGAGGTGTTACGCAGTGCGCTGATGCGCGCCGCGGGCGGCAACAAGGACCCGCTGATCGTGATCAATGCCGATGCGAAAACACCGCACGAGGCCGTGATCCGCGTGATGGACATGGCGCGCCGCCTCGGTTTCACTCATCTCACCTTCGCCACTCAGCAGCCGTCCGGCCCCGCGGCGCGTGAGTAAGACTTCCGACACCGGCGGCAGCCTGCGGCTCTACCGCCGCCTGCTGGGTTACGCTCTCCCGTACAAAGGGAAATTCGTGATCGCCGTGATTGGCATGATCGTATTGTCGATCACGTCCGCGTTATTCGCCGCGATGATGAGGCCGCTCGTGGATAACGGCTTCGTCGGCAAGGACATGGACACCATCCGCCTCGTGCCGCCGCTCATCATCGGTCTGTTCCTCGCGCGCGGCATCGCCAACTTCGTGGCGCAGTATTCGGTAAGCTGGGTCGGCCGGCGCATCACCTTCGACATCCGCAATGCCATCTTCACGCATCTGACGCACTTGCCGAGCGGCTTCTACGATACGAATGCCTCCGGCAGCCTGATTTCCAAACTCATCTTCGACGTGGAGCAGATCGCCGCGGCCGTGACCGAATCGATTTTTGTCATTGTGCGCGACGGGTTGACGGTCGCGGTGATGGCGGCCTGGATGATCTATCTCAACTGGAAACTGACGATCTTTTTCGCCATCCTCGCGCCGATCTCGAGCCTGCTGGTGCGCGCCATGAGCCTGCGGTTCCGCAAGACCAGCCAGCTGATCCAGAAAAGCATGGGCGAGATCTCGCAGGTGACGCAGGAAGCCACGGAGGGACAACGCGTGGTCAAGGCCTTTGGCGGCCACGCGACGGAAATCCGCGCCTTCACCGAGGTCAACGAGCGCAACCGCCGCCAGGCCATGCGCAAGGTCACGGTGTCCGCCGTCGGCATGGGCCTGGTCCAGTTGTTGGCGGCAATCGCGCTGGCGCTCGTGATCTACTTTGCACTGCTTTCCGGGGAGATTACCGCCGGCGGTTTTGTTTCCTACATTACCGCGGTTACCTGGATGATGAATCCGTCCAAGCGTCTTAGCAAGATCAACGAAACCATCCAGACCGGACTCGCGGCGGCGCACAGCGCCTTTGCGCTGATGGACGAGCCGGCGGAAATGGATACCGGCACCGTTACACTCGCCCACGTGCGCGGCCGCATCGAGTATCGCCATGTCGGTTTCCGCTATCCGGTCGCGGAGTCGGAGGCGTTGCAGGACGTGTCGTTTACCATCGAGCCTGGCCAGACGGTGGCGCTCGTGGGCGCCTCGGGCAGCGGCAAGACCACGACGGCGAGTCTACTGCCGCGGTTTTACCGGTTGAACGAGGGTGAGATCCGGCTGGATGACGGGAATATCAATGATCTGGTGCTGGCCGATCTGCGCCGCCACATCGCCATTGTCGGACAGGAAACCTTGTTGTTCGACGACACCATCCGGCACAACATCGCCTACGGTCATGAAGGTCCGATTGACGAAGATCGCGTGATGCAGGCGGCCCGGGCGGCGCACGTGCTGGAGTTCGCGCAGAAACTGCCGCAGGGTCTGGATGCCCTTGTTGGCGAACGGGGAATGCGGGTGTCCGGCGGGCAGCGGCAGCGCATCGCCATCGCACGCGCGCTTTACAAGAACGCACCGATCCTGATCCTGGACGAGGCCACCTCGTCGCTCGATACGGAATCCGAGCGTTTGGTGCAGGCGGCCATGCAGACGCTCATGGAGAACCGCACGACGCTGGTGATCGCGCATCGGCTCTCCACCGTCGAGCACGCGGATCGGATCGTGGTGCTGGCGCAGGGCCGTGTGGTCGAGAGCGGTACGCACCGGGAATTGCTGGCGCAAAACGGCGTTTACGCCGGGCTGTACCGCATCCAGTTCAGCACCGGCGGTTAGCTCACTCACCGTACGATGCATTGGCTGGAACAACACTGGTACCGGTTTACGCCCATCAGCCTGCTGCTGTTACCCGTCAGCTGGGTTTATTGCCTGCTGATGGTGTTGCGGCGCGGCATGTATCGCCTGCGGATTTTCTCTCCCGTCAGTCTGCCAGTCCCGGTTATCGTGGTGGGCAATATCACCGTCGGGGGCACCGGCAAGACGCCGCTGGTGATCTGGCTCGCCGATTTTCTGCGGCAGCAGGGGATGCGACCGGGCATCGTGCTGCGTGGCTACGGCGGCAGCGCGGTGAACTGGCCGCTGGTGGTTACGCCGGATTTCGATCCCGATGTCGTCGGGGACGAAGCCGTGATGCTGGCGCGGCAGAGCCGCTGTCCCGTGGCGGCGGACCCGGACCGCGTACGCGGGGCGCAGTATCTGGTGCACGAGCATCATTGCGACGTGATCGTGAGTGACGACGGTTTGCAGCACCTGCGTCTGGCGCGCGATATAGAAATCGCCGTGATCGACGGGGTGCGCCGCTTCGGCAACGGCCACTGCCTGCCCGCCGGGCCGCTGCGCGAACCGGTGAGCCGCTTGAACGACGTGGCCTTGCGCGTCGTCAACGGAGAACCGCGTCAGGGAGAAGTCGGCATGACACTGGCGGAAACCGGCCTGTGCCGCGTGAATGCGCCGGATACCTATGCCTCGGCCGGTTCGTTTCGGGGAGAAACAGTGCATGCCGTGGCCGGCATCGGCCATCCGGCGCGTTTTTTCGCCCACCTACGGCGGCTGGGGCTGAAGGCCATCGAGCATCCTTTCCCCGATCATTACCGCTTCCGGGCGCCGGATATCCGCTTTGGCGACGGTCTGGCGGTCATCATGACGCAGAAAGATGCGGTAAAATGCGAGCGGTTCGCGGACGACAACATGTGGTACCTCGCGATCGAGGCCAGGCCCGACCCACGCGTGGGTGAAGAGGTCTGGAGACGGCTTAAGGAGACATTACGTGGATAAGAAATTGCTCGACATACTGGTCTGCCCGTCGTGCAAGGGCCCACTGATTTACGACAGGAAAAAGTCCGAACTGATCTGCAAGGCCGACCGGCTGGCTTATCCCATCCGCGACGATATCCCGGTGATGCTCGAAGACGAGGCACGGCAGGTGGCGGAAGAAGAGCTGCCGAAGTAATTAAAATGAAAATGTAGGGCGCGCCCTGCGCGCCGATCGACAATGTGAAATTCACATGCACATAATTATCCCCGCGCGTTATGACTCAACCCGTCTGCCAGGCAAGCCGCTCGCGGACATCGCCGGCAAACCGCTGATTCAGCGTGTGCACGAATGCGCCGCGAAAGCCGGTGCTGCCGCGATCACCATTGCGACCGACGACGAGCGCATCCGTGCCGCCGCGGAGGGTTTCGGCGCGCGTGTATGCATGACCTCACCGAAGCACCGTGCCGGCACCGACCGGCTTGCCGAGGTGATCGAGAAGCAGGCCATCGGCGCGGACGAAATCGTGGTCAACCTGCAGGGCGATGAGCCTCTGATGCCGCCCGAACTGATCCGTGAAGTGGCGGGAAAACTTGCCGCGCACGAGGATGCGATGGTGGCTACCGCCTGTCATGCGATCCATGACCGCGAATCGCTCGTGAATCCCAACGTGGTCAAGGTCGTGCGTGACGCCAAAGGATATGCGCTCTATTTCAGCCGCGCGGCTATTCCCTGGCCGCGTGAGGTCATGGCCGGAAAAAGCGGCACGGCGATCCAGGCATACCGTCACATCGGCCTGTACGCCTACCGCGCCGGTTTCGTGCGCCGCTACGCCGCATGGCCGCCTTGTCCGCCGGAGGAGGCGGAGCAACTGGAGCAGTTACGTGTTTTATGGCATGGAGAACGCATTGTCGTGCATGAGGCGCGTGCGATGCCCGAAGCCGGCGTGGACACGCCGGAAGACCTCGAGCGCGTGAGGAAATATTTTGCAGCTGCAGATAAACGCAGATAAATTAGGTTTCTAATAATCTCTGACGAAATGAAGGAAACTCTGATTAATTCCCGCCGTTCGTGGTGAGCTTGTCGAACCATGAACGGCGGGCCCATGTAATCAATGTTTTGTACTATTCGTCCTTCGACAAGCTCAGGACGAACGGAATTAATCAGAGGTTCCCTAAAATACTTTTC
Source organism: Sulfuricaulis sp. (assembly GCF_041499725.1). Lineage (GTDB taxonomy): Bacteria > Pseudomonadota > Gammaproteobacteria > Acidiferrobacterales > Sulfurifustaceae > Sulfuricaulis. Next base: position 38,523 of record NZ_JBGQKW010000013.1, read on the forward strand.
CAAGTAATCCTGTTAATCCTGTGAAATTATAATTTATATGGTGAAAGTTCTATTTGTATGTCTCGGCAATATCTGCCGCTCGCCGACGGCGGAGGGGGTTTTCCGTAAGCTGGTCCAGGATGAAAAACTGGAGCATCTCTTTGAAATCGATTCGGCCGGCACGCATGCCTATCACATCGGCGAGCCGCCGGATGAGCGTGCCCAGGAAGCCTGCGCGCGCCGCGGCATCGACATCAGCGGCCTGAGCGGACGCAAGGCCATCGCCGCGGACATCGAGAGATTCGATTATGTCCTGGCCATGGATCGCGAGAATTTCGAAAATCTGATCGACATCTGTCCGCCGGGCCATGCAACGCGCATCCGCTTGTTCATGGAGTTTGCCGCCGACCGGCCGGAGGAAGAAGTGCCCGATCCCTATTTCGGCGGGCCGAGCGGCTTCGATCGCGTGCTGGACATGATCGAAGACGCTGCGCGCGGCTTGCTCGAGGACATACGGCGTACGCAGCGTCTGTAACAGCTAAAAGAAAAAGGCCCGCTTGCGCGGGCCTTTTGTTTTGACAGCCTGTTTCCTACTTGTTCCCGTTGTTCGTATCGGGATGGGTTTCCACCTGCATCAGTTCCGGCTTGGACGCCGGTTCGCTTTTGATGTTGCCGCGCGTATCCTCGGGCGGCGTTGTTTCGGCGGGCGCCGGGCTCCAGGCCTCGTGATGCTCCATCGGTTGTTCCCAGGAAGAGGCCGACGGCGAGTCACCGTGCGACGGCTCCGGCATGCCGGCGGGCGCGGTGACGGGCGGAGCCTGTCTTTCCTCGTGCGCAGGATAATTTTCACGCACCGGTCTTTGTGCTTCATCGCGCACCGGTTTTTGCGTTTCCGCATTCATGTCCGTAGTGCTGCTGCGCGAACTGACATCCTGCCGATCCTGCGGCGGACGACCTTCCTGACCACGGCCACGGCCACGGCCACGCCGCCGCCGCCGTCCACCGCTACCTGCGGGCCGGTCGCGTTGCGGTTGGCCGCCTTCAACATTGGGGCCGTTAGTGGGGGCGCCGGCGGCCTGCGGCTGGGGCGGACGCGGACGGTTACGATCCTGACCGCCGCCCTGGCGTTCGGGTTGCGACGGACGTTCGTGCCGATGCTGCTGATGAGGGCGGTGATGCGGCCGTTGTCCGCCGTGACCACCAGGGCCGCGATGCTGTGGCTGATGCGGGCGCACCGGGCGGCTTTCCTGGACCGGCGGTTTCTTTTCCTCTTCCTTCTTGCCGAACAGGCCGGTAATGATCTTCTTGATGATGCCGCCACCGCCGTGCGCGGCCTTCGGTGGCATCGCCGTGGGCGCTACCCCGGCGTGCGTGAGCGGTCCAATCACCGGCTTTTCCGCCTCAGCGGCGGTGGGAGCGGGTTGGGCGGGTCTCCTGTCGTCGTCTTCTTCCTTCTCGACGATGTCGATCTCGTAGCTCGGCACATCGGCCTCGGCTTCGTATTCGTCGATACGCAGGCGGCGGATGTGGTAGTGCGGTGTTTCCAGTTCCGAGGTCGGGATGATCATGATCGGCGTGCCGACGCGCGACTCCACCGCGGTGATCTCCATGCGCTTCTCGTTGAGCAGGTACGTGGCCGTTTCCATCGGCAGGTGCACGTGCACCGCCGCGGTGTTTTCCTTCATGGCCTCTTCCTGGATCATGCGCAGGATCGAAAGCCCCGAGGATTGCACGCCGCGGATATGACCGGTGCCGAGGCAACGCGGGCAGATGAGGCTGGAGGACTCACCGAGCGACGGACGCAGGCGCTGGCGCGACATCTCCAACAGGCCGAAACGCGAGATGCGGCCGACCTGAGTGCGGGCGCGGTCCACCTTGAGCGATTCGAACATGCGGTTCTCCACATCGCGCCGGCTGCGCTCGGGTGTCATGTCGATGAAGTCGATGACGATCAGGCCGCCGAGGTCGCGCAGGCGCAATTGGCGGGCGATTTCTTCCGCGGCTTCCAGGTTGGTGTTGAGCGCGGTTTCCTCGATGTCGGCGCCCTTGGTGGCACGCGCCGAGTTCACGTCGATGGTGACCAGGGCTTCGGTCTTGTCGAATACGATCGCGCCGCCCGATTCCAGGCGCACTTCGCGCGAGAACGCCGACTCGATCTGGTGCTCGATCTGGTAGCGCGAGAACAGGGGGGTTTCATCCGTGTACAGCTTGAGCTTGTCCAGGTTCTGCGGCGCGACCTGTTGCATGAATTTCTGCATGCGCTCGTAGACTTCCGGGTTGTCCACCATGATGTCGCCGATGTCGGCCTTGAGATAGTCGCGGGTGGCGCGCACCACGAGATTGCTTTCCTGGTAGATCAGGAAAGCCGCGGCGCGCTCCTGCGCGGCCTTGTAGATGGCGTCCCACAGGTTGATCAGGTAATCGAGATCCCACTGCAGTTCCTCGGCCGAGCAGCCGATACCGGCGGTGCGGGCGATGACGGAGTAATCGTCCGGGAGCTTGAGCTGCGACATGGCTTCGCGTAGCTCGGCGCGTTCCTCGCCCTCGATGCGGCGGGAGATCCCGCCGCCCCTGGGGTTGTTCGGCATGAGCACGAGGTAACGGCCGGCGAGGCTGACAAAGGTCGTGAGCGCCGCGCCCTTGGTGCCGCGCTCTTCCTTGTCCACTTGCACGATCATTTCCTGGCCTTCCCTGACCACGTCCTTGATGCGCACCTGACTCATGGGGGTGCGCTCGTCGTAGCCCTGGAAGTAAATGCGGGAAATTTCCTTGAGTGGGAGAAAGCCCTGGCGTTCGGAGCCGTAATCCACGAAGGCGGCTTCCAGGCTGGGTTCTACGCGGGTGATCTTGGCCTTGTAGATATTGCCTTTCTTCTGCTGATAGGTGGAGGACTCAATGTCGAGGTCGAGAAGTTTCTGGCCATCGACGACGGCCAGCCGCAACTCCTCGGGGTGAGTTGCGTTGAATAGAATACGTTTCATCGGTGTAATCCCCGACGCACGGTTTGGCGTGCTACGCCGCCTCGCGCCGTGTTCACAGCGCGGCAAGACGGAACGTCGTCCTCCCGACAGGGCGGCAGAAGCCGTCATGGTTTGACGGCCTTCTGCTATGGTTCCACGCTTCGTTATAGATAGCGCAGATGTACAATTCAGACTTTATTACACCGCGGACAGGTTTTGGCTGCCACGCGTGTCGTCTGCCATGTGCTGATGTCGGCAGGTGCTCGCAAAACTGGAGCGTCTACATACGCCTCTACAGGAAGTAGGGGAGAGGCGTGTCACCCTGTTTGGGCTCTAGTCGCGTTTTTGCATTTAGCTGACCGGCGCTTCGCCGGGGGCAACGGTGCGGTAGAGCCCGCGCCGGCTTTTACCTGGCGCGAAAATCCGTTGCGTTCCACGCACTTGTATCGAAATCAGAGATTTCACCAAAAGTGCACACTTGCACTATAGCAAACGAAGCGGTTCCCCAGCAATCTGTTATGATGGTTTTCAGCATGGAAAAGGCCGAGAAATCCGGGTCCCCCGCCGTCCGTTACCTCGAAATCGATGAATCCCGCGCCGGCCAGCGGCTCGACAATTTCCTGATCGCCATCCTGAAAGGCGTTCCCCGAAGCCATATTTACCGCATTCTGCGCAAGGGCGAGGTGCGGATTAACAAGGGGCGGGCGCGGCCAGACTACCGCCTGGAGCAGGGAGACGTGGTGCGGATACCGCCCCTGCGTGTGTCGCCGGCCAAGGATCTCGATCCCCAGAAGGCCGCTGACGGGTTTGGCTGGCTGCTACCGCGCATCCTGCATGAGGACGATGACCTGATGGTGGTGAACAAGCCGGCGGGCCTGGCGGTGCACGGCGGCAGCGGCGTCAGCGTGGGTTTGATCGAGGCACTGCGCGGCTTGCGGCCGGAAACGCCGGCCCTGGAACTGGCGCACCGCCTGGACCGGGACACTTCGGGTTGCCTGCTGTTGGCCAAGACCCGCCCGGCGATGCTGGCGCTGCATCGGATGCTGCGCGAGGGAAAAATGGAAAAGCATTATCTCGCGCTGGTCTCCGGGGCCTGGCGCGGCGGGACGCGCGAGGTGTCGGTGGCGCTGGAAAAGAACCGGCCGCATGCCGGCGAACACATGGTGGAGGTCACCGAGGACGGCAAGGAATCCGCGAGCCGGTTCATTCCGCATCAACGCTTCGGTTCCGCCACGCTCATGGAGATTCAACTGCTCACCGGCCGCACCCACCAGGCGCGCGTGCACGCCGCGCACCTGGGGCATCCGATCGCCGGCGACGACAAATACGGTGACCGCGAATTCAATCGCCGTCTGCACAAGCTGGGGCTCAGGCGCCTGTTCCTGCACGCGCAGCGGCTGCGATTCACGCACCCGCTAACCGGTTATACAATGGACATCGAAGCCCCGCTTCCCGACGAACTTTCTTCTTTGCTGCAACGCCTGTCCCGTGAAGCCCAGGCATGAACTGATCATTTTCGATTGGGACGGAACCCTCATGGATTCCGTCGCCAAGATCGTGCGCTGCTTCGCCGCCGCGCTCGAAGACGCCGGCGCGCCCGATCCGGGCGAGGACGCCATCCGTCATATCATCGGCCTGGGGCTGGATGAAGCGGTGTTGGCGCTGCTGCCGCAGATCGACAACACCACGCGTACGCTGGTGATCGATCGTTATCGCCAGCACTTCCTGTGCCTCGACCAGACCGGCATGGAGCTTTTCCCCGGTGTGCGCGCGGGTCTGGAAGATTTGTCCGCGCAGGGTTACCTGTTGGCGATTGCGACTGGCAAGGCGCGCCGCGGGCTGGACCGCGTACTGCGCGATACCGGCACCGCGCATCTTTTCTGCGTCACGCGTTGCGCCGACGAGGCCTTTTCCAAGCCGCATCCACGGATGCTGGAAGATATTCTGGAACAGCTCGGTTTGGAGGCGGATCGGGCGCTGATGGTGGGCGATACCACCTATGACATGCAGATGGCGCGCCACGCGGGTATGGATCGTCTCGCCGTGACCTATGGCGTGCACGGGCGCGAGCTGCTGGCGGAGCATGACCCGCTGGCTTGTCTGGATTCGTTCACGGAGGTTTACGCATGGCTGATGGGCGGTGCGTCATCTGTCACAGCCGTGAACTCGTAGAGCGCGGTCGCGGCGTGCGCTTCGAAGTATCGAGGCATGGTGAAGCGGTTCCCGCTTTCGTCGTGCGTTTCAATGGAAAGGTGCACGCTTATCTCAATCGGTGCGCGCATCGTTCTTTGGAGCTCGATTGGAATGAAGGCGATTTCTTCGACGCTTTCGGCGACCATCTTATTTGTGCAACACATGGAGCGCGTTACGCCCCGACGTCGGGTGCTTGTGTTGGCGGTCCCTGTGCCAGGGCAGGGTTGGTGAAGCTGCCGGTATTCGAGGACAACGGCGACGTCTGCTTCGAGCCGGGAGATGATATACAATTGATAAACTCAGACGAAGTCACGTGAGGTTATTTTCATGACGGACAACGATTCCTCGACCCCGCCGTCCCCGAACGCGCCGGGACGTTCACCGAACTGGGAACGCGATCTGCTCGATCGCCTGGCGTTTGCCGCGCTCACCGAGCAGCGCCGCGCGCGACGCTGGAAAATTTTCTTCCGGTTTTTCTTCGCGGCGTATCTGTTGGTGATACTGGTCCTGGCGCAGTCGGACAACTGGAGCGGCAAGTCGCTTACGAAACGCCACACCGCGCTGGTGGATCTCGATGGTGAGATCAGTGCCAGCAGTCAGGCCAGCGCCGACAACGTCATTTCCGGGTTGCGCGCGGCATTCGAGAGCTCTTACACCGTGGGTGTTGTGCTGCGCGCCAACAGTCCCGGCGGCAGTCCGGTCCAGTCGGGTTACATCAATGACGAGATCAAGCGGCTGCGCACGAAGTATCCGAAGATCCCGCTGTATGCCGTGATCGAAGATGTGTGCGCCTCCGGCTGCTATTACGCGGTCGCGGCCGCGGATAAGATCTACGCCGACAAGGCGAGCATCGTCGGTTCGATCGGCGTCCTGATGAACGGTTTCGGTTTCGTGGACACGATGAAGAAGCTTGGCGTCGAGCGCCGCCTCATGACCTCGGGTGAACACAAGGGCTTTCTTGATCCGTTCGGACCCGTCAAACCGGGCGAGGCAAAACACGCGCAGGAACTGCTCGACCAGATACACCGGCAGTTCATCGACACGGTGCGCCAGGGCCGCGGCAAGTCGTTGAAAGAGACCCAGGACATGTATTCCGGTCTGTTCTGGACCGGTGACGATGCCGTCAAGCTGGGGCTCGTGGATGAGCTGGGTAGCACCAGTTACGTGGCGCGCGAGGTAATAGGCGCCGAAGAAATCGTTGACTACACCTACCGCGAGAACGTGTTCGATCGCTTCGCCCGGCGCATCGGCACGGCCATGGCGCAGACCATGAGCGCGGAGATCCTAGGCCGCGTGCCGAGCTTAAAATAAAGCCTGAACCGCCAAGAACGCCACACCTGCCGTCCCTGGCGTGACGCGTGTGGCTTCGATAATCCCCAGCCCGCACATCCTTGTGCGGGCGCTCGCCGGGACGAAGACACGTTATGTGTCTTCGTCTGTTTCCGGCTCGCCCTGGCGGTTCAAATTATTTTTATTCCTTCAATTTCCAACATCCGCACCAGGCGGATGAGCGGCAATCCGATCAGCGTGTTCGGATCGTCGCCTTCGAATCTTTCCAGCAGCGCAATCCCCAGTCCTTCTGACCTGACACTGCCGGCGCAGGAGTAGGGTTGTTCCTTGCGCAGATAAGATTCGATCTGCGCGTCGGTGAGCGTACGGAAGGTCAC
>NZ_JBGQKW010000014.1:0-44898 GCF_041499725.1 Sulfuricaulis sp.
AGGTTTTCCGCAAGATCTGCTTTGGTCAAAGCCATATGCCTATACCCTTCTTCTTTGTTCCCAAGGACTTATTGACGTGGTAGCGCTCCCAGCTCGGTTCCCAGAGTCGATATAACCTCTGCCATCACCTGCTCCACATCCACTTCATTAAGAGTGCGCGAAGAGTGCTGCAAGGTCAAGCCCAGGGCCAAACTTTTTCTTCCGGAATCAATGCCTTTCCCGCGATACTCGTCAAATAGCTCAAGGTTTACGAGTAATCTTCCAGCGGTTTTTTGCACACAATCCAGTACCGCTTGGGCTGGTATGGTCTCATTCACTATGATAGCAATATCCCGCCGGATCGAGGGAAATCTGGAAAATTCCTTGAAAATAGGGACTCTCCCCCCCTCCAGAGAGGATAGCGGGAGTTCATACAGCATCACCGGCTGAGAAAGTCCCAAGTGGGCCTGAATCGTTGGGTGCAGCAAGCCCAGCAGGCCAATCCGTTGTCCGTGGTGTTGAATTTCCGCTGTCTGTCCGGGATGCAGGGCCGGGTGCTGTCCGGGCCGGAAAAGCACCTCCCCATCCATGCCCGCTAGGGCGAACAAGGCTTCAATATCGGCTTTGGCGTCATAAAGATCGGCCCCGCGCCGAGGTGCGCCCCATTGCTCAGCCATAGCATCACCATAAACAGCACCGCCCAGCATACGCTCCTGAACAACGTCATGGTTCCGCGGCAGGAAGGTGCGCCCAATCTCAAACAGGCGCACCCGCGTCAGCTGGCGATTCTGGTTATATAGGATGGTCTGGAGCAAACCGGGCCATAGCGAAGTGCGCATAACTGCCATGTCTGCACTGATGGGGTTGGCCAGCGCTAGCGGCGGGATCCCGGGGTCTACCAAGGTTTGAATCTTGGGATCGACGAAGCTGTAGGTGATAACTTCCTGGTAGTCGCGATCCATCAGCGCGGCACGCAGACGCGGTTCGGAGACACCGGACTCCGCTACTGGCCGCGCGGACATCGGTATACGCGGATGCCGGGTCGGGAGTTTGTCGTAACCATGAATGCGGGCGATCTCTTCGATCAGATCCGCTTCACGTTCGATATCGAAACGATAGGAGGGTGGCGTGACGATCCAGTTCGGCCCCGGCTTTTTCAGATTCATGCCAAGACGTTTCAGGATGCTCTCGATAGTTTTGGCCGGCACTTTCATACCCAGCAAACGTTCAACGCGATCGACACGCAACGTAATTGAAGCAGCGCGCGGCAGGTGCCTCCGTGCTGTTTGTTCAATAATCGGTCCAGGCTTGCCGCCAACGATGCCAAGCAGGAGCGACGTCGCGCGTTCCATGGCGCGCCGTTGCAAGTCCGGATCGACACCGCGTTCGAAGCGCTGTGACGAGTCGGTTTGCAATCCCTGTGAACGTGCGCGAACCGAAATCGTTCCCGGCCGAAACCAGGCGCTTTCGAGAAACAAATGCCTGGTGACATTGGTTACAGCAGAGTGAATGCCGCCCATGACACCGGCCAGCGCCAGTGGTTGCCGGTCGTCTGCGATTAGCAGACTGCCTTGCTCGATTTTGATCGTATTGCCATCGAGCAGGACCAGTGATTCGTTTTTCGCGGCATGTCGCACATGAATAGCGCCATGCAGTTTCTCGAGATCGAAGGCGTGCATGGGTTGTCCCAACTCGAGCATGACATAATTGGTGACATCGACAACGGGATGAATGCTGCGGATGCCGCTGCGGCGCAATTTTTCCTTCATCCATACGGGCGTGACCGCGGATGGATTGATATCGCCGATGATACGGCCGACATAGCGCGGACAGTCCTGTGATGCGTCGAGTTTGATGGAAATTTTACGGCGAAGTCTGGCGCCGACCGGTTTGGTGACCGGCGATTTTATTTTCGCACCCGTCAATGCCGCGAGCTCTCTGGCGATGCCGGCGACGCTCAGGCAATCGCCGCGGTTGGGAGTAAGATCGATCTCCAGCGTGACATCATCAAGACCCAGATAATCGGTGATCGACATACCCGGTCTGGCATCCTTGTCCAGGGATAGCAAACCATCGGCGGATTCCGCCAGTCCCAGTTCACTGGCGGAACAGAGCATGCCAGCGGAAATAACACCACGGACTTCCGCGTGTTTGATTTTCATCCCGCCCGGCAGCGTAGCGCCTTCCAGTGCGACGGGCACCTTCATGCCTGGCGCCGCGTTGGCCGCACCACACACGATATTGAGTGATTTGCCTTTGCCGGCATTCACCCGGCAAAGTCGCAGCTTGTCGGCGGAAGGATGCGACGCGACGGAAACGATCTTGCCGACCACGATGCGATTCAGAGCCGGCGCCACGGGTTCAATGGCACCGACTTCCAGTCCAGCCATGGTCAGGCGCTCCGCCAGCGCGCGCGTATCGAGCTTCGGCGACACCCACTCACGCAGCCATTTTTCGCTTATTTTCATAAATGATCTCGAACCGCCAAGAACGCCAAGATAAGTCGACTGAAAGAAATCCCAACTGCTTAGCGTTCTTGGCGGTTTAAATTCTTATTTAAATTGCTGTAAGAAACGCAAATCATTTTCATAGAACAGCCGCAAATCATTCACACCATAGCGCAGCATGGCAAGGCGCTCCACGCCCAGTCCAAAGGCAAAGCCGCTCCATCGCTCGCTGTCGATACCCACATGACGGAACACCTCGGGGTGCACCATGCCGCACCCCAACACCTCGAGCCAACCGGTGTTCTTGCACACACGGCAACCCTTGGCGCCACAGATGACGCAGCTGATATCCACTTCCGCGGACGGCTCGGTGAAGGGAAAGTACGACGGGCGAAACCGTACCTTGAGTGGTTTCTCGAAGAACTGAATGAGAAAATCACTGAGTACACCCTTGAGATCGGCAAAGCTCACCGTCTCGTCCACCATGAGCCCCTCGATCTGGTGGAACATGGGGGTATGGGTCACGTCCGAATCGCAGCGATAAACACGACCGGGCGCGATAATACGCAGCGGCGGCTGGTGGTTTTCCATGTAACGCACTTGCACGGGCGAGGTATGCGTGCGCAGCAATCGGTGCGCATCGAAGTAAAATGTGTCGTGCATCGCCCGCGATGGGTGGCTCGGAGGAATATTGAGCGCTCCGAAGTTGTGGTAATCGTCCTCGATTTCGGGGCCGTCGGCGACATCGAATCCCATGCGCAAGAACAAGGTCTCGAGCCGCTCCAGCGCGCGGGTGATCGGATGCGGACCACCCTGGCGTACGCCGCGTCCCGGGAGTGTCACATCCAGTATTTCACGCGCCAGTTGCTGGTCACGTGCCGCGGATTCAAGCTGATGTTTGCGCGCGCCGAGTTTCTCCTGCAGCGCTTCCTTGGCCCGGTTGACGAGCGCGCCGACGCGCGGCCGCTCGTCCGGCGGTAATCCGCCGAGGCTTTTCAGCTGCTCGGTCAACAGTCCCTTCTTGCCCAGATACTTGACGCGGAGGTCCTCGACAGCCGCAACATCGCCTGTAGCGGCCACGCCCGCCTCGGCTTCGTTCATCAGCGTCTTCAGATGTCGTTCGACTGCGTCTGTCGTGTCATTCACGTTTCAGTTCACTCGCGTGCAAATAAAAAAGGGAAAGGTCGGTTGACCTTTCCCTTTCGGTGACAATCGCCTCATGTGACGGCTCGCGCCGTCATCACGATCTCAAGCGGCCAGAGCGGTCTTGGCCTTGTCAGCCAGAACGGAAAAGGACTTTTTATCGTGCACCGCGATATCGGACAGAACCTTGCGGTCGATATCGATGGCAGCCTTTTTCAATCCGTTCATAAATCGGCTATAGGAGAGACCGCACTCGCGCGCCGCGGCGTTGATACGCGCGATCCACAGGGCGCGGAATTCGCGCTTGCGGACGCGTCGGTCGCGATAGGCATACTGGCCGGACTTGGCCACCGCCTGTTTGGCGACGCGATACACCTTGCGGCGTGCGTTGTAATAACCCTTGGCCTGCGCCAGCACCTTCTTGTGGCGCGCGCCGGCCGTAACTCCACGTTTGACTCTTGGCATGTTCTATTCTCCTCAGCTGTACGGCAACAAGCGGCGCAGACCGGCGACATCGGTTCCATAGACCATGGCCGTGCCGCGCAGGTGACGTTTGCGCTTGGAGCTTTTCTTGGTGAGGATATGTCGCAGATGTGAATGCGAGCGTTTGAAGCCGCCTTTCGCCGTCTTCTTGAAGCGCTTGGCGGCGGCGCGGTTGGTTTTCAACTTGGGCATGTTTGTACTCCTTGAGTAAGCGCCTGCGGGCACATGCGTGGCCCGTTCGGTCGCAGGTTGTAAAAAAATTGCGGCTAGGTCGCCGTCTTGATTTTGGGTTCAGCTTTCGGTTCTGCCTTGGGCTCCGTCTTCGGCGCGGGTTTCTCGCTCTTGACGACCTTGCCGGCACCCGGCTTGGGATTGAACACCATCACCATCTGCTTGCCTTCCATGCGTGGATGTTGTTCCACCACGCCGTAATCCTTGAGATCGCTTTCCAGTCGCTTCAGCATTTCAATGCCGAGTTCCTGGTGCGCCAGTTCGCGTCCGCGGAAGCGCAGCGTGATCTTGGCCTTGTTGCCCTCTTCCAGGAAGCGGACCAGGTTACGCAGCTTGGTCTGATAATCCCCGATATCCGTGCCGGGACGGAATTTGACTTCCTTGATCTGAATCTGTTTTTGCTTGCGCTTCGCCGCGTGTTTGCGCTTGCTTTCCTCGTACTGGTATTTGCCGAAATCCATGACCCGGCAAACCGGCGGCGCGGCGTTGGGTGAAATCTCTACGAGATCGAGGCCAGCTTCCTCTGCCTGGCGCAGCGCATCGCTTATGGGAACTATGCCAACCTGCTGGCCATCACTGCCGATCAACCTGACTTTCGGGGCGTTGATGCGCCCGTTGACACGAACCTCTTTATCCGTCGCGATGTTTCTGATCCTCCAAAATAGTTGCGCCGCGGCTCGCGGTTTCCCGGGTGAGCATGACGTGAAACGCCTCCGGCGTCATCCCGCCGAGATCCTCACCCTTACGCGTGCGCACGGCTAGGGTACCTTCCAGCGCTTCCTTCTTGCCGATTACCAGCATATAGGGGATGCGCTGCAAGGTATGTTCCCGAATTTTAAAGCCTATTTTCTCGTTTCTCAAGTCGGATTCGACCCGCCAGCCGTGGCGGCGCAGGGTTTTCTCAATCTTCCGGGCGGCGTCCTGTTGCTCATCGGTAATGGTCAGGATGACGGCCTGTACCGGGGCCAGCCAGGTCGGCAGCGCTCCGGCATGCTCCTCGATCAGAATACCGATAAAGCGCTCCAATGAGCCCAGAATGGCGCGGTGCAGCATGACCGGGACCTGCTTGGTCCCGTTTTCGGCGATATAGCTTGCGCCCAAGCGCCCAGGCATGGAGAAGTCCACCTGGATGGTGCCGCACTGCCAGATCCGGCCGAGGCTGTCCTTGAGCGAGAACTCGATCTTGGGACCGTAAAACGCCCCCTCCCCCGGCTGCAGGTCCCATTTGAGGCGCTTGGTGTTCAGTGCCTGTTCCAGGGCGTGCTCGGCCTTATCCCAGCTCTCATCGGAGCCGATCCGGTTGGGCGGGCGGGTGGAAAGCTTATAAATGATGTCCTTGAAACCGAAGTCGGCATAAACCCGGTGCAGCAAATCGATGAACGCCGATACCTCGCCCTGAATCTGCCCTTCCGTGCAGAAGATATGCGCGTCGTCCTGCACGAAATTGCGCAGGCGCAGCAGTCCGTGCAAGGCGCCCGACTGCTCATTGCGGTGGCAGGAACCGAACTCCGCCAGCCGTAGCGGCAGGTCACGGTAGCTCTTCAGACCCTGGTTGTAGACCTGGATGTGGCACGGGCAATTCATCGGCTTGACGGCATAAAGCCGTTTTTCCGATTCCGTAATGAACATGTCGCTGTGGAACTTCTCCCAGTGGCCGGATTTCTCCCACAACGAACGGTCCACGAGTTGCGGCGTGCGGATCTCGCGATAGCCGTGTTCGCGCCACAGATCACCCATGTACTGGACGATCTGCTGATAGAGGCGCCAGCCGCGTTCATGCCAGAACACCATGCCCGGGGCCTCTTCCTGCATGTGAAACAGATTGAGGTTGCGACCGATCTTGCGATGGTCGCGTTTCTCGGCCTCCTCGATCTGGTGCAGGTAGGCATCCAGCGCCTCCTTGCTGGTCCAGGCGGTGCCGTAGATGCGCGCCAGCATTTCATTGCGCGAATCGCCGCGCCAGTAGGCGCCGGCCACCTTCATGAGTTTGAACGCCTTGAGCTTGCCGGTCGAGGGCACGTGCGGACCGCGGCAGAGGTCGATGAATTCGCCCTGGCGGTAGAGCGATATATGCTCGCCGGCGGGAATGTCCTCGATGATCTTGGCCTTGTACTCCTCGCCCATGCCCCGGAAAAATCCGATGGCCTCGTCACGCGGCATGACGGTACGGCTGACAGGGTAATCGCGCTTGGCGATCTCGTGCATGCGCTGTTCGATTTTCGCCAGATCCTCTTCCGTGAAACCGCGCTTGAAAGCGAAATCGTAATAAAAGCCGTTCTCGATGACCGGGCCGATCGTGACCTGGGCTTCCGGGAACAACTCCTTGACGGCTTGCGCCAGCAGATGCGCCGTGGAATGGCGGATGATCTCGATCCCCTCCGGGCTTTTGTCGGTAACGATCACAACCTCGGCGTCTTGTTCGACGCGGAACGAGGTATCCACGAGCTTGCCGTTGACGCGACCGGCGAGCGCGGCACGCGCCAATCCCGCACCGATGCTCGCGGCAATATCAGCGACCGTTATCGGCTGGGGATACTCTCTACGGCTGCCGTCCGGCAGCGTGATGACTGGCATGATGCGCGACCCTTTCGTCAGTGGCGACCTCTACGAACGGCCGCGTAAACGGGTTTCAGCATTAGTTATATCCGCCGGCAGCGCCGGGTTGAATCTGGTAGGCGCGAGTGGGATCGAACCACCGACCACCACCATGTCAAGGTGGTGCTCTACCACTGAGCTACGCGCCTGCAAACAGGCGCGGAAAAATAGCACAATTCGGCGCGGCGTCACAAGTTTTATGCGGCATTGGGTGGAAACACCCGCTTTCCCGGAAATTCATTTCATCGAGCACGGGTTGACCACCCTCCTCATCCGCGCTTCCGACCCCCGCCTTCGACCACGCCGAACTGGCGCGAGCGGATGGTGTGAAGCTTGTCGCGCAGCGCCGCCGCCTGCTCGAACTCGAGATTGCGCGCATGGGCGTACATCTGTTTTTCCAGCTTGTTGAGCAGCTTGGCCAGCGCATCCGGTGCCATGGCCGCGTATTCGGCCTCCTCCTCGGCGGCGTGCAGGAACTCCCGTCCCGCATGGGCGGATTTCGTGCCGTAGTTTTTCGTGCCGAACAGCGGGTGCGTGGGCGGCACGCCGTCGATGATTTCCTTGACTGCCTTGATGATGCCCATGGGCGTGATGCCGTGGGTTTTGTTGTAGTCGACCTGTTTCAGCCGCCGGCGCTCGGTCTCGCCGATGGCCGCCTGCATCGAGTCCGTCATGCGGTCGGCGTAAAGAATCGCCTTGCCGTTTATATGACGCGCTGCCCGGCCCATGGTTTGGATCAGGGAACGCGTCGAGCGCAGGAAGCCCTCTTTGTCGGCGTCGAGGATGGCGACCAGCGACACCTCGGGAATATCCAGTCCTTCACGCAGCAGATTGATGCCGACCAGCACGTCGAAGGTGCCAGCGCGCAAATCGCGAATGATCTCCGAACGCTCAATGGTCTCGATGTCCGAATGCAGGTAGCGCACGCGCACGCCGTGCTCATGCAGGTATTCAGTGAGGTCTTCGGCCATGCGTTTGGTCAGCGTGGTGACCAGCACGCGTTCGCCGTCCGCGACGCGAAGGCGGATCTCGGACAAAAGGTCATCCACCTGCGCCGTCGCCGGCCGCACTTCCACCTCTGGGTCGACCAGACCGGTCGGCCGCACGATCTGGTCCACGACAACTCCGTGGCAACGCTCACGCTCGTACGGACCCGGTGTGGCCGAAGTGAAAATCGTCTGCGGCATCAGGCGCTCGAATTCATCGAAGCGCAGCGGCCGGTTGTCGAGCGCCGAGGGCAGACGGAAGCCATATTCGACCAGCGTCTCCTTGCGTGAGCGGTCGCCCTTGTACATGCCCCCGAGCTGGGGGATGGTCACATGACTCTCGTCGATGACGAGCAGCGCATTTTTCGGGAGATAATCGATGAGGGTCGGCGGCGGTTCGCCGGTCTTGCGCCCGGAAAGATAGCGCGAGTAATTTTCGATGCCGGCGCAATAGCCCACCTCGCGCATCATTTCGAGGTCGTACAGCGTGCGCTGTTCCAAGCGCTGCGCCTCGACCAGCTTGTCCAGGGAGCGCAATTGTTCCAGGCGTTCGCGCAGCTCCTGCTTGATCTCGTCGATCGCCTTTACGATGGTCTCGCGCGGCGTGACGTAATGCGACGAGGGAAAAATGGTCATCCGCACCCGGCGCCCGGCGACTTCGCCTGTCAGGGGGTCGAATTCGGAGATATTTTCCACGTCCTCGCCGAACAGCTCGACGCGCACGGCGAGCTGTTCCGATTCAGCCGGGAAGATGTCGATGACGTCACCGCGTACGCGGAACGTGCCGCGGCGCAGTTCCAGGTCGTTGCGCGTGTATTGCATTTCCGTCAGCCGTTGCAGGATGGCGCGCTGGTCCATGGTGGCACCCTGGCGCAGATGCAGAATCATGCTGTGGTAGGCATCCACATCGCCCAGGCCGTAGATGGCCGAGACCGTGGCCACGATGATGGTGTCTTCGCGCTCGATCAGGGCCTTGGTGGCCGACAGGCGCATTTGCTGGATCTGCTCGTTGATCGAGGCGTCCTTCTCTATATAGGTATCCGAGGAGGGAACGTAGGCCTCGGGCTGGTAGTAGTCGTAGTACGACACGAAATATTCCACGGCGTTGCGCGGAAAAAAATCGCGGAATTCGGAGTAAAGCTGGGCGGCGAGCGTCTTGTTCGGTGCCAGCACCAGCGTCGTCCGCTGCAGCTGCTGCACGACATTGGCGACAGTAAAGGTCTTGCCGGAGCCGGTCACGCCCAACAGGGTCTGACAGGCCTCGCCGTGGCGCAGCCCCGCCATGAGCGCCTCGATAGCCTGTGGTTGGTCACCTGCAGGCTGAAAAGGGCTGAGAAGTTCGAGCTTCTGGTTCATACGCTATCGTTTTTCCGCTGACATGCAGGTATATTACCGCGTTTTTCCAATATCGATTTCACGAGGAACCGTTGTCCACCATCCGCCTGTCAGGTCGCGTCAACCGCATCAAACCCTCCCCCACGCTGGCTGTCGATGCCCGGGCCAAGGAACTCAAGGCTCAAGGCAAGGATGTCATTAGCCTCGGCGCGGGCGAGCCCGATTTCGACACTCCGGAGCACGTCAAGGAGGCGGCGGTCCGCGCCATCCGTGACGGCTTCACCAAATACACCGCCGTGGACGGCACGCCCGGGCTCAAGCAGGCGGTGATCGCCAAATTCAGGCGCGACAACGGACTTGATTACACACCGGAGGAAATCCTCGTCTCCGTCGGCGGCAAGCATAGCTTTTTCAACCTGGCACAGGCACTGCTCGACAACGGTGACGAGGTTATCATCCCGGCGCCGTACTGGGTATCCTACCCGGACATGGTGCTGCTCGCGGACGCGAGTCCCATCGTCGTCTCGGCCGGCATCGATCAAGCCTTCAAGATCCGCCCCGATCAGCTCGAGCGCACCATCACCCGCCAGACGCGCTTGCTTGTCATCAACAGCCCATCGAACCCGACGGGAGCGGTCTACACGCGCGCGGAGCTGGCAACATTAGGCGAAGTGCTGCGCAAGCAGCCGCACGTGTTGATTGCCACGGACGACATGTACGAACATATTCTGTGGTCGAATGAACCGTTCTGCAACATTCTTAATGTCTGCCCCGATCTCAAGGAACGCACGATCGTATTGAACGGGGTTTCGAAAGTGTATGCCATGACAGGCTGGCGCATCGGTTATGCCGCCGGCCCGAAGTCGCTGATCGCGGCGATGAAGAAAATCCAATCGCAGAGCACCTCCAATCCGACGTCGATCGCACAGGTGGCGGCAGAGGCGGCGTTGAATGGCGATCAGGGATGCATTGCGCCGATGGTGCGTGCGTTCAAGGAACGGCACGATCGCGTGGTGAGCCGTCTGAACAAAATTCGTGGCGTGCGTTGTCTGCCCTCGCAGGGAACGTTCTATGCGTTTCCCGATTTCAGCAAGGCGATTGCCGCGACCGCCGGCATGGGCAACGATGTCGAGATGGCCGAGTACATTCTTAATAAAGGCGAGGTGGCGCTGGTACCCGGTTCCGCTTTCGGTGCCGAAGGTCACCTGCGCCTCTCCTATGCCACGTCCATGGATACGCTTGAAAAAGCGCTTGATCGGATTGGTAAATTACTCGGTACGAATTAATCCACAAGAATATATAAGATATAAAGCTTACTTTGCAGGTCTTGCAACCTGGGTATGGATTGGCATAATTATGCCTAATAATACCAAGCTGCAAAACCCAAGATAAAAACGTCGCGGGATAGCGGCGTCAACAAAAAAAACAGGATGGATGGGGTGAATCGTTATTTGCCCGGATCATTATCACCGCTACCAAGCTCCAGATATCTCCTGAAGCAGGGCGGCTATTCGCTCTACGATCTGATCATCACTTCTGCGGTGGCGAGCGTACTGGGGGTAGGCGCCATGGGCATGAGCAGCCTGGTGCAGGATGCGCGCATGGCGGCTGGAGTCAATAAGTTAATGACAGAGCTAAGTCTTGCTCGCAGCGAAGCCATCAAACGCCGATCGGCAATTACACTCTGCGCCAGCACAACAAGCAATGAATGCCAGAGTTCTCGAAAATGGCATGACGGCTGGATAATGTTTTGGGATCCGAACGGCAACGGCAGGCTCGAACCGGGTGAGTCCATACTGCGTGTTCAGGACTCGCCGGCGATCAAATCTTTGAACTTTGGCGCCTGGGGTCCAGGCACTGGTCAGTGGGTCACCTACGAAGCCGATGGCTCGACCAAGCAAAATGGAACCTTCACATTTTGCGACAGCCGTGGCGCTGCCAAGGCCAAGGCGGTAATTCTGCTTGGAACGGGACGCCCGCGGGTTTCAGCCCTCAATGCCAGCGGTGATCCGCTCAATTGCACCTAGGGGCTTGCCTTGACCCTACCCGACTTCCACCATAACATACGCGCCCTTCTGACAATTCCCCGGTAGCTCAGTCGGTAGAGCAAGTGACTGTTAATCACTGGGTCGGCGGTTCGAGTCCGTCCCGGGGAGCCACCTCTTTTCGATATGCTGTATCGATACTGGCGCTGGCTTTTTCTCATCCATCACGCCTTCCAAGTGCAGCAGGATCGCTTCCTTGGCATGGGTAAGCGCCTCATCCAGCGTTGTAGCCGGCCGAGAAGCAGCCCGGAAGATCGGGCACAACCACGCCATAGGCGTGCTTCTTATCGCCCTTCTCAATCGCTACTACGTAACGCATATCACTTACCTCCTTAACGGATTCCCGCTTGCTTAAGAATGGCCTTCACGAAACCGGTGCCCAGATCTTTTCTTGGATCCGGCACTGCCACCAGGCCGGGTCACCCCGGCGCAGGCAACAGATCCAGCACCTCGTGCAAAGCGCTGTCCACCAGCACCATGAATTCCGCCGAGCACTGCACCAGCGGACCTTCGATTAGGCGTTTGTTATCGATCGCGCGCAGCTGATCGATTAACAGGTCCGAGTCCTTCTTCAGTCGTCCGTGCGCGGAGACGCGCAGCCGCAGCGGTGCGGCTTCCTCCACCAGGCGCGTAGTCAGGGGAACGATGAGCGTGGAGGGGTGGTCGGCGTCCAGCAGCGCCTGGCTCTGCACAATCAGCACGGGGCGTATCTTGCCCGGTTCCGTGCCGCGTCGCGGGTTGAGGTTAGCGAGCCAGACGCTTCCGCGCTTACGCATCCGGTGCATCTTCAATGGCGTCGAATTCGGCGTTAACGCGCATGCTTTCGCCGCGTACCCGCCGCGAGGCCTCCATCATGCGTCGGCGGCGGTTTTCGGCGATTACCTGCGCGTTGAGCGCGGCAATCGCCCGCCGGATGTATTCGGCGCGCGGAACCTTCAGTTCCCGCGCGCGCTTCTCGGCCTCTTTTATGAGTTCATCCGGCAGGCGCAACGAAACGGTAGTCATATATGTATCTCGATTTGTATTCTATGATGAATATACACTTTGCCGTCATGGTTAGCAAGCCCAATAACAAGGTAGCTGCTATGAAATGTCAGTCAGCAGGATTTGATTCACACGGCAGGGGTAGCAGGTTCGAACTACAGATTGGGCTTTCCGAGGCCGGTTACATTAGGTTAACTGAAACCGACCAGTGCCCAGATTTGTCCGGAATGGGGAGCCAAAATTAAGGGGTTTCTGAGATTCACCGATCAGGCGCCCAATCAAAGCGGATTGCACGCGTCTGCAAATAAAACCCCGCCAGGCGGCGGAGTTTTGATCACGACTGTCCTACCCGGCGCGCCTCACCGATTCGATTCCTACCCGGGCGAGATAACCGGAGCGGGATTCCCCCGAGCGCTTCGCCGCTTCATCGATCACGCGCAGCACTTTGCGGGGCAGCGTGATGTTGATGCGCTCGGTCTTGTCATCGAGCTCGGCAAGGTCCACCTCGATAACCGCCCAGGTCCACCCTTTGTATTTGCGGTTCTTCTGGTGCGCCTCAAGCGGCTTTGGTGCTGGCGCTGGTTTTTTCTCATCCATCAAGCCTTCCAGGTGTAACAGAATCGCTTCCTTGACATTAGAAAGTGCCTCATCCAGCGTGTCTCCGGCCGAAAAGCAGCCCGGGAGATCGGGCACAACCACGCCATAGGCGTGCTTCTTGTCGCCCTTCTCAATCGCTACTACGTAACGCATATCACTTACCTCCTTGCCGGATTCCCGCTTGCTTAAGAATGGCCTTCACGAGACCGGTGCCCAGGTCCTTCTTCGGATGTGGCACGGTCACTAGGCCGGGTTTCGCCGGGTGCTTGAATTGGTGATGACTGCCACGCACCCGCATGAGCTGCCAGCCAGCGGCTCTGCCAAGCGGATCAGCTCCCGGCTGTTCATAGTGTGTATTATACACACTGCTTTAGCTTGATGCAAAGAGGCGGGGAAAATCGACAACGGAATCGCTGTGCCTATTTTGTGCTTAACACCGTCACTCTCCAGCTAATTCCAACCTACTCCAGCCAATATGGGACAATTTGATTTGATAAGTCTTTGTTGTAAAGGGCTGGAGTGGATTGGAATAGGCCGCCGTAGGTAGACAGGAATTGATTCACACGGCAGGGGTCGCAGGTTCGAACCTCCGGATGGGCCTTCCGGCCGGTTACGGTAGGCTGACTGACACCGACCAGTGCCCAGATTTGTCCGGCATAGGGAGCCATCTTTGCTGGTGTCATGCCAGCCGACAAAATCACTCCAGGATCGCCGCGCCGGCACGGGCGATTTGACCATCCTCGGATGATTTGACTCCGCTGACGCCGACGGCGCCGACGATCTGGCCTTTCCAAGTCAGCGGCACGCCGCCTTCTGATGACAGCACGCCCGGCAAACCAAGAACTCTATGCTGTCCACTCGCCAGGAGCTCTTCCCATGCCTTGGTAGGTCGCTTGAACGCCATAGCCGATCTGGCTTTCTGGATAGCGATCTCTACGCTGCCGAACTGGGCATTATCGAGACGTTGCAGGTAGATCAGGTTGCCACCGTCATCCACGACGGCGATCACCACCGGCCAGGCATGTTTCAGTGCCTCGGCCTCCGCTGCAGCGACGATTTTCTTGGCGGCTGCCAATGTTAACATCGCCTTTTCAACCACCATGCTGTTATCCGGCATTGCTCTCCTCCTTCTTATTGCTCAGCGAATGAATAAGGTACAGGGAAGACATTATCATGCAATCATTAATCCATTGCAGAATGCCGGACTTGTGAGAAGCCGCATTGATTCCGCATAATCTGCCTTTCCTTACACCGGTCAGACCATGTTCATCGTCCGTCTTTTCAGCATCGTCTTCCCGATCTTTGCGATCGTCGCCGTCGGCTATCTATACAGCCGCTGGCGTCAACCGGACATGACGTCGGCGAACCAGGTCAACATGACGATCCTGCTGCCGGCGCTGATATTTCATGTCCTGTCCGGCAAGGATTTTCAGCTTGCCGAGTACGGGTGGCTCGCCCTGGGCGCCGCCGCCATCGTGCTGGGCTCGGGCCTGCTGGCCTTGCCGGTGGCCAAGGCATCCGGATTGTCGTTCAAAACATTCGTGCCGCCGATGATGTTCACCAACTCCGGTAACATCGGCCTGCCGCTCGCGGTATTTGCCTTCGGCGAACAGGCACTGCCGGCGGCCGTGGTGTTGTTTCTGGTCGAGAACGGCCTGCATTTTACCCTGGGCACCTATCTCATGGATCACCGCGCGCCACTGCACAAGGTGTTGGTGCAGCCCATGGTCGCTGCCACGCTGGTCGGGATGGCCTTCAGTCTTTTCCGCTGGGGAGTGCCGACACCGCTGCGGGAAACCGTCAACCTGCTCGGCCAGGCTTCCATCCCCCTGTTGCTGTTCTCGCTGGGCACGCGTCTGACCAGCGTTGATTTCCGGGAGTGGCGGATCGGACTACTCGGCGCCGTCACTTGTCCGGTGACCGGCGTATTGATGCTACTGATCGTGCAACCCTTTCTGCGCTTGACGCCATTGCAGTCGAGTCTGCTGCTGGTGTTCAGCGCGCTGCCACCGGCGGTGTTGAATTATCTGGTGGCTGAGCAATACCGGCAGGAGCCGGGGAAAGTCGCCTCGATCGTCATGCTCGGGAACCTGGCGGGATTGGTCAGTCTGCCGCTAGCGCTGGCTTTCGCGCTGCACTGATCGCCTAGGGAAGCTCTGATCAATTCCGTTCGCCCTGAGCCTGGTTCGACTGGCTCACCACAGGCTTCGACTCGTTCGTGCTGAACTTGTCGAAGTACGAACGGGCTCAAGACAGGTTTGGCGAAGGGCGGGTTGATACAGCTCACTGATTCCGTGGCGTCGTCCGTTCATGGTTCGACAAGCTCATCACTAGCGGACGACTTATTCAGAGCTTCCCTAGTTTGTAGTGTGAAACATAATGCCCTACATGCCTGGAACGGATTCCGAAATGACAGCATCCGACCGGCTTGACGCGTCGGCGTCAGAAGGCCTGGCATTTTTGATCCGTTGCCGATGCCGGGCCAAGTGCAAGGGTGTCCAGGAATGCGGAACCCTGAACACGAAGTTATAGCGCGCGACGTGATAGCTGGGATCGAAACCGTAAAAATTGAGCTTCAGGCGTTCCAGTTCTTCGGCGCGATACGTTTCGAGGGATTTCACCGATTCATCCTGTACGCGCCGACGGCGTTTTGCTTCAAGCCGTGTTTCATAAGCAGAATCACGGGCAAGAGATTCGGCGACTGATTTAGTCATCGCCACGAATTCATTCACGCTCCCACCGAAACAGTCGTCAATGAGACCGACGCGCTTGGCCGCGCCGGCTCCCAGCGGCAGACGATTCCCCATGACCTCGCGCCCCCGCTCCCCCATCCGTTTGGGCAGCAGGTAGCTCCAATACTCGGAGCCGTAGAGGTTGCCCATGTTCTTGTAGTGCGGATTCAGAACCACGCCATTACGCGCATACAGGCGATCGGCGGAGAGCGCAAGAAATACGCCGCCGGCGGCGGTATTGCCCTGCAAAGCGGCAATGGTGAGATGCGAGTCCGTCGTGATAATGGCTTGCGCCAGATCGTCCATCGCATTGATGTTGCGCCAGGACTCGTCCGCCGGACTGTCAGCGGCTTCGATGCAGTTGAGATGAATCCCGTTCGACCAGAAGTCCGGTCCGCCCATCAGCACAATCACCCGTGTTGGCCTCCGGCAGGCCTGGAGATATGCCTCGCGCAGGCGTTGGCATTGTTCGGTGCTCATGGCGCCATTGTAAAAATCGAAATGCAGGTACCCCACCCCGGCCTTTTCCTCATACCAGATATCCTTGTACGTAAGGCGTGCCGGCGGGACGTCGAGCGCCAGCGTCGCTTCCGGGATCACGCCAAGCCGGTCATGCAGAACCAGGGTTGCCGGCAATTTGAACGTCTTCTCGCCGGAAACGATTTTTTTTACGTGGCCTATCCATACCGCACCGTCGCGGGTGGCGCGGCAAACGGCGCCGTGTCGGCGCGCAATGATCTCACCCGGCGCGCCGCGCAGGGTATCCTCCTCGCCGGCATTGTAGAGCCGGCAGGCCACGCCGAGCAGCGCGTCGTCGATGCCGGGAGAACCATCGGCGGAGTGGATTTTTCGCAAGACGGTTTGAGTATCATCAGCCAGCCAATCAATGCGTCGATCGGATTGCTTCACCAGCGGCCGCCATTTACCGAGCGCATCGGAACCGCTTTCATTCGGGTGTTCCGGGATAAATTTACCCGTGGCAAACCGGTCGATCGCCTGCAAAACCGCCGCGACCGCCGCCTCGGTCACCTCGTTGCGATACAGGCTGCTCTTGCGCGCAGCGCGCATCGGAAAGTTCACCGACGCCCACACCGGGCCGGCATCCATCTCGGCATCGGCCTGCAACACGGTCACGCCCCACTCCCGCTCGCCGTTCAGGATCGCCCAGTCGAGCGCCGACGGACCGCGGTCGCCCTCGACGCCCGGATGCACCACCAGACACAGGTGTTGCCGCCAGATCGCTTCCGGTATGGCGCGGCGCAAGTACGGCGCGACGATCAAATCAGGCTGGAAAAGCCGCACGGCCTCGATCGTGACGGCATCATTGATGTCGAACTCAATCGAAACATCATGGCCTTGTTGCGTCAGCTCGGCATGGAGCCGCTGCGTGAGACTGTTGAAGCTGTGGGTGAGAAATAGGATTCGCATGTCTCATTCACCCACGGCGACGTCCGATTCGGGAGTTTTCTCAGCCACCCGTGAATTGGTTACGGTTGCGTCATGGCGCCGGTATTTGTAATAAGCCGCGCAGGCGCCCTCCGATGACACCATGCACGATCCAATTGGATTTTGCGGCGTGCAAACCGTCCCGAAAATCCTGCAATCGGTGGGTTTCTTCACGCCGCGCAGGATGGCGCCGCATTCGCATGCCTTGTTCTCGTGCGCCGTCTTTTGCGCCAGGGAGAAGCGCAGTTCGGCATCGAATAACGCATACCGTTTTTTAATGCGCAAGCCGCTGTAGGGGACAACGCCCAGTCCGCGCCATTCAAATGAACGCCGCAGTTCGAAGACCTCCGCGACCATGGCCTGCGCCTTGAGATTGCCATGCCAGGTGACGCCGCGGGAAAACTGATTTTCCACCTCAGCCCGTCCTTCGTTCAGTTGGCGCACCAGCATCCCAATAGCCTGCAGCACGTCGAGCGGTTCGAAACCGGCGATCACTACCGGACGCTGGTATTCCTCGGCAAAAAAATCGTAGGGACGGCTGCCGATAATCGTGCTCACGTGCGACGGGCCGATGAAACCGTCCACGCGCACGCTGCCGAGCTTGCGTACATCCGGAGAATCCAGAATGTTCTGGATGGCCGAGGGCGTGAGCACGTGATTGCAGAACACGCTGAAGTTCTTGAGACCCAGCTTGTCCGCCTGTTGAATCGCCACCGCCGTCGGCGGCGTGGTGGTTTCAAACCCGATGGCGAAGAAAACGACTTCCTTGTCGGGATTGTCCTGCGCGATGCGGATGGTCTCGGAACAGGAATACACCATGCGCACGTCCCGTCCTTGCGCGCGGGATTTCAGCAAACTGCGCTTGCGTGAACCCGGGACGCGCAGCATGTCGCCATAACTGCACAGAATCACATTCGGGTTCTCGGCGAGCTCAATCGCCATGTCGAGGCGTCCGATCGGCAGTACACACACCGGGCAGCCGGGCCCGTGCACCAGATGCACGTTGGGGGGAAGCAGGTCCTGGATGCCATAACGAAAAATCGCGTGCGTGTGGCCGCCGCAAAATTCCATCAGGCTGTAATCGCGCGCGGGAACGGCTTCGACCGTCAGTGCGGCGGCCAGCGCGGTGGCGATCCGCTTGTCGCGGAATTCACTGATGTACTTCATGTGGGTTTTCTTCGAGCTGGCGGGCGATCTCGTCGAACAGCGCGAGCGACTTTGCCGCCTCCTCGGCGTTCAGTCGGGCGATAGCAAAGCCAACGTGGACGATCACGTAATCGCCGACGGTCACGTCCTCAACCAGCATAAGTGAAACTTGGTTGCGGACTCCGCCAACCTCCACCAGCGCCTGATCGTTTTCCAGCTTTTGTACAACTTTTGCCGGTATCGCTAAACACATAATTCACTTTCTCCCCTGGGTTAGAGGCCCGGTGTCGAGAGTCAGGTAATGCTATGCCACTTCCGGTGACTTCCACAAAAAACGTTTCGGTGCCACGTGCTCGGGCGCCTCTCCCAGGAGTTCAGGAAACCACAAAGCACAGCGGCCTTACTTTGATGGAAATCAAATATCGTCGGTGGCAACCGGCGTTATTCGTGTTTTTCAGATCACTCAGCTAGTTAGACTGTTTTTGCGCCGGTTTCCCGCGCAAATTTGATGGTAATGAAAGCCAACACTGACCCGAGCACTGCGCCGGCCAGAACATCGCTGAGAAAATGATGATCAGTAATTATGAGGGCGAGTGCCAGCAGCCACAGCAAGCCGAGGTAAATGGGGCGATAGCGAGGGTAATAATATGACAAGGTTGTCATCAGCGCGGTGAAGACGGTCATGTGCCCGGAGGGGAAGCAACCATATCCTTCGTCGTCGCGGAACCAGTAAAAACGCGGCGGCTCGTGAGCCAACAACCAGGCATAAGGATCGGGTCTGCCGAATACATACTGTAAGCCAGTCTTGGCAACAAAGGCCATCGGCACTACCGTACCGCAGACCCGCAAGAAATCCGTAAGATGATTGCAGATGCCACGGCGTACCAGGATAAAATATCCAACCCAGCTTGATACCGTGATCGCAATGACGATATGCAGCAACAGATCGGGAATATCAGCGGCAGTCTGCAATAGTCGATCGCTGCTATTGAGAATTCGGAAGACGAACTGGGCGATTCCTGTATCGAAATAGAAATAGCTGATAGCGGTCAACGACACGGTCACCAGCAGGACAATGGTCCTGCTTTTCAAAGAAAATATAGCTGTCAAAAGATTTCCGCCTTTTTTGATTTCCGCGATTCCGGTCAGCAAGACGCAAATTGTAAGGCTTCGTTCCGATAGATACCGTTCCTCATTTTCTCCGGTATAATCTAACCTCGTTGCCGCTGAGTTTACTCGCCAGATGCGTTTCCCAGGTATCCTGATGGACAGTCCCTTATTCGAAAAATTACGCCATTTTGTCACGCGCAAGCGTTTGCGTCTTGCATTGTTGTCCCTGGTGCTGCTGCTGTCGAGTTTTGTGCTTTACCTCGACATCACGTTACGTATCCAGTTCGAGGGCAAACGTTGGGCGCTGCCGGCGCGGGTCTATGCGCGACCGCTTGAGCTTTATCCGGGACTGAAACTGCGCCCGGAACAATTGGGTACTGAACTGGCCATGTTGGGCTATCGCGAGGAGGGTGAAAAGCTCGACCCCGGCGACTTCCGGCGTCAACGCGATGTATTCACTATCGCCACGCGGCCGTTTGTATTCTGGGATGGCGCACAGACTGCCCTGCAACTGCGCGCTGATTTCGATGGCGGTCATTTACGGAGCCTCACCGATCTCAAGACGGACAAACCGGTCACACTGGCGCGCCTCGACCCCCTGCTGATCGGCGGCATCTATCCGGCGCACAACGAGGATCGCGTGCTGGTGAAACTGAACGAGGTGCCGCCGATTCTGATCAAGGGACTGATTGCGGTCGAAGACCGGCAATTCTACACCCATCATGGCGTCGATCCCCGCGGTGTGGCACGTGCCCTGGTCACGACACTGCGTGGCGCCGGGCTGCAGGGCGGCAGCACCTTGACCCAGCAACTGGTGAAGAATTTTTTCCTGACGCCCGAGCGCACCCTGCGCCGCAAGTTCACGGAAATAATCATGGCCGAGTTGCTGGAAATGCACTACTCCAAGGAGGAAATACTCGAAGCCTATGTGAACGAGATTTACCTGGGCCAGGACGGTAACCGCGCGATCCACGGATTCGGTCTTGCCAGTCATTTTTATTTTAACCGCGCGCTGTCACAACTCGATCTTCCGCAGGCGGCGCTGCTGGTGGGACTGGTCAAGGGACCGTCATTTTATGATCCGCGTCGGCATCCAGCACGTGCGCTCGCACGGCGCAATCTGGTGCTTCAGGAAATGCGTCAACAGCAAGTCCTTACCCAGCAACAATACGTGACCGCCAGGATCTCGCCCCTGGGAGTGGCCGAACAGGCCCCCGGTGGAACGTCTCTTTACCCTTCCTTTGTCGAGCTGGTTCACCGCCAGTTGCGGCGCGACTACCGCGAGGAGGATCTACGCTCGGAAGGACTGCAGATATTTTCCTCGCTCGACCCATTGGCTCAATTTTCCGCCGAACGTGCCCTCACCACCCGTCTGACGCAACTGGAAAAGGCCCGGCGCATTCCACCGAAAGCGCTTGAGGGCGCGGTCGTGGTCAGCAACACGCAAAATGGCGAGATCCAGGCATTGGTCGGGGGGCGAAATACGCGCTACGAGGGATTCAACCGCGCGCTCGATACCGAGCGCCCGATCGGCTCGCTCATCAAACCGGTTATTTACCTCACTGCCCTCGAGCGCCCGGATACCTATACGCTGGCAACCCTGCTCGATGACAGTCCTCTCGTCTGGCGCGAACGCGGCACCACCGACTGGGAGCCACGCAATTACGACAAGGTATCTCATGGCCAGGTGCCGCTGCGTCTTGCGCTGGCCAACTCCTATAATATCTCCTCCGTGCGCCTGGGGTTAGCGCTGGGTGTACGCCAGGTGATGGACAGCGTTCACCGCCTCGGCGTTGAGCGTGATTTGAATGTCTACGCCTCGAGCCTGTTGGGCGCCGACGGGTTGAGCCCATTGGAAGTCATGCAAATGTATCAAACCATCGCGAGTGGTGGATTCCGCGTGCCGTTGCGCGCCATACGCGAGGTGCTGACGGCGGACGGCCAGCCGCTGCAACGCTATTCGCTTTCTATAGAACAAGCGATCGAGCCGGGACCGGCTTATCTGATTACCAGCGCACTTCAAGGCGTGGTGCGTGAAGGCACCGCCGACGGTCTGAACAAGTATTTGTCGCCGGATTTGCACATCGCAGGCAAGACCGGCACCACAAACGATCTGCGCGACAGCTGGTTCGCGGGTTACACCGGCGATCGTCTGGCCGTGGTGTGGGTCGGGCGCGACGATAATCAGCCGATCAACATGACCGGCGCGGGCGGCGCTATGACCGTGTGGGGTGATATGATGGCAAGTCTCGATCCCGAACCGCTCGTACCGCCTACACCGGAAAACATCGAACAGGTGTGGGTTGATTCCGCTACCGGTCATCGCGCCGATGAAAATTGCCAGGCCGTGGTGTCACTGCCATTCATACACGGTTCGGCTCCGGTGGAAACCGCTCCCTGCGCTACGCACGCGCAAGGTCCATCCATCAAAAACTGGTTCAAAAGGTTATTTGAATAATGAGATTTTATTTAACAGGATTATTTCTTCTGGGCGCGGCATGGATCTCGGGCTGCACCGGCATAGCGACCCAGGAGCCGGAATCGCTGCCGGTATCGGATAACAATGCGGTGACCGTGCTGGCCGAAGCGGCCCGGGCGGATGCCGCCAATGGAAAACTCGATGCCGCCGTGGGATCGTTCGAGCGCGCGCTGCGGATCGAACCGCGCAACCCGGCGTTGTGGCATGAGCTGGCAAAACTGCGGCTGCAGCAAGGACAGTATCAGCAGGCGGAAGGACTGGCGGCAAGATCCAACGGCTGGGCGGGCGGCAACAAGGCGCTACGCGCCGGGAACTGGCGCATCATCGGGCAGGCGCGCCTGAAGCGCGGTGACTATCCGGGCGCCCAATCCGCTTTTGACAAGGCGGCGGAACAGGCGAACTGAGCATGACCGGACATTCAGTATTTTTTAATCCTGCGTCCCGTTGATTCTCCCGAATAACGTTCCGGATCGTATCGATTTTCGTGTCGTATCCATTCTTGTGGGCTGTGCCGCACCGCAAGCGGTGAAATATATCAAGTAACCGACAATGGCCGATAACGAAGTAACACGGCCATCTTCGACCAGGCGCTTTGACATGCCACGGGACACTCCTCAGCACGCCTCCAGATCAAGGAGACTATACTTGGTCAGTGACCGGAGCGAAGCGTTGTCCGGCACGGCGAGGCATGAACCGTTTGTCAGTGGATAAACGCCGTTGGTGCGGAAAGGCCGCCTAGGCTGTTGAATTTGGGGGTGGTCTGAGGGATTCTGACGCTGGTTGATAAATAACTACACGGAGGTAAGGCATGAGCATCGATACGCTTCTTGTCATTCTGCTGGTGTGGACCGTAGCTGGATTGTTCGCCGCCATGGCATTCGGCAGGGCTAGCCGGGGAACCGACTCCGCGCGGGATGACGAGATCCTCGCTTCTTCTACCGGTTCCATCAAATATATCCGCCGTAACAAGCACAGATCGCCTGCGACACGCGCCAATAATGCGGAGCGCGCACATGCAAGCGTTTCGAAACGGGCAACGGTTTGAATTCTTGCTGACTTAGATGCCCTGTTCGGGGCTCACCGGCAGCGCGTTCTTGTTGATATTCCACGATAGCGTGATGTACGGACGTTTCCCGGTGTAGGGATTGACGGCGTGCACCAGCTGGCTCGGAAAAATGATCATGGTGCCGGCCGTCATGCCGGGCAGGAAAGGCGCGGTCATGCAGCCTTCCTGTTCCTGGCAACAGTTGTGCAGACGCGGATCCACAAAACAGAAACGGCCGCTGTGCACGTCTTCCGGATCCTCATCGCCGGGATCGAGACAATACACCACGCTTGCCGTCGAACGCAGCTGGCTGTGCGGCATGCAGTAATCTCCTGAGCGATAGACATTGGCCCAACTGAGATCCACCACCGCCTGATCGCACTCCAGCACGCGTTTGAACAGCGACATAGCGCGCGCGTTGATCAGTTCGGCCTCCGAGCTGACCCACTGCCCCAGGTTGTGTATCTTCGTTCCTCCCGCGCCACGAAAATAACGTTTACGCAGCCGATGGTTCTCCTCGAGCTCAAGGATTTTGGCGACAAGGCGCGGATGATATTCCTGCGTATCGGTAAAGGTGGTCATGCGGATGGTGGGATCGCCGCAGATTTCCGCTTCCTGTCCTTTTGGCCAGACCTCGATCGACTTAAAGCCAAGCTGAATGATCTCGTCTCCCATACCGTCTCTCTCATGCAGCCACGTGGGTGCTGCGGGTATTTTGTCATGGAATACGCGGCAAGGAAAATCGATTACCCGGGGCGGGTCACGTCCAGGCACAGCACAGGCTCGTCGCCAACGCGCTTCCGCGGCGCGCGTAGGCGGTAGGCCGACGTGACGGCAACGACCGCCAGCCGATATTCCGCAGAATGACGTCTGTCTTATGCCGTTTCGAGCGTGACGAACGCCACGGCATGGTCCTGTTCATCCGCGAGGCTGATGTGAGCAACCGCAACGCTTCTTTCTTGCATGAACTCGCGCGCCCGTCCGTGGAACACCAACATGGGTTTACCCTGCTCGTCATGGGTTACTTCAATGTCGTGCATTATCACACCGTTGCTGAACCCGGTTCCCATGGCCTTGACCGCGGCCTCCTTGGCGGCGAAACGCCGCGCAAGAAAGTTTGCCTTATTGGCGTTCTGATTAAATTCCAACAACTCACTTGCCGTGAGGATTCGCTCGGCAAATCGATCTCCGAAGCGACTGAGATCATCCCGGATGCGCCCCACGCGCACGATGTCTGTACCGATACCGTAGATCATGGCGACGCCTCCGTAAGTCCTGAGAAAACCTCCACACCATGCCGTCGGCGTCCTGCGGCCTTCGCCGGTCGCATCCCCAAAGGGGCCCCTGCTCCGCGGCTCATGCCGCTACTTCGTTCATCAGCCGCTTCATTTCACGCACGGCTTCCTGCATCCCCGTGAACAGGGCGCGTGCGATGATGGCATGTCCGATATTGAGATCCAAAATTCCGGGAATGGCGGCAATCGCCTGGACGTTGTGATAGTTGAGGCCGTGGCCGGCGTTCACCAGCAGTTTGAGTTCCAGCCCTTGTTGCACCGCCTGCTCGATGCGCACCAGCTCCTGCCGGCGGGCCTCGTCGGTTGCGGCATCCGCATACCGGCCCGTATGAATTTCTATTGCCGGTGCGCCGGTTTTGGCCGCGGCCTCGATCTGATTCGGGTCGGCGTCGACGAACAGGGATACCCGCACGCCGGCATCCGCCAACCGGACACAGCTTGCGGTGATTTTTTTGAACCCGCCGACCACATCCAGGCCGCCTTCGGTGGTCAGCTCCTGACGCCGCTCGGGGACAAGGCAGCAGTCTTGCGGACGTATGCGGCAGGCAAACGCCACGATATCGTCCGTCACCGCCATTTCGAGATTCATGCGTGTTTGAAGGAGATGGCGCAGCATCTCGACGTCCCGGTCCTGAATGTGTCGACGATCCTCACGCAGATGCAGCGTGATGGAATCGGCACCGGCCTGCTCGGCTTCCCGGGCCGCCTGGATGGGATCGGGATAGCGCGCGCCACGCGTCTGACGCAGGGTGGCCACGTGGTCGATATTAACGCCCAGCTTTAGCAATGCTCGTCTCCACAATGGTTTCCACGGCAGGTGCCACGACAACACGACGGAACAGCTTGCGGCTGTGCAGCGGCTGGTCGCCCAGGTGCCGCGCCAACGCCGCACGCATCAGCGCCTTGGCATCGCGCAAGGCGACGGGGTCGCATAGCGATTCCTGCGTCAGGGCCAGCAGACTCGCTCCGCGTATCCGAATTCCTTCTGTCGGGCGGTTCAACTCGGGGTGTATCAGGCGTCTGGGGCCGCTATCGACGGTGTAATCATAGACGGCCTGCGCCTCAATGGGAGTGTTGTCGGCAACATCGCGATCCAGCACCAGACCGTATCCCAGCTCGCGCAACAGATGCTTTTCGAAAATGCGCAATACTGCCTCGTTGGTAGCGTCCCGGTGCAGGCGTTGCAACGCATCCTGGTATGCCGCGTACAGCGCATCATGGGGATCATGACGGTGCAGCAAGCGCAATAACACCTCGTTCATGTAGAAGCCGCAATACAAGGCCTGCGCGATGAGCGCGGAATCGGGGCCATCCTGCTCGGCGCCGGTGAGTACCGCGAGCTCGCCCTTTCCGCTCCAGCCGATCAGCAAGCGCTGGAAGGGCTTGAGGATGCCGCGCATGCGGCTGCTCGCGCGCCGTGCGCCCTTGGCGATCAACCCGATGCGCCCGTGATGCGCCGTGAAAACTTCAAGCAATAAACTTGTCTCGCTGTAGTCGCGGTGATGCAGTACATAGGCTGGCTGCTGATGAATGCGCATCGATCAGTTCTCGTCAGTGTAACCCAGACTGCGCAGCAGTCTCTCGTTGTCGGACCAGCCCTCACGAACTTTCACCCACAGATTAAGATGAACCTTCCTGGCGAACATTTTTTGCATCGCCAGACGCGCGCGAGTTCCTACGGTCTTGAGGCGTTGGCCGTCTTTTCCGATCAGGATCGGTTTCTGTCCTTCCCTCTCCACCCAGATCGTTGCCTCGACATGCAGCGTGCCCTTGGCGCGCTTGAACTGTTCGATGCTGACAGCCGTGGCATAAGGCACTTCCTGCTGGAAGCCGCGAAATATCTGTTCACGGACGAGCTCCGCCGCAAGAAAGCGTTCGCCGCGGTCCGTGACCTGATCCGCCGGGTACAACGGCGGCTGTTCCGGAAGATATTTGAGAATGGTTTTTTCAAGATCGTCCACATTGGTGCCCGTGCGCGCGGAAACCGGAACGATATCGGCAAACGCCATCTTGCGACCCGATTGTTCCATTAGCGGCAGCAAACGGCCACGATCCTTGAGTTGGTCTAGCTTGTTGATCGCGAGGATCACCGGAATATGCTGTTTGGCTAGCAGCTGCAAGGGGTGCTCGTCTTCTTTCGTCCATCCGCTCGCCGCGATCAGCAGGACGATGCAATCCACGCCTTGCAGGCTTGCCCCGGCCACACGGTTCAGGTGACGGTTCATCATACCTTTATTATCCTTGTGCAGACCGGGCGTATCCACATAGATTGCCTGGACGTGCGAGGTGGTCTTGATGCCCAGCAGGCGGTGGCGGGTGGTCTGGGCGCGCGCCGAGGTAATACTGATCTTCTGGCCGACCAGACGGTTCAAGAGTGTGGATTTTCCGACGTTGGGGCGCCCGGCGAGGGTCACGAGTCCGCAACGCGTAATGGGGTCGGACATCAGCGGTGGGAAAGCAGGTCGAGTACCCGTGCGGCGGCTTCCTGCTCGGCGTGGCGCCGGCTGGTGCCCCGGCCTTGCACAGGAGCATCAAGCCCGGTCACCTGGCACTCCACCACGAAGTTCTGGTTGTGCGCTTCGCCGGTGATCTCCCGGACGACGTAGGTAGGCGTGGGCAGAGACTGCTTTTGCAGATGTTCCTGCAATTGGGTTTTGGGGTCCTTGGGAACCGAATGCGGATTGAGGCGCGCCAGCCGCTCATGGTAGAGATGCAGTATCACGCGCGCCACTTCGTCCGCCGAACTGTCCTTGCAGATGGCGCCAAGCACTGCCTCGAGCGAATCCGCCAGGATCGAGTCGCGGTCGTAGCCGCCGCTTTTGAGCTCTCCTTCTCCCAAGCGCAGATAATTTCCGATCCCGATGTCGCGCGCAAGTGCCGCCAAAGTGTTTTTGTTGACAAGGCTGGCGCGCAGCCGCGTCAGCTCGCCTTCAGACAGGGCCGGGTAGCGGTTGTAGAGTTCGGAAGAAATGGTGAACCCGAGGACGCTGTCACCCAGAAATTCGAGGCGCTCATAATTTTCTGCGCCTTTGCTGCGATGCGTTAAAGCCTGCTCGAGCAGTTCGGGTCGCCGGAAGGTGTAGGTCAGCCGGCGACCAAACTCATCGAGCGTCTTATTCAGGGCCACGGACCTCGATAGCGTGATCGAAACTGAGCAGCGCGGAAACATTGAACGCCATCGGCACGACTGACTCGTAATTGATCCGGATGGTCTTCATCTTTCCGCGCGACTCGACGGTCAATATTTTATTTAGATCGAAGAGATCATCGGCGCTGTCAATCTCAAGACGCTTACGGATGGCCTCCTTCGTCTCGGGAAGCGTCATCACACCGGCATCGGGTTGTCGCCCCAGGCTGTCGAGCGCGCTTTTTATCTTGAAGTCGTCCATGTAGGGTGGAAGCAGCTTGAAGAACAAAAAAAGGAAAAAAGCCAGCGTACCCACTACAAACAGCATTCCCCACATGGTCATGCCTGCCTGGCGTTTAGGGTTTTGCATCATGGTCTCCTTCACCGGTTGAATATCAATGTCAATTGATCGAATGGCCGATACGATCCCAGACAATACGCTGCCAGAACATCTTGCTCTGGTCGGTCATGTCCCAACTGAACCAGATGAGGAAGGCCTTGCCCACCAGATTCTGATCCGGCACGAAGCCCCAGTAACGGCTGTCGTTGCTGTGATCGCGGTTGTCACCCATAACGAAATACTGGCCTTCCGGCACCACAATCTCGGGCAGCGGCATGTCCGGGTGGTTGGTCGTCAGGATGTCATGCTTCACGCCGTCGAGGTTCTCTCTCGTCCTCAGGGCTTCTCCATGGGCATCGCTGCCCGAAGCAAAAAAATAAGGCCGGCCATCGGCCTGGTCCATGGGCGCTCCGTTGATATACAGCTTCTTATCTTTATATAGGATATGGTCGCCGGGAATGCCAACCACGCGCTTGATGTAGTTGATGGAGGGGTTACCGGGAAAACGAAACACCATCACTTCGCCCCGCTTTGGGTGACTGGAATCCATGATCTTGCTGTTGATCACGGGGAGCCGCACGCCATAGGAAAACTTGTTCACCAGAATGAAGTCGCCGATATAAAGACTGGGAAGCATGGAGCCGGAAGGGATGCGGAACGGCTCAACCACGAACGAGCGGATCAGGAACACGATCAGAATAACCGGGAAAAAGGCGCGCGCATATTCGACATAAGTCGGCTCCTGGCGTATCCGGGCCGCTTCCTCGGCCTTCCCCGCCTGGGAAAGCGCCTTGGCCTTGCGCTCGCGGTTCTCCGCCAGCAGCAATCGATCGAGTCCCCAGATCGCGCCGGTAGTGACCAGAATTAGCAGCATAATAAGTGCAAAGTCCATGTGTTATTTCTCGTCCACGCGCAGAACGGCGAGAAACGCCTCCTGCGGAATTTCTACGGTGCCCAGTTGTTTCATGCGTTTCTTTCCCTCTTTCTGTTTTTCCAGAAGCTTGCGCTTGCGCGTGGCGTCGCCGCCATAGCATTTGGCCGTGACATTCTTGCGCAACGCCTTGACCGTTTCGCGCGCGATGATCTTGGAGCCGATGGCCGCCTGGATGGCGACGTCGAACATTTGCCGCGGGATCAGTTCGCGCAGTTTTTTCGCCAGTTCCCGGCCGCGATACTGGCTCTGCTCCTGGTGCACAATTACCGACAGGGCGTCCACTTTATCGCCATTAATAAGCACGTCAAGCTTCACCACGTTAGCGACACGAAATTCCTGGAAGTCGTAGTCGAGCGAGGCATAACCACGGCTGACTGATTTCAACCGATCGAAAAAATCCAGCACCACCTCGGCCAGCGGTAGTTCGTACACCAGCATGGCCTGACGGCCGTGATAGGTCATATCCTTCTGGATACCGCGTTTCTCCACACACAGCCCGATGACATTGCCCACATATTCCTGCGGCACGAGGATTGTGGCGCGGATGATGGGCTCGCGTATATCGACGATTCTGGACGGGTCCGGCATTTTCGCCGGATTCTCGACAAGTAACACTTCATTTGCCGTTACCACCTCGTACACCACCGTGGGCGCGGTCGTGATGAGATTCAGTCCGTATTCGCGCTCAAGCCGCTCCTGAATGATCTCCAGATGCAACATGCCGAGGAAACCGCAGCGGAAACCGAAACCGAGGGCCTGCGAGGTTTCCGGTTCATAATGCAGCGAGGCATCGTTGAGCTGCAGCTTCGCGAGTGCGTCGCGGAACGTCTCGTACTCGGAGGATTCCACCGGATACAACCCGGCGAACACGCGCGGCTTTATTTCCTTGAATCCGGGGAGCGGTTTGTCGGCGGGACGGTCGACGTGCGTGATCGTGTCGCCGACGCGCGCGCTGCGCACGTCCTTGATGCCGGCCATGACATAGCCCACCTCGCCCGGCCCCAGATCGGTAACGGGTTTGCGCTTGGGCGTGAAGATGCCGATCTGCTCGGTCACGTAATCGCGTCCGGTGGCCATGAGCCGGATCTTCTCTCGTGGCTTCAGGCGTCCGTCCATGACGCGCACCAGCGAAACCGTTCCGAGGTAATTGTCGAACCAGGAATCGATGATCAGCGCCTTGAGCGGTGCGTTGGCGTCGCCCTTGGGTGTCGGGATATGCTTGACGATCGCCTCCAGAATTTCCGGCACGCCTTCGCCGGTCTTCGCGCTCGCGCGGACGGCATCCTGGGCATGAATGCCGATGATGTCCTCGATCTCCTGGATTGCCCGCTGCGGATCGGCGGAGGGAAGATCGATCTTGTTCAGCACCGGTAGAATTTCCAGATTCAGTTCAGAGGCGGTGTAACAGTTGGCCACGGTCTGTGCCTGCACGCCCTGCGATACATCCACCACCAGCAACGCGCCTTCGCAGGCGGTCAGCGAGCGCGACACTTCGTAGGAGAAGTCCACGTGTCCCGGCGTGTCAATCATATTCAGGCGATAGGTCTGGCCGTCACGCGCCTGGTAGTCGAGTGCCACACTCTGAGCCTTGATGGTGATGCCCCGTTCGCGTTCGAGATCCATCGAATCCAGCACCTGTTCCTGCATCTCGCGCGCTTCCAGCCCCCCGCAGACCTGGATGAAACGGTCCGCGAGCGTGGATTTGCCGTGGTCGATGTGCGCGATGATCGAGAAGTTCCGGATAAGTTCCTGGTTCCAGCTGCTCACAAATGTTGCCCTGCTGCGCTCGTCTTGTCATTCACAAATGTTGCGATGCTCCCGCCGAAATGGCGCCGGCGGAAACCGCCTGTGTCGTGGATACGAAAAAGGCGCCCGAGGCGCCTGGTTTCCTGGTTTCTGTCAAATGGCTTCAGGGCCGCGGCCTGTTTCCGAACGCCCTGCGCGGCGAAGCATACCTTATTTCAGGGTTGGTATAAATATTCATAACATGCGCTGACATGAGAATAACAACCCCCCGGGAATGTTCAAGTGGGTTCCGCCGAAATAATCGCCAGAAACAGCGTCGTCATGCCACGCCGTACCCGCAGTACGACGGGTCGATGCGGGGAAGCGTGTTCGAGAAGGCGATGGAAGGCGGCCACATCGCTGACGCGTTTGCCGTCCACTTCGAGGATCACGTCCCCGGGGCGCAAACCGGCGTCGCGCGCCTGGCCGTCACCGACACCGACAACGCTGATGCCATTATCGATCTCAAGATTTTTCCGCTGCGATGCCGACATTTCGCTCAAAGCTAGGCCGTATCGCGAATGCTTTTCGATGTCATCGCGCCGGGACGCCGGCTTGGCGGCGATTTCTTCCTTGAGTTCACCGACAGTCACCACCACGGTTCTTGGTCCCCCGTCGCGCCGGAATACACCGAGACGCGTAAGTGTGCCTGGCATCGTGAGGCCCACCTGTGGCGGCAGATCCGTGGACCGGTCAATCGCACGGCCTTGGTACTCCAGCACGATATCGCCGGTGCGCAGATCGGATTTTGCCGCCGGACTGCCGGGTAGAATATCGGCAATCAACGCACCGTGTGGCTGGTTCAGGCCGTAGGCACTGGCCAGCGTACGCGATACCTCCTGCAGACTCACCCCGAGCCAACCGCGCCGCACCCGGCCTTCGTTTTTAAGCTGCGCGCCGATCGTTATGGCGGCATTGATCGGAATGGCGAACGACACCCCCATGAAACCGCCGGTGCCGCTGTAGATCTGCGAATTAATGCCAACCACTTCGCCTTTGAGATTGAACAGCGGGCCGCCGGAGTTGCCGGGGTTAATGGGCACATCCGTCTGGATGAACGAAACATAATTTTCGTTCGGCAGCGTCCGCCCTTTGGCGGAGACGATGCCGGCCGTCGCGGAGCTGTCGAAACCGAAAGGCGAGCCGATGGCCAATACCCACTCGCCAACCTGAAGTTTATTCGCGTCGCCGATGACCACCGTGGGTAGCGCGGACGCTTCAACCTTGAGCAAGGCCACATCACTGCGGCGGTCCGCCCCCACCAGACGTGCGCTGAGTTCGCGCCGGTCGGCCAGCCGCACCTGGATCTCGCGCGCATTCTCGATCACATGCGCGCAGGTTAGAATATATCCGTCGGGCGAAATGATGAAACCCGATCCCAGTGAACTCTCCTCCGCTTGATCGGGATTTTCATCGAAGTAGCGCGGCGTGAAAAGGCGGGAGGATTTTTCATCGGTGGTGGACGATGGCGAAAAACCGGCGCGGCTGGGATCCCGCGTGACACTGAGGTTGACGACGGCCATGCCGTGCCGGACGACGAGCCGGCTGAAATCCGGCAGCTCGCGCGGCGCCGCTTGCACCGTCAGCGAAAGAAACAGCGGGAAGAAAAGACAGTATCCGTGTCGGCGCATCACAGCCGCGAAGCTCACTGCGCCGGCGCCACAGATCCGCCGATGAAAGCAACGGTCGCGGCCGGCACTTCGCCCACCGTCGTAATCTGGTAATCGCCCGACTGGGCGCTCATCGCGTGCACGGCGCCCATGCGGCTCGGTCCCTGCATGAAAGGTTTGACGCCCTTTTCCTGTTTCTCGATGAATACCGACACCATAGCCAACCCGTCCGTGTAAACGAGATGTTCAACGGGTTGCTTACGCATCGGCAGGCGGCGCGTCATGTGCGCGGACAGCCGGAACCCCCGGGGCAATTGCGCGGCAACCCAGCCGGGTTTTTCGGAGACGTTCCGGGCGCCGCTGTCTTCCCGGTACCAAGTCATGCTTTTGCCGGTCATGCCGGGCGCGAGCGCGGCAGCGGGAATTTTGATGCCGATATTGATCTGCGTGAACATGAACTGCTCGAGGATGGCGCCTTGCGTGTCAAGCAGGTCGGCCTTGAGCAGCAGGCCGGTATCGGCATCCGCCCATAAATGATAGCCGTAGCGATACTGATCAACCGGCTTGACGATCACGAGCTGTGCCACGCGACCGGTGACACGCTCGGTATTGCCCAGCATCAGGACGTAATAGTCGTCCAGGTCCTGCAAGCGCTCCGGAAGAATGGAAGGAAAACTTTTCCCGTCCGTTTTGCGATATTCGACCATGACTGAGTTTTTGTCCGGCCAGTAACAGCGGACTTCGTTCGCGTCGCGGATAATCTCGCGCGGCGCGCCGTTCAGCGACACCAGCCGTTCCCGCGACGACTTGTTCTCGATCTTGTGAAAGATCCGCATGGCCTCAAGCTGGGCGTCATGCTGGTAAACGAAGGTGCCGTCGTATTCCAGATCGCGCGCCGCGTGATTAATTTTCATCAACCACTCGTGCGCGGCATCCGCCGCCATGGCCGTGGAGCAAACGAACAAACCGAGAAAAATGAAAGCTGAACGATCCGAGAGGCGAGAAATCATTTATCGTTATCGTAACTGACAATCCGGACATAAGGCATCATGCCGCCGAGCCCGGATGTCGAGGCAAACTCGTCATGTTCAATCAAGTAGGCATTGAGCGCGCTTTCGGTCTCCGGTTCCTTCATGTCCCAACGCGTGGTGCCGGAACGGATGATGTTTTGCGGCGCCGGTTTGTTGGCGGCCAACGCCGGTAATGGCGCCGGGGTCGGCTGATGAATCCACTGCACGCCGGTGATAGCGATCGCCGCGACCGAGGCCGCGATCGCCAGCGTGCCAAGAAAACGGGTGACCCGATGACGCCGGAATGAAACAGCGGTGGACGGTTCGGCTTCGATGCGTCTCGCAACTTGCTCGGCCGCATCCTGCGCAACGACTACATCCACGTCGCGGTGCAGCGCCGCGCGCACGAGATGATAGCGTTCCCACGTGCGGCGGAGCGCGACATCGCCCTCGAGCGCCGTGAATACGCGGCGCTCTTCCAACTCGTCGAGTTCGTTGTCAACCAGCGCCGACAGTTTCTGTTTCATGTGTTCATCGTTCATATGGCACTACCTTTCCAGCAATGGCCGCAGTTCCTGATCGATGGCCTCGCGCGCGCGGAAGATGCGCGAGCGCACGGTGCCGATCGGACAATCCATGATTTCGGCGATTTCCTCGTAACTCATTCCCTCGATCTCGCGCAGCGTGATGGCCGTGCGCAGATCCGGCGGGAGAAGTTCCAGAACCCGGTGCACCGTCGTGGCGATCTCATTGGTCAGCATCTGGCGCTCTGGCGTGGCCTGATCGCGCAGCCCCTCGCCGCCTTCAATGAGTTCCGCGCTTTCAATCTCCATGTCCGAGCCGGGTGGCCGCCGGCCCTGCGACTCGAGGTAATTCTTCGCCGTGTTCACGGCGATCCGGTACAACCAAGTATAGAACGCGCTTTCGCCACGAAAACCTCCGATGGCGCGGTAGGCCTTGATCAGAGCCTCCTGCGTTACGTCTTCCACTTCTCGCCGGTCGCGCACGTAGCGCGAAATCAGCTTGGCGAGTTTGTGCTGGTATTTTCGGGTCAGAAGATCGAAGGCGGTTTTGTCGCCTTTCTGCACACGCACTACCAGCTTTTGGTCAATACTCCGCTCGCTCATGAGGACCTGTCCCCATGGGTTCCGATACGGGGTATTCTGCACCTAAGAGACCGTGGCGAGGGGCTAAAGTTCGCGGGAATGACACGGGGAAGAGGGTATTTGTTGTTCAATTTTCTGTCCCTGAGAGGAATCGGCACGGTAAAAACAAGTCCGACACGTGTGATAGGATATCGTAAACGCCACAAATGTGCCCTCTCCTCATCGAACGCGCATGAAAACCCCCCAGTTCTCCGACGTCCTGATCATCGGCGGCGGCGCTGCCGGTCTCAGCCTTGCACTGCGGGTGGCGGACAAGGCGCGGGTCACCATCCTTGCCAAAGCGGCGCTCACGGAGAGCGCCAGCCTCTATGCCCAGGGCGGCGTGGCCGCCGTTCTGAACGGACAGGAAGATACCTTCGATTCGCACATCCAGGACACGCTTAATGCCGGAGCCGGCTTGTGTCGCCGCGACACCGTTGAATTCGTCGTGCGCCAGGGACCGGAGGCGATTCACTGGCTGATTGACCGCGGCGTTCCGTTCAGCCAGGAGAAACAAGCGAATGGCGCAATGGAATATCACCTGACGCGCGAAGGCGGCCACAGTCACCGACGGGTAATACATGCCGAAGACGCTACCGGCCGCGCTGTCGAGACGACGCTCGAATCGCTCGTCCGCCGGCATCCGAACATCACGCTGCACGAAAGCCACATCGCCATCGATCTCATTACCAGCCGGAAGCTCGGCCGCACCGGGCCTGACCGTTGTCTTGGCGTCTACGCGCTGAACAGAAAATCCGGACACATCACCACCTACAGCGCCCATTTTGTGGCGCTGGCCACTGGCGGCGCCTGCAAGGCTTACCTTTATACCAGCAACCCGGACACCTCGACCGGCGATGGCATCGCCATGGCCTGGCGCGCCGGCTGCCGCGTGGCCAACATGGAGTTCATCCAGTTCCACCCGACCTGTCTGTATCACCCGCGCGCCAAATCATTTCTGATTTCCGAGGCAGTGCGCGGTGAAGGCGGACGCCTGACACTGCCGAACGGCAAGCCGTTCATGCAGGATCACGACCCGCGTGGCGAACTGGCCTCGCGCGACATCGTGGCGCGCGCGATCGACTACGAAATGAAGCGCGGCGGTCTCGATTACATCCACCTCGACATCAGCCACAAGCCGGCGGATTTCATCAAAAGCCACTTCCCGACGATTTACGAGCGCTGCAAGGAATACGGATACGACATCACGCGCGAACCGATCCCGGTGGTACCGGCGGCACACTATACCGGCGGCGGTGTCATGACCGATCTCTCCGCCCGCACCGATCTCGACCGGCTCTACGCTGTCGGCGAATGCGCCTACACCGGCCTGCACGGGGCCAATCGCCTGGCCAGCAACTCCCTGCTCGAATGCCTGGTGTTCGCCAAAACCGCGGCCGAGGACATACTCAAGCAGCTGCCGGTGGTCGGCCAGTTGCCGGGCGACCTGCCGCCCTGGGATGAAAGCCGCGTGACCGACCCCGACGAACAGGTGGTGGTGTCGCATAACTGGGACGAGCTGCGCCGTGGCATGTGGAGCTACGTAGGCATCGTGCGTACCACCAAGCGCCTGCAACGCGCACAGCATCGGGTGACGATGCTGAAAGAGGAGGTCCGGGAGTTCTACAGTAACTTTAAGGTTACGAATGATCTCATTGAATTACGTAATTTATTATTGGTATCCGAACTGATCATCCGCTCCGCCCTGGCGCGCAAGGAATCACGCGGGCTGCACTACACGCGTGACTATCCGAAGACGCTCCCGGGCACTCCCCAGGACACTGTGCTTACGCCGGAACCACATGAAGCTTCAGGGCGACGCGCCAACGCCTGAACGGTTCCGGTTCCACGGCATCGGCGGCAATGGCGAGACTGATCGGCCAGCGCCGGCTCTCGATTTTGAGCGATAAAAGCGTCAACCAGGGATGAACAAAGCGGCTGGTAATCTGGCAGACGTGCCAATCGTCCTTTCCTGCGAAGCACACCGACATCACCCCTTCTCCGTCCATCTCGATCGTCTCAATGGCTGACGGCCCCTGGCGCCACGCATGAACGCGTAAGGACCGGTAAAGGCTCATCCCTAACAGCGTCCAGAGTGCCAGCCGTACCGGCCAAGCGACGGGAACCACCATCAACAGCGCCATCCCGCCGAGATGCACGAACAGCAATGCACCCGTCAGAAGATGAGAAACTTTTATATTTAAAATCAGATTACTTTCTGATCTTGGATACAATTTGGCTTAACTCTTTTTCGAGTGGA
The DNA here is from genome assembly GCF_041499725.1 of Sulfuricaulis sp. Lineage (GTDB taxonomy): Bacteria > Pseudomonadota > Gammaproteobacteria > Acidiferrobacterales > Sulfurifustaceae > Sulfuricaulis. The sequence goes on from NZ_JBGQKW010000014.1 coordinate 36,290, forward strand.
TTTTCGCTGCCCTGAACATAAGCCCAGAGTATGTTATCGGGAACAGCCAGTAATTTGTCGAAGGCTTCCTGTTCGGCCGGCGTGAGGGACGCATAACCCTGATCCAGGAAATTCTTAAGTACTATGTCGAGTTCCAGAAGCCCCCGGCGGCAACGCCAACGCAGCCGATCGAAATGACGCCCATCCAACTCCCCCTCTCCCGCATTGCGGGAGAGGGCAAGGGGAGAGGGTAGAGGCGATTTGTCCATCAGAGAACGCGTTTGGCCAGCATCATTTTGATATGGCCAATGGCTTTGGCAGGATTCAGCCCTTTGGGGCAAGCCTCGGTGCAGTTCATGATGGTGTGGCAGCGGAACAGCTTATAAGGATCTTCCAGGTCGTCGAGACGTTCACCGGTGGCTTGATCACGGCTATCGGCGAGAAATCGCCACGCCTGCAGCAGCGCGGCGGGCCCCAGGAACTTATCGGGATTCCACCAGAATGACGGGCAAGCCGTTGTACAACAAGCACAAAGTATGCACTCGTACAGGCCGTCCAGCTTGTCGCGCTCCTCGGGAGATTGAAGCCGCTCTATCTCCGGTTCCGGGTCATGATTGATCACCCAAGGCTTCACCGCCCGATAGGAGGTGTAAAACTGGGTCAGGTCCACGATCAGGTCGCGGATCACCGGCACCCCCGGCAGCGGCCGGAGCTCGATCGGCTGCTTCAAATCCTTCAGCGGCGTGATGCAGGCCAGCCCGTTGCGACCGTTGATGTTCATCCCATCCGACCCACACACCCCTTCCCGGCACGAGCGCCGGAACCCGAGACTGTCGTCCTGCTGCTTGAGCAGCACCAGCGCATCCAGCAGCATCACCGCGTCGCTATCATCCGGTAGCTCATAGGCCTGCATCCGTGGCCTTTTGTCGGATTCGGGGTTAAAGCGGTAGATGGAGAATTTCATTCAGCAGAGTTTAGCTTGATGCGGATTCAGTTGTCATATCCCCGGTATTTTCTCCGTGGCACCGTTTTGTTTCATACCTCCCCGTGGCGGCCCCCGAGAGGCCAATAATCCCTGCATAAAACAGCGAATTTAGTGACCGGTAATCCCCGTCGTTGCCGCCTTTGGTCGGACCGGCGCGATGTCCGCCTAGGCTAGCGCTAATTACTACGCATAATTACATGATCGGCCCGCAAGTGGTCATTTCGTAATGCACAAAGGGAGAATGCTATGGACAGCTGGCAGGCACTACTTATCTGGCCGGGAAACCCCGTCGTGTCGGTACTGATGTTGTTTGTCATTGCCATTCCAATTCTATACGGCGCGCGCCAGGCGATGCACAGCCTGCTGCACGCGTTGTTCCGTGCCATCAGCAATCCCCTGCGCCTCGGGTCCCACTGGCTTTTCAAAACCGCTGAAGAACTGCGCCAGCGTAATAAAATGGTGCTGCTCTCCCACGGACGCGGTGAAATCTCCCAAGGCATCGTCAAGGAGTTCGACCGCGTCACCAGCTTGGTGCAGCGCGATCTGCACGGTTACCCGGCGCTGCAGCGCAAGCTCATGGACGAGATCACGCGCATCGAGGAAGACTTTCAGAAGTGCGGCGAGGTGCCGCCGCCCCCGCCGGAGTGGACGAAAGCCGTCGCCGCGATCGCCAAGATCAAACCCTCCGGCGACGGTCTGGTGGAAAGAATTCTGGAAGACATCAGCGACTCCATCGAAGAAATTTACGAGAAGGTCATCGCCGAGTACCGCGAGTCATCCAAGAAGCGCCACGACATCCTCAAGGGCTTCATGCCGTTCTGGCGCTCCGTCGACCAGAGCCTGAACCGCGTGGACAAGAATCTCAACGGGCTCAAGGACAGCGCCGCCAAGATCGACGAGCAGATGGAGAAGTACAAGCAGATCAATGCCAACACCGAAAAGGCCGAGTATACCCTGACTTCCTCGGCAACCACCCTGTTCGTGATCTCGCTGCTGGTGATGCTGATAGCCGCCGGCGGCGCGTTCGTAAACTTCTGGCTCATCGAACGTCCCATGGAAGCGATGGTGGGCGGTTCGGAATATATTTACGGCAATCTCCAGGCCTCCTATCTGGCGGCGATGGTGATCATCTTTTTTGAAACCCTGATGGGTTTGTTCCTGATGGAATCGCTGGGCTACACCCATCTGTTTCCGCTCAATGGCGTCAACAACAGCATGCGGCGCTGGATGGTGTGGATCGCCTTTACCATCCTGCTGATCCTGGCCGGCGTCGAAGTGGCGCTGGCGGTTATGCGCGACATGATCGTCGCGGCGGACGTGGCCCTGAAACAGGAACTGGCCGGCGGCGCGGCGGTTACCGCGGCGAACGTTGGTTGGGCGCTGAATATTCCCAAAGCGGCGCAGATGATCCTGGGTTTCACGCTGCCCTTCGCCCTCGCCTTCGTGGCGATTCCGCTCGAGTACCTGATTCATTCCGGGCGCACCGTGTTCGGTGCGCTGCTGGTGCTGGGCATCCGCGGCCTGGGGTTCACGACGCGTTTCCTGTCGAGCATGACGCGTCAGATCGGCAAAGGAACGGAATATTTCTATGACGCCGTGATCTTTCTGCCGCTCATCATCGAACGTGTCGTGGTCAACCACGGTTCACAACCGGCGGGAAAATCGGGAGGCATGGCCGCCTTTTCCAAGCGCAGCACCGGGGAGCATGTACTGTGATGCGGCGCCTGGGTTTCATTCCGTTCCTGGCTTTAGCCCTGTTGTCAGCGTCCTGCGCCGATCAGCGCAGCCATGCGCAGGCGGTCTACATGCTGGTGGACACCTCGGGCACCTACTCGCAGGAGCTCGATAAGGCGCAGCGCATCGTCAGTTACCTGCTCGGCACCCTGAAGTCCGGTGACTCGCTAGCGGTGGCGCGGGTCAAGAGCCGCAGTTTCTCCGAGAAGGACATCGTCGCCAAGGCGACCTTCGTGAAGGACCCGATGCAGGTCAACAATCAGAAGCGCGCCTTCGCCGACAAGATCGGCGTCTTCAAGTCCGACGCCAAGAAAGGCAGCGCCTACACCGACATTACCGGCGGGGTCATCCAGGGAGCGGAGTTCCTGAATGAAACCGAAGCCGGACAGAAGACCATCCTGATCTTCTCCGACATGCAGGAAGAACTGGACTACAAGACCGTGCGTGACTTTCCCATCGACCTCAAGGGCATCCGCATCATCGCGCTGAACGTCACCAAGCTCACCACCGATAACGTCGACCCGCGCCGCTACATGGGGCGTCTGGAATGGTGGGAGAAGCGCGCCCGCGCCGCCGGGGCCACGGATTGGAAGGTGGTGAACGATCTGGAACACCTGGAGCGCATATTCAGGGGGCGAGGATAAATAAGTTGTGTACTTACAAACCGCTCTGAACTTACGCTTGTTAAAGGGTACTGACCCCTATATTTGGAAGGCATATTCAAATTGCGTAGCCATAGTTATTTCTCCTTGCCTTTAAATAAGGTGCTGCATGGGCAATATTGGGCGCTCATCTTTTCTTGCGCACAGTACTTTAAGCATGCCTCATAAGAAGGCTGTTTCCTAAACCAATCCAACCCAATCCATCCTCCATCACCGTTATAAATCATTTCTCCGCACGAAACTGCCTTAGCCGTTTTAATTACAGTTCGATCGATGGTATGAGTCATTGAATCTCTATTTAACTTCTTGATATTCTCAACGGAGACAAAACCATCACGAGCAGTCATGTTCAGGATTTCTTTCTTTTTAACTTCGTTAGAGTTTGGGCTCAGTATCACATTTAATTCTTTAAACTCCGTTGGGAATTGCTCCACAGGGATTCTCTTCCATTCCCCGTCGTATTTTAAGAACACGTAGGGCGGATTCGGTCTTTTCCATTTGTTATAGGCGAGACACCCGCCGGGCGTAGTAACTAGGTACGGTGTGCCGTTCAGGATGTCTACCATATACAAGACAAGATTGTCTTGATACGCCCTGCCAAAATCACTCTTCCACGTCACGGTCTGTTTCGTTTCCGGAACTGTGAACGTGAGCGTCGACTCCTTCAGCGGGTCGGGTTGGAAGGGCTCGCGCAAGCCCTTGGGATCGTAAGTATACGTGCGGGAAACGATGAGTTTTTTTCCGTCATGCAATGCCACCTCCTCTTTCCACGTGGTAGAAGTACAGGCGCTCAGGGCGACTCCCAGCATTACTATAAAAACAACCGGCTGCCACCCGCGTAACGGTAAGGTATGGGTTAACTTAATTAATGGGGCCAGAGCCACTAATAAACCCTTTCCTTCGGAGGGAAAGGCTCAACGCTAAGCGGCTTCATGCGCACCGGTTTGTAATCAAGCTTGTTGCCCTCCCGACTGTAGAGTGTGTGCTTAAGCCAGTTGCGGTCGTCGCGCTTGGGATAATCGAGTCGTGAATGCGCGCCGCGGGATTCGTGGCGCGCGGCAGCGGAGTGGACCGTGGCGAGCGCAATGTCCATGAGATTTTCGAGTTCGAGTGCTTCGATGCGCGCGGTGTTGAATATCCTGCTGTGATCGCGCAACGTGGCGCGCTGTAAACGCTCGACGAGTTTCGTGACTTTTTTAATTCCCTGGTCCAGCAATTCCTGCGTGCGGAACACGCCGCAGTGCTCTTCCATGGTGAGACGCAATTCGTCGCACAGCTTATCAACCGATTCGCCATCGCCCTGTTTATCCCAGCGTGTCAGGCGCGCCATCGCGCGATCCTTGGTATCGGGCGGCATTGGGCGGTGGCGCCGGTTTTCCTTGAGATATTCGAGGATGTGATTGCCGGCCGCGCGGCCGAACACGATGATATCGAGCAGCGAATTGCCGCCGAGGCGATTGGCGCCGTGTACCGATACGCAGGCGCATTCGCCCACGGCATAAAGACCCGGCACCGCTTCTTCCGGCCCGGTATGCACCGGCGCTACTACTTGGCCGAAACGGTTGGTGGGAATGCCGCCCATGGTGTAGTGCGCCGTGGGATAAACCGGGATGGGTTTTTCTATCGGATCGACGTGCGCGAAGCGCATGGCGGATTCGCGTATACCTGGCAGGTGTTTTTTGATGGCTTCTGCGCCGAGGTGATCGAGCTTGAGCAACACGTGGTCCTTCTTCGGCCCGCAACCGCGCCCGGCGTGGACCTCTTCATAAATTGCGCGGCTGACGACGTCGCGGCTGGCGAGGTCTTTAGCGTGCGGCGCGAAACGCTCCATGAAGCGCTCGCCTTCGGCATTAATAAGGTATCCGCCCTCGCCGCGTGCGGCTTCGGTAATGAGGATACCGATGCCGGCGATGCCGGTCGGGTGAAACTGCACGAACTCCATGTCCTGCAACGGGATGCCGGCGCGCAGCGCCATGGCCATGCCGTCGCCGGTATTGATCATGGCATTGGTCGTGGTGCGGTACAGGCGCGCCACCCCGCCGGTGGCGATCAGCGTGGTCTTGGCCTCGATGATCAGTGGCTCGCCGGTTTCGATTTCGATCGCGAGCGCGCCGAGCGCATAACCGTTCTTGTCCATCAACAGATCGACGACGAAGAATTCATCGAAGAAATGCGTGCGTGCCTTGAGGTTCTGCTGGTAAAGCGCATGCAGCATGGCATGACCGGTGCGATCGGCGGCGGGACAGGTGCGCATCGCCTGCTCGCCGCCAAAGTTCAGGCTTTGGCCGCCGAAGGCGCGCTGATAAATGCGGCCATTTTCCAGGCGTGAGAACGGCACGCCGTAATGTTCGAGCTCGATGACCAGGTTCGCCGCCGCGCGGCACATGTATTCGATCGCGTCTTGATCGCCGAGGTAGTCGCTGCCCTTCACGGTGTCGTACATGTGAAAATGCCAGTTGTCCGGTTGCGTGTTGCCGAGCGCGGCGTTAATGCCGCCCTGCGCCGCGACGGTGTGCGAGCGCGTGGGAAATACCTTGGACACGACGGCGACATGCGCCTCACCCTGTGCGAGTTGCAATGCCGCGCGCAGCCCGCCACCGCCGGCACCGATGACGAGGCAATCGAAACGACGGCGGGCGATGTTTTTCATGGGGCGGCGGTAATCAGAATTTGCGCTGCCCAGAGTACCAGAGCAAGCAGGCCCAGTGCGGTCAGCAAGGTGACGCTGAAACGCAGCCAGAGTGGATGCAGATAGTCGAGATAAATACTGCGCATGCCGACCCAGGCATGGATCAGGATGCTGGCCAGGAACAAAGCCCAGGCGATGCGTACATAGCCCGTGGCGAACCAGGCCTTCCACGCGATGTAATCACGGACCGGTAACAAGCTGAGATGCGCAATGGCGTAAATGACGAAGCCGCCCATGTACAACGAAGTCACGCGTTGCAGCAGCCATTCCGTCAGGCCGCTGTGGGCACTGCCCGCGGAGCGTACGCGTCTCACAGACAGACTCCGGTCAGCGCCACGACCGCCAGGGAAGCAGCAAAGGCGAGCCAGGCGTTGCGACGCGCGGCGGGCTTACTGTCGCCGATGCCGATGTCCAGCAGCAAATGCCGAACACCGGAAAAGAAGTGCTGGGCGAATACCCACACGGTCACCAGTACGACAATACGCCCAATAATGGTGGCCGCTTGCGTAGCAATTTTGGCGTAGGCCGCCGGGTCCTGAAGCGAACGCTGCAATATATATAGTGCGATCGGCAGCAACAGAACCAAGAACGCGCCAGTGGCGCGGTGCAGGATGGACAGGATTCCGCCAACAGGCAGGCGGATTTTGAAAAGATTGAGGTATACCGGACGTTTTTTGTTATTTCCCATGCGTGCCAAAATTCATCCTTAATATATGCGAACTCTACACCCTCTCGCCGGAGGAAGGAATTTGGAGATGGCATGGGGCATCTCTGATTAACCCCGTCCCGCTCGCCCTGAGCTAATCGAAGGGCGAGCAACAAATATCGATAAAACCAGCTTTATCGTCCGTTCATGCTTCGACAAGCTCTGCACGAACTGACTTGTTCAGAATTCCCTAGTGTAAACCGGCCGCGGGCGGCTTCCATTCGTTTCATACCGACCAGGACGCCGTGAATGCCATCCCTGGCGAGGCGTTCAGACTCTGTATCTGGCCCCGGCCTCGCCCGGCAAGGCGAGTTTCCGCTATCATGCGCATCCCAGTCAGCACTGGCAGGCAGGTAACCGTGAACGAAACGTGGAAATCCTTTATCGAGAACCAGGGCGCCGTCCTGGAGGGCGATCGCGTGCAGCACTTCGGCCATCCTGTCGAGGAACGCCGCGCCGCCGCTGGGGGGCATGTCCTCGCCGACCTCTCGGGTTTCTCGCTGATCGTGGCGCGCGGCGGCGACACACAGAATTTCCTCAATGGTCAGCTGAGCAACGACATACGCCAGCTCGACGCGACACACAGCCAGCTCGCTTCCTGGTGCAGCCCCAAGGGGCGCATGCTCGTTATCTTCCGGCTGCTCCGGCGTGGCAGCGACACTCTGCTGCAATTACCCGCGACATTGCTCGAGAACACACTCAAGCGACTGCGTATGTTCGTGATGCGCGCCAAAGTGACATTGGAAAGCGCGGACGCTGCACTGGTCAGTATCGGATTATCCGGCCCGGATGCCAAAAAGATTCTTACGGAAGCGGCGGGCTTTGCTCCCAGCGGGGATAACGGCTGCGAAACCCGCGAAGACGTAACTATTATAAATCTGCCTGGGCTCCACCCGCGCTATGAAATCATCGCGCCAACTGCCGCGGTGGAAAAACTATGGGGAAATCTCAAGTCCAAGGCGACGCCGGTCGGGCCGGCGGTGTGGGCATGGTTGGATATCATGGCGGGAATCCCCAGCGTTCACCCCCAAACCATTGAAGAATTCGTCCCACAAATGGCCAATCTCGAGGCCGTCGGTGGCGTCAATTTCAAGAAAGGCTGCTATCCCGGACAGGAAATCGTGGCGCGCATGCAGTACCTCGGGAAGCTCAAACAGCGCATGTATCGCGCACATGTCGCCGGCGAAGTCGCGCCGCGTCCGGGCGACGCCATTTTTGCATCGGACTTTCCCGGCCAGTCGGCCGGCACGGTCGTGGAAGCGCAACCGTCGCCGGACGGCGGTTACGACCTGTTGGCCGTGATTCAGATCAGCAGCGCCGAAGCGGGTGAGCTTCATTTCGGAAGCGAAACCGGTCCGCGCCTTACGCTCCACTCCCTGCCCTACTCTCTTCCTGCCGGCAGCTGAAACGGAATAAATACTTTCCGCTTCCCGTCAAACAGTTTGTTTTACGGCGCTACGCTTGTCTGTAGGGGATGCTTGTGTTTGAATGATTTTGCACAAGTCACAATATAAGCGAATTCTAATAAACTGCGTCGAGTCTTTCATAAAGCAGAAAACCAAGTGACCAAGGAGACAGAACGGATGGCATGACACCGAACCCTCGCATTTCTTACCTAACCGGCATCAGAAGTAAACCGGTGTATCAATAGAAAGAGCGTTCTATGGAGGAACAACTATGAGTGATACAGGTTTTTTTCGAAAATTGCCTAGCGCCATTCCCGGCCTGGCCCTGATCGTCATCACCTTGGTGATTATCCGCGGCTACCCCGGCATGGACATCGCCGGCTTCAAAGGAATCGAACCATGGATGGCCGCCACCAAAGTATTCGGGATGCAGAAACCGCTAACCGAC
>NZ_JBGQKW010000015.1:0-43329 GCF_041499725.1 Sulfuricaulis sp.
GCTACCGGGTCGAGAAACGCCCCGAAGGGGGACGTCTGTTCCAATCGGCGCGCGAGATAGCCGTCCAGCCAGTCAGTGAGTGCCGCCAAAATGAAAAGTCCGGTGGCAAGCGCATGCGCCCACGGCCGGGCGAGGTAATACGCCACGATAAACGCAGGAATCAGGGCGATGCGCAGGAATGTCAGCAGATTCGGAGTATTGAACAGCATGGTTATTGACCCGGCATATTCGTTCTTGAACTAAGGTAGCGAACCATGAGCATTTCATGGCCTGCGTGGCGACACGGACGTGCCGGATCAATAATGAGGTGGCAAAACGGTCTCGATCCAGAGCTCAGGCAGAATATAGACTGCCGCATATGTTCAAGATGAATCATGCCGCCTCAATAATCATTCCGCGCCGTGAAAGGCGTCATAGATTTTCTGCGCCAGTTCCTGGCTGATGCCCGGCACCCGCGTCAAGTCCTCTACCCCCGCGCGCGCGACCTCCCGCAGGCCACCGAAGTTCTTGAGTAATGCCTGACGGCGCTTGCCACCGATGCCCGGAATCCGTTCGATCGTCGATGTGGTGCGTGCCCGTCCGCGGCGCAGCCGGTGCCCCGCAATGGCAAAGCGATGGGCCTCGTCCCGCACCTGCTGAATCAAGTGTAATCCAGCGGAATCGGCGGGCAGTATAGTGGGCCGCCGGGAGCCGGACAAGAAAAGTTGTTCCTTGCCCGGTTTGCGTTCGCGCCCCTTGGCGACGGCAACAAGCTTCACGTCTTCCAGCTGCAGTTCCTGCAGCACCGCCTCGGCGGCGGATAGCTGTCCCTTGCCACCGTCGATGAGCAGCAGATCCGGCAGCTTGCCCTCCCCTTCCTTCACGCGCCGATAGCGGCGGGTCAGGGCCTGGGTCATGGCGCCGTAATCGTCGCCTGGCTCGATGCCGGCGATATTGAAGCGGCGGTATTCCGATTTGATCGGGCCGTTGATGTCAAATACGACGCAGGAGGCCACCGCTGCCTCGCCCATGGTGTGACTGATATCGAAACACTCGATGCGTTCGGGGGTGGATTCGAGCTTGAGTGCATCGCGCAGCGTCTCGAAACGGCCCTGCATGTCGATCTTGCCGGCGAGGTGGCGGCGTAGCGCATCGGCGGCGTTGAATTTGGCCATTTGCATCCAGCGACGTGGCGCACCACGCGGGTTGACGGTGAGGGCGATTTTCTTGCCGGCGTGTTCGCTGAAGGCGCGTTCGAGCAGCGCGCGGTCGACGATGGCTTCGCTCAGGTATATGCGTGCCGGGATGGTGCGGCCGGACAGGTAATATTGCGACAGGAACGCGTCCAGCATTTCCCAGGGCGTGGATTCCGCGCCCATGCGCGGGAAGAACGACTTGCTGCCGAGGTTCTGCCCGCCGCGGATCCAGGTGACGACGATACAGGCAGCCTCCAGTGTGGCGGCGATGGCCATGACGTCGGCGTCGCCGCTCTCCCCCGTGATGTACTGCTTTTCCTGGATGCGCTTGAGCATGGCGATACGGTCGCGAAATAGCGCCGCCGTCTCGAAATCCTGTTTGTCCGAGGCCTGTTCCATTTGCTTGATGCTTTCGCGCACCAGGCTCTGGCTTTTGCCCTCCATGAACATCACCGCCTGCTGCACGTCGGCGGTGTAACGTTCGGGTTCGATCAGGCCGACGCAGGGGCCGGAGCAACGTTTGATCTGGTATTGCAGGCAGGGCCGCGAACGGTTGCGAAAGAAGCTGTCGTGGCACTGGCGCACGCGGAAGATCTTCTGCAGCAGGTTGAGCGCCTCGCGCACGCCGTAGGACGACGGATAGGGGCCGAAGTAGCGCCCCTTCTCGCGCTTGGCGCCGCGATGAAAACCGATGCGCGGGTACTCCTGGTTGTCCGAGACAAAGATGTACGGGTAGCTCTTGTCGTCGCGCAACAGGATATTGAAGCGCGGGAGCAGCATCTTGATGAGGTTGTTTTCAAGCAGCAGCGCCTCGGTTTCAGTGTGTGTGACGGTGATCTCGATATTCTGAGCCTGATGCATCAGCAGCATCACGCGCGCCGCGAGACCGCTGGCGCGGAAATAACTCTGCACCCGCTTGCGCAGGTTGCGCGCCTTGCCGACGTACAACACCTCGCCCTTCGCGTCCAGCATGCGGTAGATGCCGGGCTTGGGCGGCAGAGACATTATTAATGATTTGGGATGTTCGACGGGCATGGCTCACCCGGCCAGCAATTCACGCGCCTGCCGCAGGATGGCGTCGAACATCTCCGCCGTCAGGCGCTTGGTCTGGGTGTTGTAGCGGCTGCAATGATAGGAATCGATCAGGCGCAGGTCGTTCGGAAGCGCATGCTGTGCGCCGTGCGCGAATTTGTATTCTTTGCGCTTCAGCTTGAACGCCTTGAGCACGGCCTCATGCGCGACGGTTCCAAGCGCAAGAATGACGCTCTTCGGTTTGATATTCGCGAGTTCGGTTTGCAGATACAGATTGCAGGTGGCGATTTCCGCCGGCAACGGCTTGTTGCCGGGCGGCAGGCATTTGACGGCATTGGTAATACGGCAGTTTTTCAATGTCAGGCCGTCGCGCACCGATTCCGAAACCGGACGGTTGGCGAAACCATGCCGGTGCAATGTTTCATATAAAAGGATACCGGCGTGATCGCCGGTAAACGGCCGTCCGGTGCGATTCGCCCCGTGCATGCCGGGCGCCAGCCCGACGACCAGCAGCCGCGCCTTTGGGTCGCCGAACGGCGGCACGGGGCGCGCGAAATAACGCGGATACATGTCGCGGATATTGGACAGATGGCTCGCCAGCCGTGGGCAGGCTAGGCAGTGTGGATTGAATTCAGGCATTGGGACTGTCGGTAAACGGCGATACCGACATCCTAACGAACTTCAGGCGGGAACGACAGACGGAAGTTTTCGTAGGTTGGGCTGAGCCTTGCGAAGCCCAACAAATAAATATGCGTGAGCGTGCTGAGCTTCACGGCGTTCAGCCTAACCTACATTTAAGGGAAAAGCGTGAAGAGCGAGCCCGGTGTCGAGCGCTCAGTTCATACGCACCATGTTGGTGCCGTAGAAGATCTCGGCCATCTCGTGCATGAGGTGCTGCGTGACGATCTTGTTTTCCTGTGGTGACAGGTCCGCTTCTTTTACGCCGAAGAGGTAGTTATCCAGCTTGGAGTCCTTCAGCATCATCTTGGTATGGAAAATGTTTTCCTGGTAGACGTTCACGTCCATGGCCTGATAACGGGTTAGCGTGTTCTTATCGACGAAGTTCTGGACCGAGTTGATCTTGTGGTCGATGTAGTGCTTGGTGCCCTTGACGTCGCGAGTAAAGCCTCTCACGCGATAGTCGATGATTACGATGTCCGACTCGAAGCTGTGGATCAGGTAGTTCAACGCGCGCAACGGCGAAATCTTGCCGCAGGTGGACACATCGATGTCGGCGCGGAACGTGGCGATGCCGTTGTCCGGATGCGATTCCGGATAGGTGTGTACCGTGATATGGCTCTTGTCGAGGTGCGCCACTACCGATTCCTTGACCGCGCGTTCGGGTTCGAGCACCAGATTCGTCTGCACGCTGCGGTGCTGGCGGTTGTGCGCCGCGTCCGGCAGCGGGCCGGGGGCTTCGGGATTGAGCGGCTCCTCCTGGATCGGCAATTCGGAGATGAGCATGGTCACGCTCGCGCCCTGCGGGTCGTAGTCCTGGTGCGCGATGTTGAGCACATTGGCGCCAATAATGCTGGCCACCTCCGACAGGATGGCGGTCAGACGCTCCGCGTTATACGCCTCGTCAATGTACGCAAGGTATTCCTTCTGCGCCTGCTCGCTGGGGGCGTAGCAGATGTCGTAGATGTTGAAGCTCAGCGTCTTGGTGAGATTGTTGAAGCTCTCGAGCTTCAGCTTTTTAAGCGCACGAAACAGATCCAATTCCTAATACCCCCGGCAGACGGATAATATGACTTATCGCTTATTATCGGTCATCTCTGACGCGAATCAATATTTTTTTGCGCTCACGCGATGCCGGAAACGGCGCGCACTGCGTCACGATACGCCTGATCCAGCGCCAGTTGCGCGCGCGTCGTATTTTCCCGTCCGTGCATGCGCACCAGACGCAAATGTGACACCGGATCGTCGTAGGTGCCCAATCCCGTCAGTACCTGATCGGCCGCGGCCGGATCGTTGCACACCAGCACCATGTCGCAACCGGCGGAAAGCGCCAGTTTTGCCCGCGCCACGGCGTCACCCGCCCCTTTGGCGCCCTCCATGGACAGGTCGTCGCTGAAGACGACGCCCTGAAATTCAAGCTGACCACGCAGAATTTTCCTGATCCAGGTGCGGGAAAATCCGGCGGGTTGGGCGTCCACGCAGGTGAAAATCACGTGCGCTGGCATGATGCCCTCGAGGCCGTAATGAATCATGCGCTCAAAAGGCACCACGTCTTCGGCCATGATGTCGACGAGCAGGCGATCGTCTACCGGCAGGGCCACATGCGAGTCGGCCGCCACCGCTCCATGCCCGGGGAAATGCTTGCCGGTGGCGGCCATGCCGGCCCGGTGCATCCCGTGCATGTAGGCATGGGCCAGATCGGCCACGGCGTCGGGACGGGAATGAAACGCCCGGTCGCCGATGATCTGACTGATGCCGCGATCGAGGTCGAGCACCGGCGCAAAGCTGAAATCAACACCCACGGCGCGCAGTTCTGCCGCCATGAGCCAGCCGCTGGTCTCCGCCAGGCGCATGGCACGCTTGGGATTTTCATCGTAAATATGACCCAAGTGTCGGATCGCCGGCAGGCCGGTAAAGCCGTCGCGGAAACGCTGCACCCGCCCGCCTTCGTGGTCTACCGCCACCAGCAACTGCGGCTCGCGCAGGCCGTGGATTTCCCGCACCAGGTTTTCAACCTGTTCCGGGGATTGGTAATTGCGCGCAAACAGGATCACGCCGCCGACGAGCGGGTGTCTGAGCCGCTCCCGTTCGACGGCGCTCAGCGCCAGTCCCTCCACATCCAGCATGACAGGACCGAGCGACATGATCAGCCCCGGATATACACGCGCGTGCCCGGGACGACGCGGTCGAAGAGTTCGATGATCTCGTTGTTGCGCATCTTGATGCAGCCGCGCGAGCCGGGCACGCCCATGGGGTCCTCGTCCGGGCAGCCATGGATATAAATGTAGCGGCGCATGGTGTCCACAGTGCCCAAGCGGTTGTTGCCGGGCTCCAGGCCGCAGAGCCAGAGAATGCGGGTGAGAATCCAGTCGCGATTGGGGAAGGCGGTGCGCAACGACGGCGAGTAGATTTCGCCGGTCGGCCGGCGCGATACCAGCACCGCGTCAGCCGGCAGCCCGGCCCCGATCCTGGCGCGGATGTAGTGCGCGCCGCGCGGGGTCTTTTCACTCCCGTTCTCCTCGCCTACGCCGTTGCGTGCCGTGGAAATCCGGGTTTGCATGAGTATCCGCCCCTGGGCATCCTTCAGAGTCAGGGACTGGGTGGCAACGTCGATTTCGATCACCGGTTGCGACACGGTCATGATCAGGGCCGGACAAAAAGCGCCATGGATTCCACATGGCTGGTTTGGGGAAACATGTCCATCGCGCCGGCCGCGGCCAGACGGTAGCCGAGCGCATGTACGAGATATTCGCAGTCGCGCGCCAGTGTCGCGGGGTGACAGGACACGTAGACAATCCGCGACGGCAGCGGTTCGATAAGGCGCTTGATTGCCGCGATGGCCCCGCCGCGCGGCGGATCGAGCAGCAAGCGGTCGGTACGGAAATCCGTCCACGGCGTCGGGCCGCCCTCGTGGTAAAGGTTGGCCACCCTAAATTCGGCATTGGCGATGTCGTTCAGTCGCGCATTGCGCCTGGCGCCTTCGATTAATGCCGTATCGGCCTCCACACCCAGCACACGCCCGGCGTGTCGCGCCAGCGGCAAAGTGAAGTTGCCGAGCCCGCAGAAGAGATCCAGCACCTGTTCATCGCCCTTGAGTTCCAGCAGCCTGACTGCCTGGCTGACCATCTTCTGATTGACGGCGCTGTTGATCTGCACGAAGTCTGTCGGCCGGAAACGGATTTCCACGTTGAATTCGGAAAGACGGTAATACAGTTCCTCCGGCTCATCCGGCCAGAGCGTCACGATGGAATCCGGAGCATGCGCTTGAAGGTGAATTTGAATATCGTGCCGTTTGCCAAAATCGCGCAGGAGTTCCTCGTCGCGCGCCACCAGCGGGAGAAGATGCCGGAACACCAGCGCGGAGGCATTATCGCCCGAGGCCACTTCGATCTGGGGAATACGATGCGCACAGGAAAGGCCGCCGACCAGGGTGCGCAGCTCAGGCAGGAGCCCGGCAATTTTGGGTTCCAGTACCAGACAGGTATCCAGATTGGCGAGAAAACTTTTGCGCCGCTCGCGGAATCCGATATGCATCCCGCCCCGCTCGGGCACGAGCCGCGCACCCAGCCGCGCGCGCCGCCGGTAGCCTAGGGCGGGTCCCGTAATGGATTCGAGCCAGCTCTCCGGCTGCACCTTGCCGATGTGCGCGAATTGTTCCGCCAGAATCCGCTGCTTGGCCTGGATCTGGACCTCCGGATGCAGGTGCTGCAAGTCACAACCGCCGCAGGTACCGAAATGCGGGCACGGTGGCGTCACACGGTTCGGGCTGGCCTCCAGCAGTTCAACCAGCTCGCCGCTATCGAAATTCTTGTGTCTGCTGAGATAACGGAACAGCACCCGCTCACCCGGCAGTGCGCCCTCGATGAATACCGTTTTTCCGTCCAGGCGCGCGACGCCGCGGCCATCGTAGCCCAGGGATTTCACCGTGGCCGTGGCGCCGTCGCCGCCGGCGGAAGGAAGATTGCCGTGGAGGCGGGATGATTTTATAGCTGGCGTCGCCATGAAATGGGATGCTTCACTTCCAGGCATCGAGAAAGGCATGGAGATGGGGTTTGTCGGCGTCGCGCAAGGTTTTGCGCACCAGATCGGTTTCGCGCTGCCACCCGGACTCGTCGAGGTTGCCGCGTATCAGTTCGAAGCGCAGATATATAAGATAAGTATTGAGCGCGTCGGTTTCGCAATAGTCGCGGATCTCGCAGATCTTGCCGGCCAGGAACTGGCCCCAGACCTCGCTTCCGTGCCGGCCGAGCTTGCCCGGAAACCCGAGCAGTTGTGCAATCTCGTCGAGCGGCGCCGTGGCGCGCGGCTGATAGCCCGACAGTACATCCATCAGGTCGGTGTGGCGCGCGTGGTAGCGGCTGAGGTAATTGTTCCATTTGAAGTCGCGGTCATTATCGCCGGTGTCCCAGTAGCGCGGCGCCGCCACACCGTATTTGAGGGAGCGATAATGCAACACCGGCAGATCGAAGCCGCCGCCGTTCCAGCTCACGAGTACCGGCGTATATTTCTCGATGCCGTCGAAAAACCGCTGGATCAGCTCGGCCTCACTGGAATCCGGTTCGCCCAGCGACCACACGCGCAGGCTGTCGCCGGTTCGCAGCACCGCCGAAATCGCCGCCACGCGATGCAGGTGATGACGCAGAAAATCGGATTCGCCGGTCTGTTCACGGCGCTTGGCAAACATGACCTGTGCCACGTCCTTGTCGCTCAGCCCGTCCAGTCCGTGCAGCTTGCGGCCGGTGTCGACGTCCGGGATCGTTTCGATATCAAAAGCCAGGATGTTCATGACTTATTCCGGAAATACGCCGGTGGAAAGATAACGATCGCCGCGATCGCAGATGATGGTCACGATCACGGCGTTTTTCAGTTCCTGCGACAGACGCAGCGCCGCGATCGTGGCACCGCCGGAGGAAATACCGCAAAACACACCCTCCTCGCGCGCCAGTCTGCGCGTCATTTCTTCCGATTCTTTCTGCGTGACTTCCATAATACGGTCCACGCGTTTGGCGTCGTAGATTTTGGGAAGATATTCCTTGGGCCAGGCGCGGATGCCGGGAATCTGCGATCCCTCGGCGGGTTGTACGCCGATGATCTGAACCACCGGATTCTTTTCTTTCAAATAGCGTGACACGCCCATGATGGTGCCGGTGGTGCCCATGGAACTCACGAAGTGCGTGATCTTGCCCTGCGTGTCGCGCCAGATCTCCGGCCCGGTGCCTTCGTAGTGCGCGCGCGGATTGTCCGGGTTGGAAAATTGGTTCAATACCTTGCCCTTCCCTTCGCGTTCCATTTTATCCGCCAGATCGCGCGCGCCTTCCATGCCCTCCTTCTGTGTCACCAGTATCAGTTCTGCGCCGAAGGCCTTCATGATTGCACGCCGCTCGAGGCTCAAATGTTCCGGCATGACAAGCACCATGCGATAGCCTTGCATCGCCGCGGCCATGGCGAGGGCGATGCCGGTGTTGCCGCTCGTGGCCTCGATCAGCGTGTCGCCGGGTTTGATCTCGCCGCGCGCCTCGGCATGTTTGATCATGGAAAGCGCCGGCCGGTCCTTGACCGAGCCGGCGGGATTGTTGCCTTCCAGCTTGGCTAGAATGACATTCGACGTCCTGCCCGGCAGGCGTTGCAGTTGCACCAGTGGCGTGTCGCCGACGAAATCTTCCAGACGTTTCATACGCGGAATATTAACCCGCGCGCGACTGCAAAGCGACCCGGCGACATGTGTGGCAAATGTTCTCTGTCCCTGTCACGGACGGGGAATTTATGACGTGGTCGCCGGCTCGACGTTGCTGATCGCGGTGTCGGCATGTTCCAGGTGTTCGATAATCAGCTGCAACGAACGGTATCCTTGGTATTCGTTCACATCCAGTTTGTAAGCGGTGCGGATACGGGAATAGGTGACGGCTTGTCCCTCTCGTACACGGTTGAACGCGATTGCCTCCAGCGTCTTGGTGTGATGCGGCGCGCGCAAGGTCAGCTTGAGGTGCTTCTCGCCCACCACTCGCTGGCTGACCACGTCAAAGCAACCGTCGAAGACGGGTTCCGGGAATCCCTGCCCCCACGGGCCGGCCGCGCGCAACAGCTCGGCGACCGGCAGCGTCAACTCCTCGCCCGTGAGTTCGCCGTCGCTGATGATTCTTCCCTGCAAATCGCTGTCGGAAAGATGGCGGCTGACTTCTTCATCGAAGGCTTCCCGGAAGGCCTCCAGGTGCGCGCGTAGCAGGGTCAGCCCGGCCGCCATCGCATGTCCGCCGAAACGGCTCAACAACTGCGGATGGCGCGCGGCGACGGCATCGAGCGCATCGCGGATATGCAATCCGGGTACCGACCGTGCCGAGCCCTTGATCTCGCTATCGTTGGCCGGCGCAAACGCGATCACCGGACGATGGGTGTGTTCCTTGATGCGCGAGGCCACCAGGCCGATCACGCCCTGGTGCCAGGATTCGTCGAACAGGCACAAACCGCGCGGCAACGTCGCCATGTCCAGATGCAGGCTCGCTATCGCCGCGAACGCCTGCTCTTGCATCGACGCCTCGATGGTGCGCCGCTCACGGTTCAAGGCATCGAGCTTCCCGGCCATGTCTTGCGCCGCCGCACAGTCGTCGGTCAGCAGGCATTCGATGCCGAGCGACATGTCCGTGAGCCGGCCGGCGGCGTTAAGGCGCGGTCCGACGACGTATCCCAGGTCCATGGCCGTCACGCGCTGCGGTGAGCGCCCCGCCACACGCAACAGCGCCGCGATACCAGCACAGGGATTACCTTGATTAATCCGCTTCAGTCCCTGGGCGACCAGTATCCGGTTGTTGTAATCGAGCGGCACCACGTCGGCGACGGTGCCCAGGGCCACGAGATCCAGCAATCTGGCGAGATTGGGTTCGGGAATATTCTGTTGTGCGAACCACCCGCTTTCCCGCAGGCGCGCGCGCAACGCCAGCGTGACGTAAAAAATCACCCCGACACCGGCTAGGTTTTTGCTCGGGAAATGGTCGTCCGGCTGGTTGGGGTTGACGATCATCGTCGCCATCGGCAGCGTCGCGCCGGGGAGATGATGATCGGTAACCAGCACATCGATGCCGCGGCGGCGGGCCTCCGCCACGCCTTCCAGGCTCGAGATGCCGTTATCGACCGTGATGATCAGTTCCGGAGATTGCTGTGCAGCCAGCGCGACGATCTCGGGGGTGAGACCGTAGCCGTACTCGAACCGGTTCGGCACGAGATAGCGCACGTCCCGCGCGCCCATGGCCCGCAGCGCCCGCAGCGCGAGTGCGCAACTGGTCGCGCCATCGGCGTCGAAATCCGCCACGATCAGTATGCGCCGTTGCCGCTGCAGGGCGTCGGCCAGCAATGCGGTGGCCTGATCAATCCCCTTCAGTTGGGTCGGCGGAATAAGCCGATCGAGCGACTGTTCCAGTTCCTGTGCCGAGGTGACATGACGCGCCAGGTAAATGCGCCGTAGCACCGGATGCAGATCGTCCGGAAGATTTCCGGATTCACCCGGTGGACGGCGACTGATAATTTTGGCGTGCGTCATCCCTGACGCACACCCAATCTTGTTCTAGACAAAATTGTCTTGTCGGATGGCATAAATGAAGCCCTACTCTGTTCGTCCTGACATATGACTCGTAGCCCTACTTCGCTTCGCTCGTTCGTCTTGACATATGACTAGAAGCCCTACTTCGTTCGTCCTGTCATAAGAAGTGTCAGGGCTGCGCTGCGAGATAAGTCGCCAAGGGGCGACGAAACCGCCACCAGCGGCGCGCCTGGCGGGATGTGAGCGAGAGACTCATTCCCGTATCCGTAATCAATGTGGCGTTCGAGATGGCGTTTGATTTCAATGCCTGTAATAGCGGCATCATCCAGTCTCGCTCCAGTCGCTGCACGGCGTTATTCCATTCCGGCATATCGCCATATAACGCCGCGTGTTGAGCGTCGTCCAGCACCACCAGGTACTCGCCGGGTCGGTCCGCCAGTTTATGCCAGTCTTCAAATCGGTCAGGTGTGTTTTCACTTGGCGTGCCGGACAGCCTTGCCAATGATAAACTTACCGGTTCTTTGCTCCAGATCCGCGTCCAGGATACCGGCTTGATGCGCGGCAGACGACCGCCTCCCCAGAACCACAAGCTGTTGATGGGGAGTTTGCCGTTTTTCTCGCGTTCGGTATTCACGGTCGTCGTGTGCAGAAGAATCTGGATTTCATTCAGAGTCGTATGCCAGGCCTTGCCGTCAGGACCGCACGGCAGAAATGGATGCACGTCCTGGCCAATCACCTGTGCCAGAAAAGTGGTGATTATCTTCGGTGCACTTGCCGGCTTGAGATACCAGCGATCCGGTCGCGGCGCCTTGAGCAGCCATCCGTCCGCGGTAAACACTTCCATGATCTCCGCCACCATGCGGTTTGCCTCATCCTGCGTGATGTCCAGTCTCCGGGCATCGGTCAGAATCAGGCGGTCCTGTTCCAGACTCAGATGCACGGGGTCGGCGCGCAGCCACCAATCGTTGTCGATCACGCCCATGTCGTGCATGCGGCTGACGGCGGCAACTGGAAGATCGGTATTTTCCTCCTGTTCAAGGCCAAAGAGCCTGAACAGGCCATGTTCGTGCCCGGTAGGCCCTCCGGCTCGCGGCTTTTGCTCGGCCCGTGCCAGCAAGGTTTCCAGCGCACGGCATGTGCCAAACGCCATGTGGTCATTTCCGCGGGCGTTGAGCATGCCGGGGACATAGAGAGTCAACTGCAAGGGAGGTTTGTCGGGGAATAGAATCATGTTGCGCTGTTTATTTGGCTGTTCCGTAGTACTGCATGCCGCTGCGGCGATTTTAAGGTAAAAAATGCAAACAGGGTCGCGTCATGCGGAATTTTTCCGGCAGCACCGGGTTCCTCGGGCCTAGCCTTTCCACCCGGCATTCTGCTGTCTCTGGGAGGGGCGATATCGCCTGAAAAACCTGTCCCTGGCAGGAATAGACGCTTAAACACCTTTGTTTCACCTTGAATTTCAGCCTTTGGCCTGACTTTTGCATCAATATCGACATTTACTATGTTTTCAGGCAGGACGCCCTTGAACCCGAAAACCGGCTTGTCACCAGCGCAGGAGAGCCCCCTACCCGACACCAGTAATGTGGTGGCGATCGAGGATTTTGTGCAGTCGCGCAACGCCAAGGCCATCCTCGGCAGCTTTTCCGAGGAGTTGGCCCACTTCAAGCGGTGGCGTGATGATCTCGCCCAGGCGATTGCCGATTATCAATCCTGGGTCGAAGGACAGGGCCTCACGGACGGTGAGCAGGATTTGCGCGTGTATGAACTCATCGAGACGCTCCAATCCGACAAGCTGACCGTGGCGTTGGTGGCGGAATTCTCCCGCGGCAAGACGGAACTGCTGAACGCGATTTTCTTTTCCGATTACAAGCAGCGTCTCCTGCCATCGTCGGCCGGTCGCACGACCATGTGCCCGACCGAATTGCGCTGGGACGAGAAAGACGGGCCCTGCGTCAAGCTGCTGCCCATCGAGACGCGCAAGACCGCGCTCACCATTTCCGAGTACAAGCGCACGCCGGTGCACTGGACGACACAGCATATTCTGAAGCTGAGTTCCGCCGAGGAAGTACGCGAGGCTTTGTCCGAAATTACCAAAACGAAAAAGGTCAATATCCGCGAAGCGCAGGAACTGGGTCTGTATGATTCCCGGGCGCAGGCTCAGAAACCGGCGCCCAATGAGATGATCGAAGTTCCGGTATGGCGCCACGCCATCGTCAATTTTCCGCACCCCCTGCTCAAGCAGGGACTGGTGGTGCTGGACACGCCCGGACTGAACGCCCTGGGCGTGGAACCCGAGTTGACGCTGAACACGCTGGCCAATGCACAAGCCATCCTTTTCGTGCTGGCAGCCGACACCGGCGTCACCAAGACGGATCTCGAGGTCTGGGCCAACCACGTGAACACGGTGAAGGGCAATTCCCACCTCATAGCCCTCAATAAGATAGATATTCTCTGGGACGAATTGCATGACGAGGCCGCCGTGGCCAAAAGCATCGCCCGGCAGATTGAAGAAACCGCGCGCGTGCTGCATGTGGATCGGAAATCGATCTTTCCGGTATCCGCGCAGAAGGGCCTCGTTGCCAAAATCAAGGGCGATCAGGCACTAACCGAAAAAAGCGGGCTGCCGGTGCTCGAGCACAAACTGTCGGAAGACATGATCCCTTCCCGGCACATGCTCATCCGCAACCGCATCGTGCATGAAATCAGCGGGCGGGTGGAAAGCAGCCGCGCGCTGCTGGAATCGAAACTCACCGACGTCAGCCGGCAGTTGTCCGATCTCAAGACCCTGAGCGGCAAGAATCTGGAAGCCATCCAGAAGATGGTCGCGCGCATGCGCCAGGAAAAGCAGAAGTATGACAAGGAGCTCGAAGGCTTTCAGTTGACGCGTGCGGCGCTGTCCCGTCAGGCCCAGATTCTGCTTGGGTACCTGAGCATGAAAGGCCTGGACGAATTGATCTCCAAGACGCGCGTGGGTATGAATGACACCTGGACCACGCGCGGCCTCAAATCCGGTATGTCGACGTTCTTCGCGGGAACCCTGGAGCGCATGGAAAAGGTCAACAAGGAGGCTGACGAGATACGCAAGGTGGTCGAGGCTATCTATTTACGCCTGCATACCGAATACGGGCTGGCCAAGATCATTCCGCCGCGGCTGTCGCTGTTGCCGTTTGTCCTGGAGTTCAAGAAGCTGGAAGAAAAAGCCAACGAGTTCCGCGAAAGTCCCGTGACCGTGATGACGGAACAGCGCTTTGTGATCAAGCGTTTTTTTATCACCTTGGTCAGCCAGGCGCACCATATTTTCAATGAGTGCAATACCGCTTCCAAGAACTGGTTCCAGGCCGCGGTGAACCCGGTATTTGCCCAGATTCAACAGCACAAGACCATGATTGACCGCAGTTTCGAGGCCTTGAAGAAGATTCACGAGAACATGGACAGCCTGGGGGAGCGTATCGCCGAGCTGGAGGAAGTCCGGAAAGGCCTGGAAGATCAGATGAAGACCACGGATATCCTGCTGGAGCGGATCCACCGCCCCTTGACCGAGTAACGCATGCTCTGGAATTGCCTAACCGTACCTTACTGCGTCTGTCAGTAATAAATGGAAGCAAGGTTATGATCAAGAAGATACACGGGAAATTGAATGTGCAACCTGCGATTCAGCCTTTTTTTTATAGAGGTATTCCTTGGGCCGAAATTCGTCTGACATCACCCGAAGAACTACATTTATAAAGGTAAAGCCCGAACAACCGCGAGATTTGAGAATCTTATTATATACAGCCGGGCGTGGAATGACATGGACACCATTCTGATCATCGATGACCAATTCACGAGCCGAAAGATTCTCGAAGAATTAGTCTCATCCCTGGACGATGAGATATTCGTGAAAACTTTCGCCGAACCGTTGAAGGCGCTCGAATACGTCGAGCTTCACGAACCCGACCTGGTGTTAGCGGATTTCAAAATGCCGCTAATGAACGGGGTTGAGTTCACGAAACGGTTTCGCGAGATCTATAAAGATATACCGCTGATGGTAATCACGGGCGTTGACGATAAAAAAGTTCTGTATGACGCCCTGGACGCCGGCGCCACTGATTTTCTTACTAAACCCATCGACCACCGCGAATGTCGTACGCGCTGCAGTAACCTCCTTAAACTGCGTCGACAGCACCAGATCATCAAAGGCCGGGCCAAGTGGCTGGAATCGAAATTCGCCGAGGCGGTCGTGGACGTGCGACGCCGTGAACACGAGACGCTGATGCGGCTTGCCAAGGCCGGCGAATATCGGGATGAAGAAACGGGGAATCACATCATACGCATGGCGAGATATTCCCGTCTGATTGCGAATGGACTGGGACTTGGCGCGGAGGAATGCGAGCTTATCGAGTATGCCGCGCCGATGCACGACATTGGCAAGATCGGAATATCCGACACGATTCTACTCAAGCCCGGTCGCCTCACGCCCGATGAATTTAAAGTTATGCAGCAGCACACAGTATTCGGTTATGAGATCCTGTGCGGCAGCCCGTCAAAATATCTTCAGATGGGTGCGGTGATCGCGCTGGGCCATCACGAGCGATATGACGGCACGGGATACCCTCATGGCCTTGCCCGCGACGCTATTCCGCTGTCCGCCAGGATCGTGGCGATCGCGGACGTATTTGACGCGCTTACGTCCGCACGACCGTACAAAAAGGCTTGGTCGATACAAGACGCCCTTAATTACCTGAACTCAGAGATTGGAAAACATTTCGATCCTGATTGTATCGACGCCTTTCACGCCCAATTCGAGAAAATTCTCAGTATCCGTCAAAAATTCCTCGATTTACCCGCTGTTAAAAACGGATAGCGAATGATGAGCACGGATGCCAACGCCACGCCGGTTCACCAATCCATAACGCCGATAGCACTATGTACAACGTCAAGCGAAGCTGTAAAAACAGAAATCGAATCTGTAGCAGCAAGTCTGCACCGCTTGCGCTCGTTCGTGTGGGTAATCAGGCAAATTAATACCGGGAACGAATGATTATCCAATGAGCGTCGATATCCCTTCAACATCATCTCGCAGTTCAATTTTTTCCAGACTGCGCGATAAGCTCTCTCAGCGCCCTGACAGCGAACATGAGCAAGCACTTATACGTCTAGCTATAGCAGTGATTATTGTCGGCTATTTTTTTACATCGGCAATCCTTGATGGAGAAATCTCCCAAAGTGAGTACCCGGTTCTATCGCTATCTATCCTGATTTTATTGTTCTCAATTGGAATTATTTTTTGGATTTTTATTAATCTAAAAAAATCTGTTGCACGCCGCTTACTTGGGATGATGACTGACTTGTGTGCATCAGCATACTGTATGTATTTAAGTGGAGAAGCAGGGACGCCAGTTTTTGTCGTATTTCTTTGGGTCACATTTGGAAATGGTTTTCGCTATGGCGAAAAATATCTTTATGCCGCCATGACAATAAGCGTCATAGGCTTCCTGTCGGTTTTAATCGCAAGTGACTACTGGGCTGCACATCGTACTCTGGGTACAGGGATACTGATTGCGCTGATAGTGCTTCCTTTATACGTTGCAACTTTGGTGCGTCAACTCCATATGGCACTTGCACGCGCCAAGGAAGCGAGCCAAGCGAAAAGCCAGTTCCTGGCGAACATGAGTCACGAGATACGGACACCGCTAAACGGGGTGATCGGCATGAGCCATCTGCTGATGGGAACCTCTCTCCAGCAGGAACAGAAAGACTATGCGCAAACCATCCATGCCTCGGCGCAGACGCTATTAACCCTGATCGAGGATATTCTGGATATTTCTAAGATTGAGGCCGGCAAAGTCACGCTGGAAACAACCGATTTCGATCTGCATGGACTTGTCAACAGCATTGCTATGATGTTGGCGCCCCAAGCGCATGCCAAAGGTCTTAATTTTTCTGTCCACATTGCGCCTGAAACTCCCTTCCTCTTACGCGGCGATCCGCTGCATGTACGCCAGGTTCTGATCAATCTTGTTGGTAACGCGATAAAATTCACAGAGCATGGCGAAATAGAAATACGGGTTAAGCTACTCAAGGAAGAGCCCGCCAGTGTCAGCATAAGGTTTGAAGTTATCGATACAGGAATAGGAATTCCGCAAGAGGCGCAGGCAAGGATATTCGAAAGCTTCACGCAGGCGGACGCGTCCACCACACGCCGTTACGGTGGGACAGGCCTGGGAACCACCATTGCCAAGCAACTCGTACAATTAATGAACGGCCGGATAGGACTGCGCAGTACGCCCGGCGATGGCTCGACGTTCTGGTGTGAGATAAATTTCGACAAGCAAGCGCTGGCTGCACAAATACTGGCCAACACGGAGAAGCTGGTGGATAGCCGCGTGCTCATGATTTCATCCGGCACGGTTAACCGTTCGCTCGTGTTCGGTTATTTAAAGATATGGGAAGTCGAGCTGTCCATGGCGGAAAATGCCGCACAGGCGTTTGCGCTGCTGGTGAATGCGGCGCACAACGACCGACCGTTCCACACGGTATTGGTGGATCAGGAGCATCTTGACATGTACGCCCTGCAATTCATCGCGGCGGCGCGCTCGGAATCCTCGCTGTTCGAGCTTTCCCTCGTGCTCATTCGTACCAAAGAGGATAACAAGACTGCTGATGACTATCTAACAGCGGGATATTCGTACGTCCTGGAAAGTCCCGTGGAAAAACGACTGCTTTTTAACGCCCTGCATGCCAGCACTACGGCGCAGCATTACGAGAATGAAGGCGTAATATGGCTGAATGATCGCTATAAAAGACATGCGGGGATCAGACAATCCGGTCTCAAGATACTGGTCGCCGAAGACAACGCCATTAACCAAAAGGTGATCAGCAAAATCCTCGAGAGTGGAGGTCACCGCCCTACCCTGGTGGCAAACGGGGAACAGGCGCTGGACGCCCTGGGGAGGGAATCGTTTGACCTCGTAATACTCGATATGCAAATGCCGGTAGTGAGTGGCCTTGAGGTGGTGAAAATCTATCGATTCACCTGTCCGAAGGATTCCCCTGTTCGTTTTCTGGTTCTGACGGCGAATGCTACCACCGAGGCAATGAACGAGTGCCGCGAGGCTGGCGTTGATGCCTATCTGACGAAACCTATTGACCCCGCGAAATTGCTCGATCAGATCGATCTCCTTGCCCCAAAGGGGGCAGCCGGCAGTTCCACAGACAAGGTGTCAGCGCGAACCTCTGTCATGCCAGCCGTCACACCGCCATCCAGTCACATTCTGAATGACGCCACGCTTGCCAGCCTCGAGATCATGGGAAAGCGTTCCGCGTTTATACCCGAACTAATCCATGGCTTCCTGCAGGATACAGAACGGCTATTGGGTGACATGGAGACAGCCTTGAGGGGGAAAAAATACGGTGATTTTAAGGACTTTGTACATGCGATGAAGGGTAGCGCCGGCAGCGTTGGTGCCCAGGCACTCTACGATATCTGCGCAAGCATGTACGGGATGCCGGACGAGGCGCTTCGCAGCAAGGCGTCTTCACTTATGCACGAGTTGGTTACGCAGTATGAATCTGCACGTTACGAGCTATTAGCCTATTTGGATAGGCGCGCGGCTAGCTAAGAAAGTGGCACAATGTACGAAGAATCACCGTACCTTCTCAGGCGAGTTGTTTCACCACCGCCGTTGGACGAATAACTGTAAATTTCTCCTGGGCGCGTGCTATCCGTTCCATGACGCGTAAGTCTCGTTCGTTGAGTTGTAACGCGGCGTCAACCCAAATCGTGACTATACGCATGAGTTCGTCGTAACTGATGGGATGATATATTTGCCGTACTCTATGGATGGCGTCGTAACCGTTGGACGCACGCATATATTTTTTCATGTAGGCATGAACCGCTTCTTCCCCCTGATCGTTTTCAGCCAGTACGTCCACCACGCCCATCTCATAGAGTTCCTCGGCTGAATACATGCGCCCGCTGAGGATTAACCGTTCTGCGCGCGCTGGGTCGAGCCGTCGCGCGAGCAAGCTATAAGCGCCCATTCCAGGGAAAAGATTGAACAGAATTTCAGGCAGCCCCATCTGCGCCCGTCGTTCGGCAATGATTACCCGGCTTGTGAGCGCTGCCTCGAAGCCCCCTCCGAATGCATCTCCCTGGACCAGCGATATTGTCGTAATCGGCAGATGATAGGTCACGTGCAGCAAATCGATGCAGGACTTAGCGTAACGAAATAGCCCTTCTCGTTCGCCGGCACGGATCAGCTTCAGAAACAACGAGAGGTCACCACCAAGATTGAACACGCGCGGAATACGCGAGGCAACCACAAGAAAGCATACCCCGTCCCGTTTGCCAGTCTCGGCATCGAGTTTTGTGCGATGCTCGATGGCGCGATGGAAATGTTCTAGTTCGGCGAGGAGTTCAGGAGTGCAGCAGGAGCGGGATGTAGGTCGCAGGTAACACCATACGGCCCGTCGTTCCGAATCATATCGTATGTCTAGCTCGTGATAATGTTCTTGCGTGAAGTACGCGTGCGCTTGTTGCTTGCTTTCCATTTCATCGTCCCCTTTCGGCTACAATCCCTTTTTGCTTATCCAGTGCAAATAAGCGCGCCGCCCAAGAAACTAGTATCCTAGGCCGGAAACAGAAAAACAAGTTATATTGGTTTTACCTTGCGCGACGCGGCGCATGTCCCCGGTCCGGAGGGTCGACTTTAGTAGCACTGGCGCGTTTAATGCTCCGTATCCTTACTACAATACTAAGGCACTACTAAACTAAGACGACACAAGCTTTAATCGAAACGGCGCATCACCAGGGCCGCGTTATGTCCGCCGAAGGCAAAGGACTGCGACAGCCCGACGCGCGGGTCGAAGCGTTCGACGCTACGCACAAAGTTAAGGTCGAGGATTGGTGTATCGAGGTTTTTGCAAATATGCGTCATCCCGTCGCGCAAAGAGAGCGCCGTGACTAAGGCCTCAATGGCGCCACTTGCTCCTATCGTGTGCCCGAGCAGCGACTTGGTCGAATTGACCCGCACTGACTTACCGAATACGCGATTAATTACATCCACTTCAGTCTGATCGTTGTTCTTGGTGCCCGTGCCGTGGGCATTGACGTAGTCGACGTCGCGAGGCAATTGATTGGCATCAGCGAGTGCGGCGCGGATCATGCGCTCGATCTGCTCGCCGCCAGGCGCCAGGCTCATCATGGAATGGGCATCGAAAGTTTCGGCAAAGCCAATCAGCTCCGCCATGATTGCCGCGCCCCGGTGTTGAGCATGTTCGAGTTCTTCGAGCACGAGCACCGCTGCCCCACCCTGACTGAACAAAAAACCCGAGCGTTTCTCATCAAAAGGCCGGTTCGCTGTATCGGGGTCCGCGCAGTCTCGCGCCAGCGTTCCTGACACATCAAAACTGCGAAAGATATGGCCGTGTTCATCGCCAAAGTATTCGCAACCTCCGCTGATGGCAACATCGACATAACCATCGCGCACAGCGCGATAGGCATTACCGACGGCAACGGTGCTTGAGGCGCAGGCAAGGCAATAAGTTACATTCGGACCCGTGAGCGTGAACTTGATTCCCACCGCCGCCGCCGGGGCATTCGGCATCACCATGGAAACTTCAAAGGGGTTGAAGCGTTTTCCATGAGCCATCAACCCCAGGATGTTATCCAGTGACTCGCGACTGCTGAATGATCCCTGTTCCTCGGCGTAGGACATCAGCGCGGCTCGCGGACCCTTCAGCAGATGATAGGTATGGTTCTGGAGGAAAGTGATTGCCCCGCCTAGACCGGTGCCGAAATAGACGCCGGTTCGTGCATTGTCCGCTCCGGACATGATGAATGCGCGTGTACGTCCTTCGGCTGGTTTGAGAACGAACCCGGCGCCTTCGATCGCCTGGCGGGCGGCCCCGAGGGCGAGCACGGCGACCGGATCGAGCTGCAGTCGTTCGGTTCGTGCAACACCCAGGAGCTCAGAATCGATATCGGGCAGAGGCGACCAGATCCGGGAGTGCGATTCGGCGTAGCGCTGCCAATGCTCAGGGATGGGCGCGACCGACGCCTTACCCTGGAGACAATGGCGCCAAAACTCGTCCACGCCAATGCCGATAGGACTTATTACACCGGCGCCCGTGATTACTACACGCCGGCTCATACCAGGGAAGGTACTTGCGTCTTCCTTTGTATGAATTCCACGATGTCTTTGACTGTCACAAGCCCTTCCGCTTCTTCCGGAGGGATCGAGTGCTGAAACTCATCCTCCAGCGCGATAAAAAGCGTCATTTGTGCCAGGGAGTCCAGCTGAAGCTCATTACGGAGAGAGACATCCAGCTGAATCTCATTTTCCTTTCGATTCAAAACCTCGGAAATAACTTTAAGCACACGCTGCTGTACATTGGCATCCATGGATATTTACACCTGGGATTGGAAATACATTTATGTCGAAGTTGCTCAAGCGCTAGCCCGGACAATCAGTTAATGACACAGGTTCTTTGTGGCGTACGACACGCCAATCTGCGCGGCGGTTGAAGGCCTCATCTTGAGCGGAGAGTAGAAGGCTGTCCGGCAGTGGCGCAAGATCGATGTCATAGGTTGACCGGCGCAGGGAAGAGTAGTCGGCTAATGTGTCAACCCGGATCCTGTCGAAGCCCCCGGCCATGGGATGTCTTCGTAGACCCGCGGTGTACCGGCAAAACAAGGCGAAACGCAGGTCATCGTCCGGCAGTCCGCCGTTTTTGAGCAGGAAACCGTAATAATTAACGTAGCTGTGATACAGCAGATCTTCGAGTTGTGCGCGAGGCAGATTCGGGTGCAGCCATGTATAGCAACTCCCGTCAAACCGATCGAGATTACGCTCTGTGATCAGACCGGCCGCGCGAAAGTCGTCGTATTGCTCTGTGCCGGGAATCGGAGTGAGGATGTAAAACGATGCTATCCGCGGGCGCAGTGTCTTCAATACCTCGAGATGATGCCGGATCTCCTCCTCATTATCTTCTGGAAACCCGATAATGTTTGAGAAATGAGGGCGGATCCCTGCCTCGTTGCACAGCCGGATGATCTCAGCGTACTGTTCCGGATGATTGTGATGTTTTCCTGCTGCCTTGAGTGTTTTGCGGTTGAAGGATTCAACACCTACGAACATCTCATAACAACGAGCGCGGCCGAGGAGCTCGACGAGTTCAGGATCCTTCGAGATTTGAGAGTCGCATTGACAATAGAACGGCAAATCTAAATGTTCATCGATCATGGCCTGCAGCAGATCGCGAACCTGGGGAAACTTGTTAAAGTTGTCCGACACAAATTTGATGATCTTGATGCCGCCACGCTTTGCCCGCCGTAAGCTCTCCATCGTGCTCTCTAGGTCCGGACTGCGCACCTGCTGGCTGGAAATCTTGATGACGGAACAAAAACTACATTTGTAAGGACATCCTCGTACCGGATAAAGACCCAGTACAGGTGCTCCATACCGCGCCAGATCAGCTGGACTCGGTGGGTTGATTACAACCCCCGGCAACTGATCTGCCCAGCGTTGGCCTGCACCGTAAACGGGCTGCAATTCTCCACTTAGGGCGTCGTTCAGGATCTGATCCCAGATCAGTTCCGCCTCGGCCAGAGCGAAGCTCACGCCCCGACCCTGGAGCGAAGAGGTATCGCAGGTCATGGGGTGCGGCCCGCCGATGATGCAATGGCGCACGCCATGATGGCGAGCGTAGGCAGTTAGATCCAGCGCCCGGTGAAACTGGTGAGATTGAACGCCAACCAATGCGACGAGCGTGGTGACGTCCGGATCATGGTGTAGTAAGCGAAGGTAGTCGAGATCCTGCCACACGTATTCGTCCACTGTGTGGACGGTGACAGGGACATCGCCAATTCGCTCGGGTGTCAAGCTGGCGATATGCCACAAGGTGGCATTGGGCATGTATCCCTTTTTAAAACGCTCCACCGAGCCGTCGATTCCGTATTTGCTCGGTTTGATAAGAACTACCCGAAGCTGAGTCACGATGCTCCTGCATCAAAGCATTTATATGCCGCAGTCTTTCCTGACGCGTTAACGGCTGGAGTCTACCATAAAGTCAGACAGACAGGTTTTGATGCAACTCAAGTTTCTGTTGGGCATATTGTGCGGAAGACCAAGATCAGCACGCCACTACCCATACGTCGTGTAGGTCTACGATCCGGTGATATTAATGCATCAACCGTTTTCGGCGTATGAAATTCGCGTGAAAACACCACATATGGCCAGGTACCGCCTCACAGCAAGCAATACTGTCCACGAAAGCCCTTGCCTGGAAGGCTACTTGCTGACAGGCGGCTAAGGCGGGTAATGGTTGAGATGCATACTGAACACGACGTGGCGAACGATGGTGAAATTACTCCTGCTATGGCTTTACCAAGTAGCAGCAGATCGATCTCATAATTTTATGTCCCATCCCATGGGGTGGTGAGGAGGAGAATTTGTTTATATTTGCCCTCCTCCCGTTTCACCTGCTTCAGTCTGCCCTAAATGACCGCGTGCTGCTAGAACACGGTGGATGCCGGGGGAGCAGGACATGGATACACATTTAAAATATCACCTGCCGGGCGCTCGGATCCGTGGTGTATCTCCGCGGCCGGCGTAGCCACCTGCCTTCCCGCTGCGGTCAGCAGCACCCACGAGCAGAACCATTGCGGATTTGCTATAAGAAGTAAAGGTTGATATCAATCATCCGGAGGACTTATAAATGAATCAGAATCACAATATGTTCCCGTACAAGATACTACTGCTCGCCGTCATCTTGGTATTGGGCGGATTCTCGGGCACCGCGGCGGCGGCGGGTTTTGCGCTGATCGAACAGAGCGGCAGCGGTATGGGCAACGCCTTCGCCGGCGGGGCGGCCGCCGTCGACGACGCCAGCGTCCAGTTTTTCAACCCCGCGGCCATAACCGAGTTGAAAGGCACGCAGTTCTCGGTCGCCGCCCACAGCGTTATGCCCAGTGCCAAGCTTACCGACGCCAACGCCAGGGAGACGACCCTGGGCAACATACCCTACACCACCCCCGGCGCGGCCGAGGATGGCGGCGTGAATGCAATCGTGCCCAATCTCTACTTCGTGAGCGACATCAACCCTCAGACCAAGTTCGGCCTCAGCATCAGCGTACCGTTCGGGCTTTCCACCGACTACAGCAATGACTGGATTGGCCGCTATCACGGTATCAAATCCTCCGTGGAAACGATCAACATCAATCCCGTGCTCGCCTTCAAACTCAACGATCGGTTGTCACTCGGCGGCGGCATCAGCGCGCAACACATCAGCGCCGAGCTGACCTCGGCGATAGATTCCGGCGCGATCTGCTATGCGCGGGTGCTTCAGCTTGGCGGCAATCCAGCGGTAAGCTGCGCGCCAGCCGGCCTGACTCCCGGCAATAACGCAACCGACAGTTATGCCAAGATCAAGGGCGACGACTGGGGCTACGGCTTCAATCTCGGCCTGCTGTACAAGCCCGTGGACGGCGCACGCATCGGTGTCGCCTATCGCTCGTCGGTCAAGCAGAGCATCGAGGGTGACGCCACTTTCACCCGCTCGGCAGCGTTCAATGCCTTCCTGACGGGCGCTGGTTCCACCTTATTCACTAATACCTCCGACAGCGCCGACATCAATCTTCCGGCGACCCTCTCGGTGAGCGCGGCGCACGCGCTCAACACGCAGCTCGAACTCATGGGCGACATCACCTGGACCCAGTGGAACAAGTTTAAGGAGCTGCGCGTGAAGTACGGCAACCCGGCACAGCCCGATTCGGTAACCACCGAGAGCTGGAGAAATACGTTGCGCTATTCGGCGGGCCTGACGTACAAACTAGACGACCGCATGAAGTTGCGCGGTGGCGTGGCCTACGACCAGACCCCGGTGCCGGACGACGAGCATCGCACGGTACGCCTCCCTGACAACAACCGTACTTGGATCGCACTCGGGATGACCTACGCGGCCAGCAGTCAGCTGTCATTCGACGTGGGATACTCCCATCTGTTTCTCAAAGACTCCCACATCAACAGCACCACGGAGGCGTCCGTGGCCCAGAACCTCCAGGGCACCTACAAGAACAACATCGATCTTCTCAGCGCGCAGGTCAACTACATGTTCTGAATCTTGAGCGGGTAATGAAGGACTCGGGGTGATCAACCGTTGATCACCCCGTTTTTTTGTAACCGTTCGGGATATCACATAGCGTTCGGATGGTTACCGACTACCTACTTTATCCGCTTTAATTCGATGACCGCACCCGTGTACTCGATGAATGTCTTAGGACATTGATTTTCTGCGTCCTGAAGCAAGGCGCAGGTGCGTTCCTTCTTCCCTTTGAATAAATACCATTGCCCGAGATAAAAGTGAGCCTCGCGATCGATCGCCAGATAAAATATTGAGCATACTCCTCAAGTCGAGGACCATTTCTGCGGCAGTTCTTCCGGATTTGCCCATTCGAGAATACGTTCGGCAATGCGTTCGAGCGACACGACTTCACAAACAGCGCCCTGGCGGATTGCCTGTTCCGGCATTCCGAAAACCACACAGCTTTTTTCATCCTGGGCGATGGTATGCGCGCCAGCCATTTTCATCGCTTGCAAGCCGCGCGCGCCGTCACTGCCCATGCCCGTGAGAATTATGCCCAGGGCATCGGCCCCGGCGATGCGCGCCGCGGAATTGAAAAGCACATCGACAGACGGCCGGTGCCGGTTGACGGGTTCGTCCTCGTAAACCCTGACGGCATAACCGCCACCTGCCCGCATGATCGCCATGTGATAGCCGCCCGGGGCGACCAGCGCCACGCCCGGCTTCAGCCGATCGCCACTTCTGGCCTCGCGGACCTCGAGTTCGCATTGATTGTCGAGCCGTTCCGCAAACGATGCCGTGAATTTCGGCGGCATGTGTTGCACGATGGCGATGCCGGGTGTGGGGCGTGGCAGTCTCGCCATGATTTCGGCGATCGCCTGTGTCCCCCCGGCCGAGGCGCCGATAACGATTATGCCCTCGCGGGAAAACGGCAAAGTTACCGCAGGTTGTTGAAGCGGAGACGCAACGGAACGTCCCGTAGGCGGCGCGGCGCGCACGTGGGCGCCAGCGGCGGCCCTGACTTTAGCGCGGATTTCATCCATGAGTTCATGGGTCATGCCTTCACGCACGCCTCCTTGCGGTTTGGCGACGAAATCCACGGCGCCCAGATCGAGCGCGCGCAGCGTGGCGGCGGCACCCTTTTCCGTGTGCGATGACACCATGACCACGGGCAATGGATGCAAGCGCATCAGTTTTTCGAGGAACGTAATGCCGTCCATGCCGGGCATCTCCACGTCGAGAGTCAGCACATCCGGCTTGAGCGCCTTGATCTTTTCGCGCGCAATGAGAGGGTTGGCGGCCGTACCCACGACATGGATATCCGGATCCTCGTGCAGGATGGTCGTCAGCATCTGACGCATGACCGCGGAGTCATCGATGATGAGGGTCTTTATTTTCTTTTTTATTTCGTTCATGGCATCGCCAGTCTGGCATCCGTGATTGTGTTCGTGTCAGAAGAGAGTGATATCGCCATCGAGCTTCTGTTTCTTCAGGCTGATCAGGTAGACCATTTCTTCCTCGGCGGTGCGTTCTGCCTCGTTGTTGCCAAGATATTTGAGGAATACCTTTCCCGTGTGCGTGTGGAACAGCACGCGCCGCGGCTGATAGCCACCCACGTCTTCCTTAACAACAGGAATCTGTTCCGTTTCCAGAAACCGTCTTGCAAAATCGATATTGCGCTGCGGAACGCCGTCGAGACTCTCGCGAATCTTGAGCACGTGTCCGCCGCCGAAAACCTTGGCCTGAAAGCGGCGGCGCTCGCCGCCGAGCTTCATCAAATGACTGATCAGCAGTTCCATGGCGTTAACGCCATAGCGCGTGCTCGTCGGATTCTCCGGATCGGCGCCCTCCGGCAACATGAAATGGTTCATGCCGCCGATCCCCGATACCGGGTCGTACAGACAGGCGGCGATGCAGGAACCCAACACCGTGTCCAGTAACAGCGGCTTACAACTGGCGTGCAGGCCGCCGATGTTGATGGTGATGCGCGCGAGATCTTCGTCGAGATCCTGTGGGAGGCGGCTTCCGTTGACGCGATGGGGTTGCACCGGTTTCATGAAGTGATCTTCCCGCGACACTGGTAGATGCTGTGGCCCACCGGCTTGAAATAATCGACCAGTCCATAGATGGCCTCCGAATGACCAAGCATCAGATAACCGCCTTTTTTGAGCACACCGGCCATGCGCTGGAAAAGTTTCAGTTGCGTCGGCTTGTCGAAGTAGATCAGCACATTGCGGCACAGGACTACGTCGAACAGCGCCTGCATGGGCCAAGGATCGTCCTGCAGGTTGAGACGACGAAAGCGGATCAGCGATTTCAGGACGGGTTTGGCGAGAATCTCGCCCTCATGGGCGCCCTGCCCGTTTAGAAAGTAGCGGCGCAATAACGCCTCGGGAATCTGTTTGGCGTGTTCGTGTGTATAAACGCCGTTCTCGGCGTGTGACAGGACATCGGTATCGATGTCGGTCGCAAGAATGCGGATATCCCGCTCGTTGAAGGATGGCATCGCTTCCAGGGCGGTCATGGCGAGCGAATAGGCCTCTTCTCCGGTCGATGCGGCGGCGCTCCACAGGCGTATCGGCCGTTCCCGGTTCGGGTTATTACGGTACGCTGGAAAAACCTCTTCGGCCAAAAAACGGAAGTGATGCGGTTCACGGAAAAAATCGGTCTTGTTGGTGGTGATGGAGTTGATCATCGCCACCAGTTCCAGCCCGTCCGGATCGTTTTCCGTCAGAAGCCTGTAGTAGTCAGAATAATGTTGCAGATCGTGATGACGCAATCGCTTGGCGAGGCGTGAACACACGAGCGCGCGCTTGTGCCCGGAAAGCGCAATACCGCTATGCGCGTGAATAAACTCGCGCAACCGCCGGAACTCCTCATCCGTGATGGTCAGCCGGCTGTCAACCAGTAAGGATCTGATGCTATTCGAGGCGTTGTGGCTGGTTACCATGGTTATTGACCCGGCACGATCATTCTTGAACGAAACCAGCTGGCGCTGAGTATTTTCCGGCCTAAGTGGCACCACGGACGTGCCGGATCAATAACGAAAATTATTAATGATTTTTCGATTATTGAGGCGTCAAGACGGTCTCGATCCAGGGCCGAGGCGCAAATAGACCGATTCAAATGTTCGGGTTGATTCATGCCGACTCAATAATCCTGCGCCACTGTTGATGTTGTTCGGGACACGACGGGTTTATCGCTGCACCCCGGATTTTTTGAAAACCAGGGTCAGCCTAGAATTCCGTCCAGTCGCCTCCTCCTGAGCCGGTTTTTTGGGCGACGGCCCGTGGTTTGAGGTACTGCACGTTCTGGGCTTTGGCTGATTTTCTGGGTGAGACCGATTCCGGCATTGCGGATGATCCACTTGGCTTGTGATCCGAAGCGGCTGTCTTCATCTTTTCGCCCACACCCACGCTGGAGGTGAAGTGTTTTACCGCTTCGGCCTTCAACGTGAAATGCGAGACCATGCCCATCATCTGTTCCGCCTGTGCCGCCAGCGACTGACTGGTGCCGGAGAGTTCTTCGACCTGTGCGGCGTTGGATTGCGTGACACCGTCCATCTGCATGATGGCGCGGTTGACCTGCTCGATGCCGGAAGCCTGTTCCTGGCTGGAGGCGCTGATTTCGGCGATGATCTCGGCCGTGTTTTTTACGCTTTCGACAATGCTTTCGAGCGTCTTGCTCGATGATCTGACAAGTTGCGTACCATCCTGGACTTTTTCCACACTGTCCTGAATCAATGTCTTGATTTCTTTGGCCGCCGAAGCGCTACGCTGGGCGAGGTTGCGTACCTCAGCAGCGACCACGGCGAACCCGCGTCCCTGTTCGCCGGCGCGCGCTGCCTCGACCGCGGCATTGAGCGCCAGCAGGTTGGTCTGAAAGGCAATCTCGTCAATAACGCTGATGATGTCCGCAATCTTGGTGCCACTGGTGTTAATCGCTTCCATGGACCGCTTGACCGAGGACGACATCACCACGCCCTCATTTGCCGCTTCGCGAGCATCGAGCGCCACCTTGTCGGCGCGCAGCGCGTTGTCGGCATTCTGCTTCACGGTACTGGTCATCTCTTCCATCGAAGCAGCGGTCTCTTCGAGCGAGCTGGCCTGTTCCTGAGCGGAGGAGGAAAGTTGTTCCGCCGCCGAGCTCAATTCCTGTGATCCGCTGGCCACCGATTCGGCGGAACGCGAGACCTGCAGCATGCTTTCGTGGAACTCGTCCACCAGTACATTAAGTGCGCCGATAGCTTGACCGACTTCGTCCCTTCGGTCGGTGAACAGGGAAACGGTCAGGTCGCCCTGAGCGACACGCTGTATGGCACCGACAAGGCGGTTCAGCGGTTCGGAAACGGTGCGTATGAAATAGATAGCGATTCCAACCGACATGATCAGCGCCGTCACAAAGCCGCCGATCGTGATCAGACGATACTTCTGGTAGACCGCCTGTGCTTTCTCGTACTGCGGCCCAATGGTTTTGGCCAGCACCGGATTATCCTTGACGGTCGATTGCATTTCTTCGAGAGAGCCCATGACCTGGTCGAGGCTGCGCAAGCCGAGTATCCCGCCACCCAGCACCATTAACGTCATGAGGATCGCGGCCGCGATCATCTTGATCCGCAAGTTGATGCCTTTGGCATAGTACATTTCCATGACTGACTCCTATTTTTTCCTATTGTGCGTTGTTTCGCGGTATTTACTGGGCGGCCGCGACAGATGCCGCGGCCTCGGTCGTTTCCATCGCTTCCGGACTCACCATCCGGTCGATGTCCAGCAGGATGAGCAACTTGTCTTCCACCTGGGCGAGTCCCTTGATGAACTCACGGTTCTGCTGACCTTCGTATTCCGGCGTGGCGCATTGCTGCTCCAGACCGACATTGATGACATCGCTGACAGCGTCCACCACGATACCGGCCAGGCGTCCGCCGATGTTCACGACAATGATCACGGTAAAGGCATCGCGCGCCGTCTCCGGCAGGCCGAACCGCAGGCGCAGGTCGAACACGGGAACGATCACGCCACGCAGGTTCAATACGCCTTTTACGTAGGGCGGGCTGTTGGGTATCGGTGTCATCTTGTCCCAGCCCTTGATCTCCTGGACCTTGAGGATGGCGATACCGTATTCCTGCCCATCGAGACGAAAGGTCAGGAATTGTTCCTCATTAGCCTGCAAGGTTTTCTCTTGTAAAACGCGCGCTGTTTCCATATTCATACCTCAGTTTATAGTCGGTGCCATGGTCCCGGTGTTTGTGCCTGCATCCTGTATGTGGTCATGAAGTGCCGGTGCCGGCCGGGTGGCGCCCGCATGCGCCATGCGTATCAGCCCGGTGACATCCAGAATCATGGCGACGGTGCCGTCGCCCAGTATCGTGGCCGCGGAAATGCCATCCACCTTGCGATAGTGAGCCTCCAGGCTTTTGATGACGACCTGCTGTTGACCCAGCAGGTCGTCCACGTACAAGCCCGCCTTCTTGCCGTCGGCCTCGACGATCACCAGCAGCCCGTGGGTGAGATCGGTCGAGCGCGGGACGACACGGAACAGGTCGCTCAGGCGCAGCAACGGCAGGTATTCCTTGCGTAGCCCGTATAACTCACAACCACCCGCAGGGCGGCTGACTTGGTCCGGACGTATGCGCACCGATTCAACGATGCTCACGAGAGGCAGGATGTAGGTATGTGTCCCGACTTGCAGACTCAGGCCATCGAGGATGGCCAGCGTTAGCGGCAGACGCACGATGAAACAGGTTCCCTGCCCGGCCTGGGAGACGATTTGCACATTGCCACCCAAGCTATGGATATTATTGCGCACGACATCCATGCCGACGCCACGGCCGGAGATGTCGCTGACGGTTACTGCCGTCGAAAAGCCGGGATGAAAAATCAGCTCGGAGATTTCATCCTGCGAAAGTTTCGCATCGGCCGGAATCAGACCCTGTTCAACGGCCTTGTTAAAAATCCTGTCGTGCTGCAAGCCGCGGCCGTCATCACGTATTTCAATGATGACGTTGCCACCTTTTTGGAAGGCCTTAATCTCGATGGTTCCGGTTTGAGGCTTGCCGGCGGCAACACGCTCCACCGGTGGTTCGATGCCGTGGTCCAGGCTGTTGCGCACCAGGTGCAATAGCGGATCGATCAGGCGATCGATCACGGTTTTGTCAATCTCCGTCTGTTCACCGCTGATGATGAGATCGACCTTTTTTTCGAGCTTCTGACTCATGTCATGCACGAGACGCGGTAAGCGGTTGAATGCGAAACTCAATGGCAGCATCCGGATACGCATGACGCTTTCCTGCAGCTCGCGGGTGTTGCGTTCCAGCTGCTCGAGACCGGCAAAAAGCTTGGAGAGATTGTCGAAGGAGAAGTTGGCCGTCAGCTGACTCAGCATGGTTTGTGTGATCACCAGTTCACCCACGGTGTTAATGAGCGTGTCGACTTTGGGTACGCTTACACGGAGAGTGTTGGTATGAGTATCTATGGAGGCAACCGCCTCGGCGACGGTGCGCTGCGACAGCGTCGGTACCGGCATCGTTATAGGTGTGATTTCCAGATGGCAATCGTCCTGCACCCAACTGAATACATCGGCAATCGCCTCACGCGCGGTGGATCCGACAAGTTCGACG
The DNA here is from genome assembly GCF_041499725.1 of Sulfuricaulis sp. Classification (GTDB taxonomy): domain Bacteria; phylum Pseudomonadota; class Gammaproteobacteria; order Acidiferrobacterales; family Sulfurifustaceae; genus Sulfuricaulis. The sequence goes on from NZ_JBGQKW010000015.1 coordinate 31,097, forward strand.
TTCCAGGAGAGATAACACTCTTCAGGATTCAATTGTTCCCAGGACGGCAAGCCTGAAACGTCAGCGGTTGTTTTCAGTTTTCCCAGGCCGGCAAGCTCGCGAAAAATACGCAACGGATCGTTGCCCGTGTGAAATATTCGCGGATCCGGCCGAAACAGAATGCGCCAATGAGTTGTCGTTGACACCTCGGACTGTGTCGGGGTTTTTCCCGTTACTGGCAAGGCAGTGCTCTCGTTTCCCAGCTTTTCGAGCTGCACGCGCACCGCTTCGATGGCATTCTGGTCGGCCCCCTTTCCTGTCTTGGCCGCAATGATCAGGCTGCGCAGACAATCCACGGCCAACAGTAACAGGCCCACCACCCGCCGGTCTGGCAGAGAGCGGCCATCGCGCAGGGCATCGAGCCGCGATTCGAGTACATGCGCAAAAGCTGCGACATCGCCGAATCCAAAGGTACTGCTGCCGCCCTTGATGGAATGGGCGGAGCGAAAAATGGTATTGAGAATTTCAGGATCTGCGCTCACGGCATCCTGACCGTTTGCACACGCCGTTCTTTCCAGGCGCAACAGCTCGGCTTCCATGACGGTCAGCCCTTCGAAACTCTCCTCGAAGAACGTCTGGTGAAATTGGCGCATATCGATGGCCATGGCTTTATCCCAGCACCTTTTTCACCACGGTTAACAATTGTTCCGGATTGAAGGGTTTGACGATCCATCCGGTGGCGCCGGCGACTTTTCCTTGCTGGCGTTTGGCTTCCTGCGATTCGGTAGTGAGCATGAGTATGGGCGTGAACTTGTAATCCGCCAGTGCACGCAGGGATTTCAAGAGGGTAATCCCGTCCATGTTGGGCATGTTGATGTCCGCGATCACCAGATCGACCTTTTTTCCTTCAAGGACTTTGAGCGCTTCTTTGCCATCCGAGGCCTGGATGACTTCATGCCCCACGCTATGCAGCGTGAAACTGATCATCTGGCGCATAGAGGCGGTATCGTCGACGGTAAGTATGGTTGCCATGGCGGTCTCCTTCAGAACAACTCCACTGCGGGCCCGTTATCCGTGGCCTGATGGACTGTGCGCGGTTCCTGTACAGCGTTTTTCATCGGTTTTGTCACCGGTCCCGGCGCGGGGTCGTCACGCATCCGTGACAGCCAGCGCTCGTTATTCGGCAGGTTCTTGAGCAAGCTCTTGTCGAGATTGATAGTTTCCTGCATCAGGTGATACAGCGAGCGACGCAGGTCGTCCATCGGTTCCAGCATGCCGCTCAGTTTCTGGCTTGTGATATCGTGGAACTGCAGGGAGACGACGACGTTGCGCACGTCTTGCGCGATTTCCTTGCTGATCTCGTTGATGCAGCTGACGGTTTCGGCTACTTCGCGGTTCTTGTCTTCCAGCGATCGCGTGAGCGAAACCACGTCCTCCTTGATCTGGAGGGCGTGTTCCATATCGGCCGCGGACAGCATGCGCATATTGCCGTAGGTCTTGCTCAGACCGGTTCTCACTTCCTTGAGATGCACGCGTATGCGATCGCTGAATTCATGCGAGCGCTTGCTGAGGCGCCGAACTTCGGACGCCACGACCGAGAAACCACGCCCGTGTTCGCCGACGCGCGCCGCTTCGATGTCGGCGTTCAGTGCCAGCAAGCTGGTCTGGTCGGCCAGTTTCTCCACGTCGAGGAGGAATCCGTCGATGGCCTGGGTGCGGCTCTGGACACCGTCAAGTTCGCGTACCATGTTGACCGACAGATCCGCCACTCGCACGACCTCATCGGCCATTTTGTTGAGTCGTTCATCCGATACCTGAATGAAATCTTTCAGCGATTGAGGCACGCCGTCGCTCGTGGCGCCTTGCGTGCCTTCGAGCAGTTCCATCGCCTGCCGCGCCTGAATGGTGGCTTTGTTGATCACCGCCTCGAAACTGCTGGCGATAGTATTGGCGGCCTGCTCGGTCTGCTTGATCACCGAGTAGATATCCTTGCGCAACACGAGCGCGGCTTCGCTGTAACGCTGCGCCACGTCCACCCAGCGACGCATCAGGTCCTCGAGACGGCGACGCTGGTTATCCGCCGCCATGTTCTGCAGAACTTCGTCGACCTGAGGAATCTGTTCAATGTCCTTGGATGGCGACATCAACGCATCCACTTGCTCGAGTACCTGTTTTGCGTCGTGTCCGCCGAGCACTTCCTCTCCCTCCAGCGGCTTTTCCTCATATTGCTTGCGGGCGTAAAACGCTAGAATGGTCAGCGTGAGAACGGCGCATAAACCACTGCCCAACCCCGCCCACCAGGGTATGAACGGCACCGTCCACGACAGGGAAACCGTCATGCCCACGACGGCCCACAGCCACCAGCGCGGCCAGGAGGCCGAGTGCGACAGAACAGAGGGGTTGAAAGAAAGCGGTCCGTTCATGATTTCATCTCAAGAATGGATTCAAGGCCGAGCCATTGCGCGGCCTGCTGCAAACCGGAAGACGGGCTTTGCCAACTGATCGCCAGACCGCGTTCGCGGGCGGCACGGAAAAAACACGCCAACACCTGCATGGCGGCGGCGTCCAGACGTTCGACCCGGCTGCCGTCCAGCACCACCGGCGTGGCGCAGGCAAGCACCGCGCTCAGCTTTGCATGCAGAGTTTGGGCATCGACAATGCCGAGCACCGCCTCTAGCGCCACATGCGTGGTATCGGCGGTATGTTCGATGTGAACCGGATCCATACTGTTTCCTGTCACGACCTATCCTTTTCGTGGCCTCGGTTGGCCATGTACCTGCCGTTCCCCGGAATTGGCCGGGGGAACCTGCAAACATCCTCATATAGTTATAGCAATAGCCGTGCCAGCCACGGGATTTTCAGCAGGGACAGGCAAACTCGCAGAAAAAAGGGGGTATGGCTGGAAAACAGCGATAAATGGCCACTTAATATGAGCGGCCAGGACTCTGCCGGGAGGCAGGGAATAGCGAAAAGAAAGCCACAGACCCCTCAGTTAAAGGAGGCCAGGTCCGGTTGCGGCAGGAATGTTACAGAGAGCGGCAGCTCAAAGAGCCAGGTTGTTCAGAATGGCCTGTTTGACGGCGCCCAATTCGGCCTTGACCTTGAGCATCGGTCCGCTGCTCTGTTTGATGGCCGTGTCGGGATCCTTGAGACCGTGGCCGGTCAGGGTACAGACCACGCGGCTGCCTTTAGGGATTTTGCCGCGTTTGATGTCATGCATAGCGCCAGCCAGCGAAATGGCCGAAGCCGGTTCGCAAAAAATGCCTTCCTTCTGGGCCAAGAGTTTTTGCGCCGCCAGGATTTCTTCGTCACTGAATTTTTCAAACCAGCCCTGCGACTCCTTCTGTGCCTGCCAGGCCTTGTCCCAGGATTGCGGATGGCCGATGCGGATAGCGGTAGCGACCGTCTCGGGATTGTCCACCATCTTGCCGAGAATGAATGGCGCGGCGCCCGCGGCTTGGTAGCCCACCATGACCGGGCGATTGTTGCAGATGCCGTGATCGGCGTATTCGCAGTAACCCATCCAATGCGCCGTGATGTTGCCGGCGTTGCCGACCGGCAAGCAGTGGTAATCCGGCGCGCTGCCCAGTTCTTCGACGATCTCGAAGGCCGCCGTTTTCTGTCCCTGCAGACGATATGGGTTGATCGAATTCACGATCGTCACCGGCGCTTCGTTGGCAACATCTTTCACCAGCGCCATGCCAGCGTCAAAGTTTCCCTCAATCTGGATGACTACCGCCCCGTGGATCATCGCCTGCGCCAGTTTTCCCAAGGCGATTTTCCCATCGGGGATGACCACGAAACAGGCAATGCCAGCGCGCGCGGCATAGGCCGCGGCCGAGGCCGAGGTATTGCCAGTGGAAGCGCAGATGATCGCACGGCTGCCCTCCTCCACCGCCTTGGTCACCGCCATGGTCATGCCACGATCCTTGAACGAACCGGTCGGATTGAGGCCCTCGAACTTAACATAGATGTCCACCTGCTTGCCCAGTTCGAGTGGGATATTGTTGAGCCGTATCAGCGGCGTGGCTCCTTCACCGAGACTGATAATACGGGTGTCGTCCGAGACCGGTAAACGGTCGCGGTATTTATCGATGAGGCCGATGTAACGGCTACCCAAGTTCATATTTAATCCTAAATAATTTGTGGAACCACAGATGAACACATATAAACGCAGATTAAAAATATTCTCGTCTATCGATTTTTAATCGTGTTCATCCGTGTTTATCTGTGGTTTCAATTATTTTATTTCCAATCAGCGTTCAGATGTTCGAGGCGGATGCGTGCGACCTTGCCTTTGATCGAGGCGAGTTTCTCGATGCGGGCAATGGCTTCGTTCATGTTCTTTTCCCGAACCCGTTGTGTCAGGATGATGACCGGCACGGTCTCCTCATTCGGGTGCGGTTCCTTTTGCAGGATCGACTCGATACTGATGTTGAGATCGGCCAGGATACGCGTGACCTCGGCCAGCACGCCGGGTTTGTCGAGCGCATGCAGACGCAGGTAATACGAGGTCTCGACATCCTCGATCGGAAGGATCGGCAGGTCCACGAGCGCATCCGGTTGAAACGCCAGATGTGGCACGCGGTTGTTCGGATCCACCGTCAGCGTGCGCACGACGTCCACGAGATCGGCGACCACGGCCGAGGCCGTCGGTTCGGCGCCGGCTCCGGCTCCGTAAAACATCGTCGGACCTACGGCATCGCCCTTGACCAGTACCGCGTTCATTGCCCCATCCACGTTGGCGATGAGCCGTCGCTCGGGAATCAGTGTCGGGTGCACGCGCAGTTCGACGCCGCCGTTGGTGCGCCGCGCGATTCCCAGCAGCTTGAGGCGATAGCCCAGCTTTTCGGCGTATTGCACGTCCATGCGGGTAATCCGGGTAATGCCTTCGGTGTAGACCTGCTTGAATTTGAGCGGAATGCCAAAGGCGATGGCCGCCAGAATCGTGAGCTTATGTGCAGTATCGATGCCTTCCACGTCAAATGTCGGATCGGCCTCGGCATAACCCAATCGTTGCGCTTCCTTCAATGCGTCGGCAAAGTCCGCACCCTTGTCGCGCATCTCCGTGAGAATGAAATTGCTCGTGCCGTTGATGATGCCGGCCAGCCATTCGATGCGATTGCCCGCGAGCCCTTCGCGCACCGACTTGATGATGGGAATACCGCCGGCCACCGCGGCTTCGAACGCCACCATGACGCCTTTTTTCTGCGCTTGGGCGAAAATTTCGTTGCCATGCACGGCGATCAGGGCCTTGTTCGCGGTCACCACATGTTTGCCGTTGGCAATGGCCTCGAGCACCAGCGCACGCGCCGGGTCGTAACCGCCGATCAGCTCGACCACCACCTCGATCTCGGGATTGCGCACCACCTCATGCGGGTCCTGTACCAGCTTGATGCTGGCAGTAGCGCATGACCGCTTCTTCTTCAGGTCGCGAGTCGAGGCCTGGATGATGCTGATTTCGCGCCCGGCGCGGCGTGCGATTTCCTGCCCGTTGCGCGCCAGCACGTTGATCGTGCCGCAGCCTACGGTGCCGAGGCCGAGGATGCCGATTTTGACCGGTTTCATGATTATGGATTTCGAATCTCTAATAAAAAAATTATTTAAACCGCAAGGACGCCAAGAGCGCTAAGTTTTTTGATCTATAAACTCGCTTTTCTTGGCGTCCTTGGCGGTTCAAGATCATATTCATTCTGTTAGAGACTCTCAGTTATTGACCTGGCGCACATTAGTCAGCACCTGATCTTTCCGAAACATCTCGCGGATAGACCGGACGGCCTGACGCGTACGGTGTTCATTCTCGATAAGCGCGAAACGCACATGCGCATCGCCAAACTCGCCAAAACCGATGCCGGGCGAAACCGCCACCTTGGCATCGGTAAGCAATTTCTTTGAAAATTCGAGCGAGCCCATCGCGCGGTATGGCTCGGGGATATGCGCCCAGACGAACATCGTGGCCTTGGGCTTTTCGACCAGCCAGCCGGCGGCGAACAGGCTGTTGCACAGCACGTCGCGCCGTTTCTGGTAGGTCAGCCGGATCTCCTCCAGGCAATCCTGCGGCCCCTCGAGCGCGAGGATGGCCGCCACCTGGATCGGTGTGAACATGCCGTAATCGAAGTACGACTTGATGCGCGACAGCGCCGCCACGAGTTTGGTGTTCCCGCACATGAAACCGATGCGCCAGCCGGGCATATTGTAACTTTTCGATAGCGTGAAAAACTCCACCGCGATGTCCTTGGCTCCGGGCACCTGCAAAATGGACGGCGCTTTGTAACCGTCAAAGACAATATCGGCATACGCCAAGTCGTGCACCACCCAAATGCCGTGTTCCCTGGCCACCGCGATCACTTTCTCGAAGAAACCGAGGTCGACGCACTGCGTCGTGGGGTTGGCCGGGAAATTCAGCACCAGCATCTTGGGTTTGGGCCAGGCCGTCTTGATGGCTTTTTCGAGTTCCGCAAAAAAATCCCCGCCCGGAATGAGCGGCACATGGCGGATATCGGCGCCGGCGATGACGAAGCCGTAGGCATGAATCGGATAACTGGGATTGGGAACCAATACCGAGTCGCCCTTGTCGACGGTCGCAAGCGCCAGATGCGAAAGACCTTCTTTCGAACCGATGGTGACGATCGCCTCGCTGTCCATGTCGAGATCCACGTCGTAGCGGCGTTTGTACCATTGGCATATCGCGCGCCGCAGGCGCGGGATGCCGCGCGAGACCGAGTAGCGATGCGTGTCTTCGCGCTGAGCGGCCTCGACCAGTTTGTCGACGATATGCTTGGGCGTGGCTCCGTCGGGGTTGCCCATGCCGAAGTCGATGATGTCTTCGCCACGGCGACGCGCCTGCGCCTTGAGCTCGTTGACGATGTTGAAGACGTAGGGCGGCAGCCGTTTTATGCGCGGAAAATCGTCGTTTTGTGACATGCTTTTAGCCGGGCTGGTATAGTAAAGGCTTGGCGCCAAGACACTGAATAACCATAGATTATAGGGCTTTCGCCACAACGATGGAACATGTGCACCGGCAGCGACCATGAAAATTCATCTTGAAACCGGTATGGGGCAAAACCTGATCCGTGCCTATGCCCCCGGCCGCATCACCATCAACGAGGAAGTCTACACCACCAGCCTGATCGTCACGCCACACCAGGTCGTCGCACAGTGGCCGCCGGCCAGCTTTGCCGATCTGTTGGCGGGGCACTTTGAAATGATTCCCCCCTTGCAACCGGAGGTGGTGATTCTGGGCACGGGTGCGCGGCTGCGGTTTCCCGCGCCGAGTCTTACCCGATCGCTGGTGGAGGCGGGAATCGGGATCGAGGTGATGGACACCGGCGCCGCGTGCCGCACCTACAACTTCCTGATGAGCGACGGCCGGCGGGTGGCCGCCGCGTTGCTAATGATCGAGGATCTAAAACAGGGAATCGACTGAGTAACCGGCCTTTTCCAGGATTACCCGCAGGCGCTTCAGGGCCTCGACCTGGATCTGGCGTACCCGCTCGCGCGTCACGCCAATGTCGGCGCCGACTTCCTCCAGCGTGGAGATCTCGCGATGGTTCAGCCCGAAACGGCGCTCGACCACCTCGCGCTGCTTATCGTTGAGCTCGTCCAGCCACTGCTGAATCAGCTGCTGCAGGTCGTCACGCTGCAAGACCTTCTCCGGATCGGGCGTGCGCTCGTCGGCGATGGCATCCAGCAGTGAGCGGTCGGGGTCGTCATCCAGCGGGGCGTCGACCGAGGCGACACGCTCATTGAGACCCAGCATGCCTTTGACGTCTTCGACCGGCTTGTCGAGCAGATTGGCGACCTCTTCCGGCGACGGCTCGTGGTCCAGTTTCTGCGCAAGATAACGGGCCGCGCGTTGATAAATATTGATCTCCTTGAGAACATGCACCGGCAGGCGGATGGTGCGCGTCTGGTTCATGATGCCGCGCTCGATGGTTTGCCGTATCCACCAGGTCGCGTAGGTGGAGAAACGGAAGCCGCGCTCGGGGTCGAACTTTTCCACCGCGCGAATCAGGCCGAGATTGCCTTCCTCGATGAGATCGAGTAACGAAAGGCCGCGGTTCATGTAACGGCGCGCGATTTTGACCACGAGGCGCAGGTTGCTTTCGATCATGCGCTTGCGCGCCTTGCCGTCGCCTTTTTGTGCCTTGCGCGCAAAGAAGACCTCCTCCTCGGCGGACAGGAGCGGCGAAAAACCGATTTCCTTAAGGTAGATGCGAGTGGCGTCCGCGTGCGAGTAGTACACGTCGCCCGCCCTGCGTCCGCCGGTTTCAGGCTCTTCGTCCTCGGCAACCGCCTTGGGGGTCGTTTCCTCGGCAGCCTCTTCTTCGGCTTCCTCGGCCGGAGCGACGGCCTCGTCCTCGATCTCTTCGGCTTCGGGCGATACCTTGATCGCGTCAGGTGATTTGACTTTGGTTTTGCCCTTTTTGACGGGGGCGCGGGACGGTTTGCGTGGTGGCATAATTACTTTCTGGGAAGATAGTCCTGCGGGTCCACCGGAGCACCGCGGTATCGAACTTCGAAATGCAGCTTGGCCCTGTCGGCGCCACTGCTGCCCATGTCGGCGATTTTCTGGCCCCGTTTTATCACATTCCCTTCCTTGACGTAAATCCTGTCGCAGTGGGCATAAGCGCTCAGAAAATCGGCGTTGTGTTTGATGATGATAAGCTGTCCGTAACCGCGAAGTCCACCACCCTGATACACGACTTGTCCCGGCGCCGCCGCGAGGATCGGTTGGCCTTTGCGACCGGCGATGTCAATACCTTTGTTCGGACCGATGGCGGAATAACGCTCCAGCAACGCGCCTTCTGTTGGCCATATCCAGTCGAGTTGTTTGGTCGCGGCGGCGGGCGCATTTCGCTTGGCGGACGTTTGCGGTTTTTCCGCCGTGACTTTTGTCTTGTCTGGTACTTTTTCGATAGTCGCGTGCTGACTCGACGCAGGTGGCAATGGCTTTAAAATCGGACGGCTCGCCTGGCCCGCACCTGCCGGCGGGAACAGGCGCAGTTGCTGTCCGGGTTTGATGACATAAGGAGGCGCGATGCGGTTCCATCTTGCCAGATCACGGTAATCGCGTCCTGACTCCCAGGCAATGCTGTAGAGCGTATCGCCCACCCGCACCTCGCGGTATCCGGCTTCCGGGTGTCGCAGCGCGGTGCCCTGCTCGCTGACCGGCGCCAGGGGAAAGCCGCAAGAGGTGAGCAGCACGAGCATGAAAGCCATTCCGCATCTTAAGGGGGCCATTCGATGGATGTTGAACGGCGCATGCGCTGTTCTCAGATGGAATCTCTCACGAGCGGAACGAAATTGACGAGTTCGAGGCGTTCCTGGGATAGACCTTTGTCCGTATGTTGTACCAGCAACAATTCCTGCATGGCCGGTCCGCCGACAGGGATGATGAGCCGGCCACCGGGCGCCAGTTGCTCGATCAGGGCCAGCGGTACTTCCGCGGGTGCGGCTGTGACGATGATTCCGTCATAAGGGGCGTGATCCTTCCATCCCCAGCTCCCGTCCGAGAGCTTGATCTGGACGTTGCGGCAACCGATTTCCCGTAAGCGCTTCCGTGCCAGTTTCATCAGCGGTTCGATGCGCTCAACGGAATAAACGGTATCCACGAGCTGGGCAAGGATAGCCGTCTGATAGCCGGATCCGGTGCCGACCTCGAGGACCTTTTTCAGGCGCCCGCCGGCCAACAGAGCCTGGGTCATGAGCGCCACGATATAGGGCTGTGAGATAGTCTGCCCCTGGCCGATGGGCAGGGCCGTGTCTTCGTAAGCGCGGGTGGCGAGCGCTTCATCCACGAAGAGGTGACGCGGCACATTGCGCATTGCCTCGAGAACCCGTTCGTCGCGGATACCCTCTTCGCGCAGCCGCTGGATAAGCCGGTCACGGGTTCGCTGCGAGGTCATGCCGATGCCGTGGACGTCCATTCTCACCGGAATTCGTTCAGCACAGGAGTTTCCTATATTTTCTTGAGCCAGGCCGAGACCTGCTCCAGCGCAGTATAACGGGTCAGATCGACATGCAAAGGGGTGATGGACACGGCATGGTGTCGAACGGCGTAAAAATCCGTGCCTTGCCCCGCGTCCGCCTCCGGTCCGGGAGCGCCCACCCAGTAAACCGGATTGCCATGGGGATCGGCGGCGCGGATCACGGGCTCGGCCTTGTGACGGTGGCCAAGACGCGTGGCTTCGAAGCCGGCGAGCTGCTCGAACGGTACATCCGGCACATTGACATTCAATATGGTATCCGCGGGCAAGGGATCGCGCTGGAGCTTGTCCAGCAAACGCAGCACTACCTCTGCCGCGGTTTCAAAATGCGTTCCGGTTTTACCCGCCAGCGATACAGCAATGGCCGGCAGGCCCAGAAAGCGTCCTTCCATCGCGGCCGCCACGGTGCCGGAATAAATCACGTCATCGCCGAGGTTGGCGCCGCGGTTGATGCCGGCGATGACGATATCGGGCTCTTTCTCGAGCAGACCGGTGATGGCCAGATGCACGCAATCGGTCGGCGTGCCGTCCACATAGTAGAAACCGTTCTCGCCCTTATGAACGTGCAGGGGCTGAGTCAGCGTGAGCGAGTTGCTGGCACCGCTGCGATCGCGCTCCGGCGCTACCACGTCGATGTGCGCCTGTGGCGCGAGCGCCCGCGCGAGACAGGCCAGCCCGGGGGCGAGATAGCCGTCGTCGTTGCTGAGAAGGATGCGCATTGGCGACTAACTGTGATTTTTATTTGGAGTCGCCTTCGGCGACATTAATGTGAATGCGGGATGCTCCACAGCTTGCAACATTGTTGTCATCTCCGCGAAGGCGGAGATCCAGGTTTTGAATGTCTCGCGCGCTTTGCGCGCGATCTCAAAAGCTAATTGCGGGTGGCTCCGCCCCTGCACCCTGGGTCCATTTCTTTTGTTCGGCCAAAAGAAATGGACGAAAGAAAAGGCCACCCGGATGGCGCACTCTCCTGCGCTCCGCGGCTTTGGGGCCCGGCACTGGCCCAACGCGTCATCCCTGTCGCGTGGGCCAGTCGCGCACCTCCCTGTGCGCGACCCCTCCGGGGCGCCCGCCCAAAGCCTTGCGGGGCTCGGGTGCGCCATACGGGTATGAAAAGCTATACCGTCGGTTACGACCGGATGAGAGCGAAGCAATAAAATTTTGATTAACAGTGACATGAGATGTTGGTCGGGGCGAGAGGGTGAAGTGGTGTTGTCGCCGATGAACGCCCGTGCATGGATGCACGGGTTGGGGCTGATCGAAGACACATGAGTCGCGCCAGGGATGGCATGCACAGGTCATTAGAATGGTCGGGGCGAGAGGATTTGAACCTCCGACCACCACCACCCCAAGGTGGTGCGCTACCAGGCTGCGCTACGCCCCGTCTGTATGTTTGCGTGGAAGGGTCCCGCATGATGTACCGCAGATATGCGGTCGCCATCATACCGGAGAATAAACGAGAGGCAAGGCTAATTTAGAGCTTTTTAAGCATGTCCAGGACGCCTTCGAGTTCGCTGATGAGCGTCTTGACGGCCTGCTGACGACTGGCATCCAGGGGTTCGGGGTTATCCAGATCGAGTTTGTTGCGCGCGCCGCTGATAGTGAATCCTTCAACGTACAGCAGGCTGCGAATCTGGCGGATGAGGATCACGTCGTGACGCTGATAGTAACGCCGATTGCCGCGGCGCTTGACTGGCTTGAGTTGGGGAAATTCCTGCTCCCAATACCGCAGCACGTGAGGTTTGACCGCGCACAACTCACTCACTTCACCGATGGTGAAGTAGCGTTTTCCGGGTATCGTGGGGAGTTCGTGATTTTCGCCGGGGTCAAGCATTTAGTTCAGCCTGCGCCTTGAACTTTTCGCGATTGGCCTGAGCATTCTGCTCGACTCGTTCCTTGAGCTTGTGACTGGCGCGGAAGGTGACGACCCGCCGGGCGGTGATGGGAATTTCCTCGCCCGTTTTAGGGTTGCGACCCGGACGGGGGTTTTTCTGGCGCAGGGAAAAATTACCGAAACCGGAGAGCTTTACCTGTTCCCCTTCGGCCAGGGCGGTGCGAATCTTTTCGAAGAAAAACTCGACAAATTCCTTTGCCTCCCGCTTGTTCAGACCCAGCTCGTTGAACAGGTTTTCCGCAAGATCTGCTTTGGTCAAAGCCATATGCCTATACCCTTCTTCTTTGTTCCCAAGGACTTATTGACGTGGTAGCGCTCCCAGCTCGGTTCCCAGAGTCGATATAACCTCTGCCATCACCTGCTCCACATCC
>NZ_JBGQKW010000016.1:0-42162 GCF_041499725.1 Sulfuricaulis sp.
GACGCGGTCGCGGCGGTGCGCTTCCAGACGCCCGACGGCGAACTCACAGAGGAGTGCGATGCGGTGATCCTCGCCTTCGGCTTCGTCGCGCAGCCGCCCGCGTGGCTGTCCGCACTCGGCGTCGAGACTGACGCGCATGGACGTATCCGCGTGGACGCACACGGGCACACGACTCATCCCAAAATTTACGCCGGCGGGGACAATGCGCGCGGTCCGGACCTGGTGGTGACCGCGATGGCCGACGGCCGCTCGGCGGCGCAAGGCATTCTCGAAAGTTTCCGGCTGACCACGCGCGCGCTGGCAGCGTTGCGCGGCCCGCGAGCGACGGCATCGCCACACCCTGCCACGGCCGCCGCGGCGCACTGAACATGCGGCGCGCGCTATTGCCTCCTCGGCTCCGCAAGCGGTACATCCTTGTGCCTCTTCTCATTCTGCTTTTTGTCTTCGCGATTCCCGCGCACGCCCATCACACCAAGGAACATGTGCTCGGCGCCCCGTCGCCTCCGACGACGGCGACTGTCACACCGAAAGCGCCGGACGACGATGGACGCGGGCTGTGGCTGGCACTCGGGCCGTTCTTCGCGCTGGCCGCGCTCGGCGCGTTGCGCTGGGGTTACCGCCGCCACCACGAAGGTAAAACCAAAAACCCACCGGGCTGACTCATGCGTCGCCGTTACCTCTGGGTCACGCTCGCGATTACGCTGTTCGCGATTCCCGCGGGTTATGGCTACGTCTACTGGAACAAGAGCGGACCAGGCACCGGTCTGTATTCGCGCGAATGGAAACCCGAACCGGTTCAGGCCTACTGGGATCCGGATCATTTCTATAAATCGGTACAAACCGTGCAAGGCGAATTCAAAGGCGAGGAGTGTGTCGCCTGCCATACCGCTGTCACGCCCGGGATCGTCAACGACTGGCGCGCGAGCCGGCACGCCAGTCCGGGTGATGGCAAAAAGCAGGTATTCTGCCCGGCGTGTCATGGCTCCAATCATCAGGCGCTACACATGCCCACGCCCAAGGTCTGCGCGCAGTGCCATGAGAATCGCGTCACGCAGTTTCTGGACGAGAAACGCTACGGCTTTCCGAGCCATGCCTTGGCGATGGAGCGCGCGGTGGACGCCAAGCACTTCGCCGACAAGCCCAAGGCCGAGGTCGCGGCCTGTCTGCAGTGCCACTCGGTCGCGACCAAGTGCGATTCCTGCCATACGCGCCACCGCTTCAGCGCCGCCGAGGCACGCCGGCCCGAGGCCTGCCTCACCTGTCATTCCGGCCCGCCGCATCCGGACGACGACACTTATTTCGCCTCGGCGCATGGCAAGAAGTATCTTGCCGAAAGCGCGAAGCAGGACTGGAGCAAGCCGCTCGCCAAGGGCAACTACGCCACACCCACCTGCGCCTACTGCCACATGCACGAAGGCCAGCATCAGGTCGCCGACAAGACGATCTGGAAATTCGGCTTGTTCGAGGTGAACCCGAACACTTCCGGCAACGAGGTACGCCGTGCCGCCTGGGTCAAGGTATGCGGCGACTGCCATGAAGCCGCCTGGTCAGCGGAGCAGCTCAAGGGCCTCGATCGCGAACGCCAACAGGCGTGGCGCAAGCTCTATCAGGCGGAGGACACGCTCAAGGACCTGCGCGCGAAGGACCTGCTGCACCCGGGCGCGAAGCAACGCCCGCCCTACCCGATGGACGCCATGGAAAGGTTTTTTCCGCACGCGCGCATCGGCTTTCTCGACGGCCAGTCTTCGGCGTTTTACAACGTCTCGCCGATCGAGCGCGATTACTTCGAGATGTGGTACTTCACCAATCTCGGTGCCTACAAGTCCGCCGCCCACAACGACGACGCGGGGGTAAAGCGCTGGCATTCGGATCTCGACCATGCGCTCGCCGGCATCGAAACCAAGGCCGGTGCGTTGCGCACGCAGGGCGATGTCGAGAAAAAAATGCTCGGCCGGCGTGCCGACCCGGGTAGCCTGTGGCTCGAAGGCGAGTACACCACCTACAACCGGGAACACAACTGATGCAGGCAGCCATCGGCCAGCGGTTATTAGCGATCGGCTTGCTCGCCGGGTTCGTGCTGACGGCCACGGCGGCGGAGAAGGCGCCGGCCAGCCGGTTTACCAATGCCGAATGCGTAAGCTGTCATGTCCAGCGCGACCCACAGCTGGTGGCGGCGTGGAAAACGAGCCGCCATGCGCGCCAGAGTCCCAAGGCCGACTGCGTCGCCTGCCACGGGGCGAGCCATCGTGCGGCTTCGGCGCGCGCCCGCCGCGATAGCGCCTGCACCGGCTGCCACGAGAAGCTCGGCCGCGAGGTCGTGCACAGCTACGCCACCTCGAAGCATGGCGTCATCATGCGACTCGAGGAGGCCGGCTACGACTGGTCGCAACCGCTCGCCCGCGGCAATTACCGCGCGCCCGGCTGCGCCTACTGTCATCTGCACGCCGGCGAACACGATGTCAGCCGGTCCATCACGCCCTGGGTTCCGTTGGCCGCGCCAAAAACAGCGGTGCCGGACGCGGAGCTCCCGGCCGCCATGACGGTGTGCGTGGATTGTCACGCGCCGCGTTACATCGCCGAACAGGCGGGCGTCGGCGCGCGCATGCTCGACGTCGCGCGCATGAAACTGCGCGAGGCGCATGATGTCGTCGCGCACCAGCGCGAAACGCTCACACCACCGGATCGCGCGGCGCTCGATGCGCTGTTCGGCGGCATGCAGACGCACGCGCGCAACGTGCGTCTCGGCGCCGGACATCAGTCACCGGACTATCAATGGTGGCACGGGCAACCGGCGCTCGATGGCGACCTGCTGCGCATCAAGGGAGCGGTCGCGGAACAGGAGCGCCGCAGTCTTGTCGAGCGCGCGCGCATCACGGCGGACGGCAACGCCACACCCGGGCAACGATGAACCCGGGCGACTATGAGGCGTGGTACCAAACCGCGCGCGGAAGCTGGATCGCCGGCCGCGAATTCGACCTGATGAGGCGGCTGCTGGGTCCGTCGGCCGGCACTACGCTGCTCGATGTCGGTTGTGGCACGGGCCATTTCAGCCGCCGCTTCGCCACCGCCGGTCTGCGGGTCGCCGGGCTCGACCCGGACCCGGCGATGCTGGAATATGCGCGTGGCCTCGGCGGCGGAGTAAGCTACCTGCTCGGCACGGGAACCAAACTTTCCTTTGGTGACAACGCCTATGACTATGTCACGGCGGTGACCAGTTTGTGTTTCATCGCTGATCCCGAGCGGGCCTTGCGGGAGATGTGGCGCGTGGCGCGGCGGGCGGTGTTGCTCGGGCTGCTCAACCGCCGCAGCCTGCTCTATCAGCAGAAGCGCGACCGCGGCGCCTATCGCGGCGCGCGCTGGGATACGTCCGCGGAAGTCAGGCGCTGGACGCTGGCACTCAAGCCCGCGCCGCGGACCACGGCGCGCAGCGCCATATTCATGCCCGGCGGCGGTGCATTCGCGCGCGCGGCCGAGGCGGTGCTCCCCACTGCGTTGCCGTGGGGCGCGTTCTTGGCGGTGGTCTTGCGCAAATCGGACCACGGCGAAGTGATTTCGGAAAATTAAGTTGCGACACGGAAACGGAGATTGAATATGAACAGCAACACTGGAACGCTCGACAGCGTGCGGAATTATTACGGGCGGGTGCTCAAGACGAATCAGGATTTGAAAACCAACGTTTGTTGCGCCGGCGAATCGCCCGCCCCGCGAATGCGGGAAATTCTCAAGGACATCCATCCCGATGTCGTTGCCAAATTTTACGGCTGCGGCTCACCGATCCCGCCCGAGTTGATGGGAAGAACAGTGCTCGATCTGGGATCGGGTTCGGGCAGGGACTGTTTTATTCTTTCGAAGCTGGTCGGTCCCGCCGGCCACGTGATCGGCGTGGACATGACGCCGGAACAGCTTGACACCGCGCGTCGTCACGTCGGGTATCACATGGAAAAATTCGGCTTTGCGCGACCCAACGTCGAATTCCTGTCGGGATATATCGAGGACCTGAAAAGTCTCGGCATCGAAAACAATTCGGTCGACGTCGTGGTTTCCAATTGCGTCATCAATCTCTCGCCGGACAAGCAACGCGTGTTCGCGGAAATCTTCCGCGTGCTCAAGCCTGGCGGGGAACTATATTTCTCTGACGTGTTTGCCGACCGCAGAATCCCTCCGCCTCTAGCCGAAGACCCCGTGCTGCTGGGCGAGTGTCTGGGTGGCGCGCTCTACATCGAGGATTTCCGGCGGCTGCTCGCCGGGGTCGGCTGCCTCGACCATCGGGTCGTCAGTAACTCAAAACTCGCGCTCACCGATCCCGTCGTCGAACAAAAAGCCGGCATGATCGGTTTCCATTCGCTCACCGTGCGCGTCTTCAAGCTTGACCTTGAGGACCGCTGCGAGGATTTCGGGCAGCTAGCCCGTTACCTTGGCACCCTCCCGGAGCAGCCCCACAGTTTCGTTCTGGACGATCACCACCTGTTTGAAACGGGTCAACCGCAGCCGGTCTGCGGCAATACCGCTTCAATGCTGAGCCAAACGCGCTACGCGCCGCATTTCAAAGTCATCGGCGATACCCGTGTGCACCACGGCCTGTTCGATTGCGGACCCAAACCCGCCGCGGTCCCGGAGAATAGCACCGTGCCCAGCGGTTCTTGTTGCTGAGCAAAAGCGCGGTCGGCGTGCGAGGAACCCATCCGTGAAAGCGATAATTCCCAGAAAGATCGAGGAGTACTGCCTGCGCCACACCAGTGCGCGCGATAAACTGCTGCGGGAACTCGAAAAGTACACCCAACGGACATGCGCCGATGCCCAGATGCTCATCGGCCCGCATGAGGGCGCCCTGCTGGCTATGCTCGTGCGCCTGACCGGCGCGCGGCGCATCCTGGAGATCGGCACCTTCACCGGTTATTCGGCGCTGTGCATGGCCGAGGCTCTGCCCAAGAACAGTCAGCTCACCACCTGCGAGATCAAGCTGGAGCATGCCGACATCGCGCGCTCGTTCTTCGCCCGCAGTCCTCACGGGCACAAGATCAAGCTACGCCTCGGCCCCGCGCTCCAAACGCTCGCGGGCCTGCCGGCCTCGGCGAGCTTTGATTTCGTTTTTCTTGATGCCGATAAAGAGAACTACGTGAACTACTACGAGGCGGTGCTGCCACGCCTGCGACCTGGCGGGGTGATCGTGGCGGACAACGTGCTGTGGTCAGGGTATGTGCTCGCGCCGAAAAAGAAAACTGACCGCGCTGTGGTTGCCTTCAACAAGCACGTGCATCGCGACCCGCGTGTCGAATGCGTGATGCTGCCCGTCCGCGACGGTGTGAGCTTGATTAGAAAACGTTGACGGTATTCCCCCCGGATTGCGCTTCGCTACATCCGGGCTACCCATCACACCGCCAAAAGTCGAGATGTGTTTTAGATCCCCGTAACCGCCTACAAGTAGGTTTTGGTATCGCGCGCTCTGCGCGCGATACCAATTTAAAACCTGGATTCCCGCTTCACGCGGGAATGACAACAACACCGCCCAAAAAAGAAAGCCCCGCATGCGCGGGGCTTTCGATTTACAGCGGATGCCGGAACGGCAATTACATATCCATCCCGCCCATTCCACCCATACCGCCCATGCCACCCATTCCGCCGCCGGCCGGAGACTCATCCTTCGGCAGTTCGGCCACCATGGCCTCGGTGGTGATCATGAGGGCGGCGACGGACGCCGCGTTCTGCAACGCGATACGCGTCACCTTGGTCGGATCAAGGATGCCCATCTTGATCATGTCGCCGTACTCACCGGTCGCGGCGTTGTAACCGAAGTTGGTGTCCTTGCTCTCCATGACCTTGTGATATACCACGGAGCCCTCGATACCGGCGTTTTCCACGATCTGGCGCAGCGGTTCCTGCATGGAACGCACGGCGATCTGGATGCCGACATCCTGGTCATGGTTGTCGCCCTTGATACCCTTGATGGCGTTGACGGCGCGCACCAGCGCCACACCGCCGCCCGGGACGATGCCTTCTTCCACGGCCGCGCGGGTGGCATGCAACGCGTCTTCCACGCGCGCCTTCTTCTCTTTCATTTCCATCTCGGTCGCCGCCCCGATCTTGATCACGGCGACACCGCCGGCGAGCTTGGCCGTGCGTTCCTGCAGCTTTTCCTTGTCATAGTCCGAGCTGGCCTCCTCGATCTGGGCCTTGAGCTGCTTGATGCGTCCTTCGATGTCCTGCTTCTTGCCGGCGCCGTCGATAATGGTGGTGTTTTCCTTGTCCACCGTAACACGCTTGGCGGAGCCGAGCATGCTGGCATCGGCCTTCTCGAGGCTCATGCCGAGTTCATCGGAGATCACCGTGCCCGCCGTCAGGATGGCGACATCCTGCAGCATCGCTTTGCGGCGGTCGCCGAAGCCTGGCGCCTTCACGGCGCAGACCTTGAGGATGCCGCGGATGTTATTGACCACCAGGGTTGCCAGCGCCTCACCCTCAACGTCTTCGGAGACGATCAGCAGCGGCCGGCCTTGCTTGGCCACGCCTTCCAGGATAGGAAGCATTTCGCGGATGTTGGAAATCTTTTTCTCGTAGATCAGAATCATTGGATTCTCGAGTTCCACGCTCATCGTATCCTGCTTGTTGATGAAGTAGGGCGAGAGATAGCCGCGATCGAATTGCATACCTTCGACGATCTCGAGTTCGTTATCGAGGCTCTGGCCCTCTTCCACCGTGATCACACCTTCCTTGCCGACCTTCGCCATGGCATCGGCGATGATCTTGCCGATGGACTCATCGGCATTGGCGGAGATGGTGCCCACCTGGGCGATCTCCTTGGGGTCGGAGCAGGGTTTGGAGATTTTCTTGATCGCTTCGACTGCGGCGAGAACGGCCTTGTCGATACCACGCTTGAGATCCATCGGGTTCATACCCGCGGCCACGGACTTCAGGCCCTCGCGCAGCATCGCCTGGGCGAGTACGGTGGCGGTGGTGGTGCCGTCGCCGGCGACATCGGAGGTTTTGGAAGCGACCTCCTTCACCATCTGCGCACCCATATTTTCGTACCGGTCTTTAAGCTCGATTTCCTTGGCGACGCTGACGCCGTCCTTCGTGACCGTCGGGGCGCCGAAGGATTTCTCCAGCACCACGTTGCGGCCCTTGGGACCGAGCGTGATTTTGACCGCGTCGGCCAGGATGTTGACGC
This sequence comes from Sulfuricaulis sp., assembly GCF_041499725.1. Classification (GTDB taxonomy): domain Bacteria; phylum Pseudomonadota; class Gammaproteobacteria; order Acidiferrobacterales; family Sulfurifustaceae; genus Sulfuricaulis. Next base: position 7,166 of record NZ_JBGQKW010000016.1, read on the forward strand.
CGCGCAGCATGCGCGTGCGGGCGTGATCGCCGAATAAAACGTCTTTAGCTGCCATAATGATTTCCTCTCTGAATTCGTTCGGTTGGTTACTTCTCGACGACGCCCATGATGTCTTCTTCGCGCATCACGAGCAGCTCTTCATTGTCGATCCTAACTTCGGTTCCGGAGTACTTGCCGAAGAGGATCTTGTCGCCGACCTTGACGTCGAGCGGACGGAGCTTGCCGTCCTCGAGAATCTTGCCGTGACCCACGGCGACGATTTCGCCCTGGATCGGTTTTTCCTTGGCGGTATCGGGAATGACGATGCCTCCGGGTGACTTACGCTCTTCTTCCAGGCGGCGCACGATCACACGGTCGTGAAGCGGACGGATTTTCACGGATGGTTCTCCTTTGGAATGGGGTTGTACACTCATGCTGTGCTCCTTTGTTTAACTCTATTTCCTGTACGACGGACTCTTGGTTAAATTATTGAAAACCGGGTGTTAGGGGATTATTAGCACTCTGCTCAGGCGAGTGCTAATGATAAACTGCTGCTAAATCTTGTCAACCCCGGAAGTCAGGTATTCAGTCTACCCGTCGGGATTTGCCTTCCAGGGGGGTACGACCGGGCTTATCCGCCGCTGGGGGGTGCGCGACACCGCCTTCCAGGCGGATATGGCGCAGGTACAGCCGGATGATTCCCCGGCGCAGGGGTGGAATCAACAGCACAAAGGCGGCGATGTCTGTCAAAAAACCGGGGATGACCAGCAGCACGCCGGCGGCCAGCAAGGCCAGGCCCTCCAGCATCCCGAGCGCCGGCGATTCACCCCGCGCGACCATGGCCTGGACACGCGTGGCGGTGGCAAGGCCCTGACGGCGCACCAGCCAGACGCCAACTACGGCGCTGACCACCACCAGCAAGACAGTCATGCCGGCCCCGATGCGGGACCCGACCTGGACGAAGACCGCGATCTCGGCCACCGGCACCAGCAGGAACAGAATCATGAACATGAAAACAGAGCCCTATGCCATCACAAACCCGCAGCATAACTGCTCAGCCCTTGCGTCGCATCCGGGGCGGGGCGGCATCAGTTTCGCTACAATGAATAAACACCGATCCCGCGCCGTCACCGCACGGGATCGAAACACCGAAACAAATGAAATCTCACCGCTACCAGCTGGTTCTCACGACCTGCCCCGATGCCGCGGCGGCGGAACGCATCGCGCACGCGCTCGTCAGCGAACGGCTCGCCGCCTGCGTCAACATCCTGCCCATCGCCAAATCAATCTATCTGTGGAAAGGCAAGGTGGAATCCGCCGCCGAACAATTGCTAGTGATCAAGTCCATGGCACGCGCCTACCGGGCGATCCAGAAGCGGATCCTCGAACTGCATCCCTATGAACTTCCCGAGGTGATCGCGGTCCCTGTTGCCGACGGCTACCCCGGCTACCTCGCTTGGATCCGCGACCCGGATAAAACATGATGACCAAATATTTCTCCGTCTTGCTGCTTCTGCTGCTGTCACCGGCCCGAGCGGAACAAACCAATGAGAACCTGCTGGAAGCGGATCAGGCCTTCCAGCTGTACACGCGCACGGTCAACGGCACCACGCTCGAGGCGCGCTGGAAGATCGCCCCCGATTATTACCTGTACCGGGACAAGTTCAAATTCGAGGCGATCGAAGGCGCGACGCTCAGGAATCCGGTGTTGCCACGCGGCAAGAAAAAGCAGGACCCGCTGTTCGGCGAGGTGGAAACCTACACCAAATCTGTGAAAGTGCGTCTGCCGTTCGAACGCAACGAAGCCGCGCGCAGCGTACGGCTCAGGATCACCGCCCAGGGTTGCAACGAGCCCGTGGGCGTCTGCTACCCGCCCATCGTGAAGGAAGTAGATTTCAAACTGCCGCCGGTAAAAGCGAAGCGCGCACCGGTCGCCGCGGTGGCGGCAACTCCGGTCGGCGAAGTCCGTTCGCTGAAAGACCTCACCCGCCCGGCGGCGTCATTGGGCGGCGAGGCGGAACCGGTGGACCCGGAAAAAGCTTTCATGGTGAATATCACGCCGCGCGGCAACGAGGCGCTGCTCGCGCATATCGACATTGCCGACTGCTGTTATCTGTACCGCGACAAGGTGAAATTCGAGCTGACCGCGGCCGATGGCAGCGCGCTTCCCGCGGACCTGCGCCTCGGCAGTGTCGACCTGCCGGCAGGCAAAATCAAAACCGATGAGTTCATCGGCAAGACCGAGATTTATGAAAACGGTTTTGATGTGACTCTCCCGATCGTGGGTGGCGCCGCGCAGGATCGCGACATGTTGCTGCACGTTACGTATCAGGGCTGTTCGGAAAAAGGGGTGATCATCTGCTACCCGCCGGTGACGAAAAAATTCGGCGTGCAGTTCCGGGCTGGCGTATTGAGCGTGGCGGCCGGACCGGGGACCGCCGCGGCTTCGCCCGTGGACAAGCAAACGCGCGATACCGGCAAACTGATGATCGCCGTGCTCGCCGCCTTCGGCGCGGGTTTGTTGCTCGCCTTCACGCCCTGCGTGCTGCCCATGGTGCCAATTCTGTCGGGCATCATCGTGGGCCAGGGCGAAACTCACATCAGCAAGTGGCGCGGCGGGATGCTTTCCTACAGTTACGTGCTCGGCACCGCCGTGACCTACACCGCAGCCGGTATTCTGGCCGGGCTCAGCGGCGAGCAGCTGCAATCGTATTTCCAGAATCCGTGGGCTATCGGCACATTCAGCACGCTGCTGGTGCTGCTGGCGCTGTCCCTGTTCGGCTTTTACGACCTGCAGATGCCGGGTTTCATCCAGTCGCACCTGCATCACCGCACGCATCACATGAAAGGCGGCTCCTACGTCAGCGCGTTCATTCTCGGCCTGATATCGGCGCTGATCGTCGGCGCGTGCGTTTCGCCCGTGCTCATCTCCGCGCTCGGCGCCGCCATCACCACAAAAGACCCCGTACTCGGCGGCGCGATCATGTTCTCGCTGGCCCACGGGCAGGGCGCGATCCTGATCGCGCTGGGCGTTGGCGCCGGTTTTCTGCTGCCCAAGGTCGGCAAATGGATGGACAGCGTGAAACACCTGTTCGGCGCCCTGCTGATCGCCGTCGCAATTTACCTGCTCGGGTACCTGCCGCAGGTGCCGGTGCTGTTCCTGTGGGCTGTGCTGCTCATCGTCTCCGCCGTCTACCTCGGCGCCACTCAGGGTCTGCCGGAAAGCGCCGGCGGCTGGCGCTATTTGTGGAAAGGAATTGGCACCGTTCTGCTCATCTGGGGCGGGCTCGCCCTGCTCGGCGGATTTGCCGGCCACCGCGATATCCTCAATCCGCTGCTGTTGTCTTCGGTTGTTCCCGGCGCAATGCCGGGCGCCGGCGGTGCTCAGCCTGTCTCCGCAGAACACATGTTCGATCGGGTAACTTTGTTAAGTGATCTCGAAAACCGGCTGGCGGCGGCCAAGACCGCGGGCAAGCCGGTGATACTGGATTACTACGCCGACTGGTGCGCCGATTGCCTACGCATGGAAAAAGCCACCTTCGTCGACCCCCGCGTGCGCGAGGAATTGCGCAACCGCTTCGTGCTGCTGCAGGCCGACGTGACCGACCCGAACAACCCGGAGGGAAAAGCGATCAAGAGCCGCTTCGGCGTCTACGGCCCGCCGGCCATGCTATTCTTTGCGGCAAATGGAGAAGAACATCGCGAGCTTCGCACATACGGTTTCCGCAACGTGGAGGAATTCCTCGCCTTGTTGCGCAAAATCTGAGCGCGGCGGCTCCACGACCTGATTGATGTCCGCGACATTTAAAAATCTGCTGCTGCTGATCACGGCGGTGCTGGCGCTGATGGGTGGCTATTGGATTGCACAATCGATGCGTCCGGCGGAACAGGTCACCACCACTCTCACTTATGGCGGCGGCGAATTGATTGACTTCACCCTTCCCGACCTGGAAGGGAAAAAGCGGTCAATTCATGAATGGCGCGGCAAGGTCATTGTGCTGAATTTCTGGGCCACGTGGTGCCCTCCGTGCCGCGAGGAGATCCCGCTGTTTATCTCCCTGCAGAAAAAACATCCGACCGACGACCTGCAGGTCATCGGGGTCGCTATCGATACCCTGACCGCCGTGATGGTTTACCGTCAGTCCGTACGCATCAATTATCCGATCCTGATCGGCGAGGAAAATGCCATGCCGCTGGTGGCCCAGTACGGTAACCGCATGGGCTCGCTTCCCTTTACCGTGATCATCGACCGCAGCGGCTCGATTGCCGTTCGCAAACTCGGTGTATTTAACCAAACCGAGCTCGAAAGCCTGATTGACCCCCTCTTAACCGCCCCATAAGCTCTTCTCCGTCGTAATCCATGTAATTGTGTGTATATCTTCATAGTATATCGGTAATCTCCGCCGATATGGCCTGCACCATACATTAGCTGGACAAAACGCCCTTTGAGATGCACAATTCTAAAAATGGAGAAGATAGCGACAAATCAATGTGTAAATCAGGAAAGATCACGCAAATAGCCCGCATAATCCGGGCCTGCTCCGGCCACGGGACCACCTACCGCACCACAGCATCTCATGGCTGAAATCCTGGTACTGAATGGCCCCAACTTAAATCTGCTCGGAGCAAGGGAGCCGGAACACTACGGCACGACCACGCTTGATGCCATCAATCAGCGCCTTGCCAAGCAGGGTGAGGCCGCGGGACACCGCGTGAACTTCTTCCAAAGCAATGCCGAGCACGAGCTGGTCGGGCGGGTGCAGCAGGCGATGAAAGACAAGGTGGCGTTTATCCTGCTGAACCCGGCGGCTTTTACCCACACCAGCGTGTCGCTGCGCGACACCCTGGCCGCGGCACATATCCCGTTTATCGAGGTACATCTTTCGAACGTGCACGCACGTGAGTCGTTCCGCAAGCATTCCTACTTTTCCGATCTCGCCGCCGGCGTGATCAGCGGTCTGGGCGCGCAGGGTTACGAACTGGCGCTTACGGCCGCCATTGAACGATTGAAAAAATAGGGCAAGTCATCATGGACATACGCAAGGTCAAAAAACTGATCGAGATGCTGGAGGAATCGAGTCTCTCCGAGATCGAGATCCGCGAGGGCGAGGAGGCTATCCGCATCAGCCGCGGGAGTTCCGGCGGCACGCAGGTCGTGCATATGGCGCCGGCGTCCATGCACGCCGCGCCCCATGCCGCCCCGGCGGCAGCGGCCACCACCCCCGCCGCTACACCGGCGCCCGCGGCGCCGCCGGCGGGGCATGCGGTCATTTCACCCATGGTGGGGACTTTCTATCGAGCCGCTTCTCCCGAAGCGAAATCCTTTGTCGATGTCGGCAGCCAGGTCAACGTGGGCGACGCCCTGTGCATCATCGAGGCCATGAAGATGATGAACGAGATCGAGTCCGACAAGGCCGGTGTCATCAAGGCGATCCTCAAGGAAAACGGCCAGCCGGTGGAATACGGCGAGACCCTGTTCATCATCGAGTAAGCCATGATCGAGAAAGTGGTTATCGCCAACCGCGGCGAGATAGCGTTGCGTATCCAGCGCGCCTGCCGCGCCCTCGGCATCCGCACCGTGGCCCTGTACTCCACGGCCGATCGTGAGGCCAAGTACGTCAAGCTCGCGGACGAGTCGGTATGTATCGGGCCGCCACGCGCGGCCGACAGTTACCTGAACATCCCGGCAGTGATCAGCGCCGCCGAGGTCACTGACGCCCAGGCGATCCATCCTGGCTACGGCTTTCTCTCGGAGAACGCCGACTTCGCCGAGCGCGTGGAACAAAGCGGTTTCATCTTCATCGGCCCGCGCGCCGAAACCATCCGCCTGATGGGCGACAAAATCTCCGCCATCCGCGCCATGAAAAAGGCCGGCGTGCCGTGCGTGCCCGGCTCTGACGGCCCGCTCGGCGACAACGAAAAAGAAACTCTCCGACTCGCTGTGCACATCGGCTATCCCGTGCTCATCAAGGCCGCGGCTGGCGGTGGCGGCAAAGGCATGCGCGTGGTGCACACCGAAGCGGCCCTGCTCAACGCCGTGGCCCTGACCAAGGCCGAGGCCAAGGCCGCCTTCGGCAATGACACCGTCTACATGGAGAAATACCTCGACAACCCGCGCCACATCGAATTCCAGGTGCTGGCCGACACCCACGGCCACGCCATCCACCTCGGCGAGCGCGACTGCTCGATGCAACGCCGCCACCAGAAAGTGGTCGAGGAATCGCCGGCGCCGGGCATCCCCGAAAAGCTGCGCAACAAGATGGGCGAGCGCTGTGCCGACGCCTGCCGCAAGATCCACTACCGCAGCGCCGGCACCTTCGAGTTCCTTTACCAGGACGGCGAGTTCTATTTCATCGAGATGAACACGCGCGTGCAGGTGGAGCACCCGGTCACCGAGATGGTCACGGGCGTGGACATCGTGCGCGAGCAGCTGCGCATCGCCGCGGGCGAGAAGCTCGCTTTCCGGCAGAAAGACATTACCTGGCGCGGGCACGCCATCGAGTGCCGCATCAACGCCGAGGACCCGAATAATTTCATCCCCTCACCCGGGCGCATCACCACGTGGCACCCTCCAGGCGGACCGGGCATCCGCGTGGACTCGCACGTGTACACCAACTACTTCGTGCCGCCGTACTACGACTCGATGATCGCCAAGCTCATCGCCTTCGGCGACACACGCGAGATAGCGCTGGCGCGGATGCGCATCGCGCTTTCCGAAATGATCGTGGACGGTATCAAGACCAATATCCCGCTGCACCAGGACATCATGAACGACACCTACTTCATCCGCGGGGGTGTCAACATCCATTACCTGCACAAAAAACTCGGGCTCTGAAACCCGTGAATCGTAAAATGTAAGCAGTGAGAACGTTATCCGCGTTTTCGTTTTACGATTTACCGCTCACGACTCATTAGACCATGCCCTGGCTCAAACTGAGACTGCACGCGAATCAAGATCAGGCGCAGGCGCTCGCCGACGCGTTCGAGGAATGGGGCGCGATTTCGGTCACACTCGAGGACGCCGCCGACCAGCCGTTGTTCGAGACGCACTGGGACCGCAGCCCGCTGTGGTCGGAGGTGCAGGTCACCGGGCTGTTTCCCGAACACACCGACACCGACGATATTCTTTCGCGCGCGCGCGAACGCTTGAGCCTCGCGGAAAACCCGCCGCACCAGATCGATCTGCTCGGCGACGAGGACTGGGCGCATTCATGGATGGCGCACTACAAGCCGTTGCAGGTGGGTTGCCATCTCTGGGTCGTGCCGAGCTGGTGCGAGCCGCCCGAACCCGACGCCGTCAATATCATTCTCGATCCGGGACTGGCCTTTGGCACCGGCGATCACCCAACCACCTCGCTGTGTCTCGAATGGCTCTCGGAACAACCGCTCCAGGACAAAACCGTTCTCGATTACGGTTGTGGCTCGGGCATTCTTTCGATCACGGCGCTCAAGCTCGGCGCCACACAAGCATTTGCCGTGGACATCGACGCGTTGGCGCTGGACGTCACGCGCCGCAACGCCGCGCACAACGGCATTCATTCCGGGTTGAATGTCATGCTTCCGTCAGAACTGCCGCCGAACTTTCAGGCGGATATCGTGATCGCCAATATTCTCTTCGGCACGCTGATCGAGCTGGCCGCGGAGATCAAGGCGCGCATTCGGCCGGGGGGCTGGCTCGTACTGTCGGGATTGCTGGGGAGCGATCAAGCAACGGAGGTGCGCCCGTATTATGAGCCACCCTTCGAATTCACTTTACACGAACGGCAAAAATGGATGCTGCTCGCGGGACGTAAACCGGGCTAAGCTTAATATTATGTCCAGACGAACGCAGTAGGGCGTCTGTTTTTATGGCCAAACGAACGAAGTAGGTCGACATTAATGTACACCCGGTGTCCCGCCTGTCTGACGACATTCAAGGTCACGCCTACGCAGCTCGCCGCGCGCGGCGGCATGGTGCGATGTGGCATCTGCTCGGCGATCTTTCACGCCGAGCAGCGCCTGCTACAGGTGCCGCCCAAGCCCGGCGCGGAAGTCACGGCGCCCACTCGGGAACAATCCGTTTCAGCCAAAAAAAACAAACGCGTGCGTGGCGGGAAAAGCCGGAACGCAAGCTCACGGCGTCGCCGCACCAGGATCGAGCCCGCTCTGACTACGAGCGCTGAAGGGGCCGACATTCCCACCGTCACCGAACTCGAGGGCATCGTCAAACCGCGCTCGTTCTGGTGTCCGTTTTTCTGGTCACTCGGGAATCTAGCGCTGCTGATCCTGCTCGCCGGCCAGATACTCTACTTCTATCACGACGAGCTGGCCGTCGATCCCTCGTGGCGGCCCGTGGTGCGGGAATTCTGCGATTATGCCGGCTGTGAACTGCGTCCGCGTCTGGACATCGCCCGGATTGAACTGCTCCAGACCAGCATCGCGCCGCATCCAAAATACGAAAATGCCCTGCGCATCCGGGCAACGCTGGTCAACCGTGCCGCCTTCGCCCAGGCGTACCCGGGGATGGAAATCAGCCTCACCAGTAACGGAGGCCAAGTGCTCGCGCGCCGCACTTTCGCCCCGGCGCAATATCTGGAAACGCCAGCGACGGCGGCACTGACCCCGAATGTGGTGGCCACGGCACTGCTCGATGTGACCAATCCCGACGGCAAAGCCGTTGGATATGAAATTCGATTGGTTACACCCTGAGTATTTCGTGCTTTGCACCATGCGAAATCAGTTACGACGCCATGAACTATCGTTGCGCGACGATTTTCATTTGCGCTTCACCTGCTTATTGCCTGAAACAGAACCCGGACGAGATAACCCCGGCTTTTCATTCCGCGACTTGATTTTTTTATTTTATTGTGGCGAATAAAAAATCAATTTTTGCCGTTCATCGCGCCCCCCTTCCCTGGGTTCCGAGTTTCTGGTTAAGATTGCCCCCCTCGTCGTCCAGGGTAGAGAAATCCGATCATGAGAATCGGTCACTATAAGCTGAAAAATAATCTGTTCCTTGCGCCCATGGCCGGTGTCACCGACAGACCTTTCCGCGGCCTGTGCCGCCGGCTCGGCGCCGGCATGGCCGCCTCAGAAATGGTCTCGTCCAATTCCCTGCTGTGGGGCAGCGAAAAAACCAAGCGCCGCGCCGACCATACCGGCGAGGAAGAGCCGCGCGCCGTGCAAATTGTCGGTAGCGATCCGGCGCTGATGGCGCAGGCCGCGCGTTACAACGCCGAACGCGGCGCGCAGATCATCGACATCAACATGGGTTGTCCGGCGAAGAAGATCTGCAACGTGTACGCCGGCTCGGCGTTGATGCAGAACGAGAAACTCGTCGCGGAAATTCTGCAAGCGGTGGTGAAAAGCGTCGATGTTCCGGTAACGCTCAAGATCCGCACCGGTTGGGACAGCGCGAACCGTAACGGCCCGGCTATCGCGCGCATTGCCGAAGCTTGCGGTATCCAGGCGCTCGCGGTGCACGGCCGCACGCGCGCCGATGCGTTCCAGGGCGATGCCGAGTACGACACCATCGCCGCCATCAAGGACGCGGTGCACATTCCGGTGATTGCCAACGGCGATATCGCCACGCCCGAGAAGGCCGCCTTCGTGCTCCAGCGCACGGGTGCCGATGGCCTGATGATCGGCCGCGCGGCCCAGGGGAACCCCTGGATTTTCCGGGAAATCTCGCATTTTCTTGCCACCGGCGAGAAACTCGCCCCGCCCCCGGCCACGGAAGTGCGCGACACGCTGCTCGCACACCTGGTTACCCTGTACGCGTTCTACGGCGAATACAGCGGCGTGCGCATGGCGCGCAAGCACATCTCCTGGTACAGCAAGGGCCTGCGCGGTGGCGCCGCCTTCCGTCACGCGGTGAACGCAGTCGAGACCACGACCGCGCAGCTCGCGATGGTGCGCGAATTTTTTGACGTACAGGACGCACTAATGCCGCGAGAAACAGGGACGTCGGGAGCGGCTGACCGGCAGCAGCAGGCCATGGGGATGGCGGCATGACCAAGGATCGCAAGGGACCGCTCGCGGCATGCGTCAGACAGTCACTGGAACGCTATTTCAACGACCTCAACGGCGAGAAGACCATGGACGTGTACGACATGGTCATCGCCGAGGTGGAAAAACCGCTGCTCGAGATCGTCATGCGCCACGTCAAAAGCAACCAGTGCAAGGCGGCGGAAATCCTCGGCATTAATCGCAATACCCTGCGCAAAAAGCTCAAGACGTACAAGCTCGTCTGACGGAATGTGATTGCGGAGGCGGGCGGCGGAATTTAGAATCCGCGTTCCAAACTTCCCATTTCGATTCCGCCCTTCATGACCATCATCCGCCGTGCGCTGATCAGCGTTTCCGATAAAAGCGGCGTGGTCGAATTCGCGCGCGCGCTGAAAGACCTCAACGTCGAAATCCTTTCCACCGGCGGCACCGGGAAACTGCTCGCCGACAACGGCGTTGTCGCGATCGAGGTGTCGGACTACACCGGCTTCCCGGAAATGCTCGACGGGCGTGTCAAGACGCTGCACCCGAAAATCCACGGTGGCATATTGGGACGGCGCGATACCGACAGTCATGTCAAAACCATGCACGACCATGGGATTCCGCCCATCGATCTCGTCGTGGTCAATCTCTATCCATTCGAGGAAACCATCGCGCGCCAGGATTGCACGCTGGCGCTCGCGATCGAGAACATCGACATCGGCGGCCCGACGCTGCTGCGCGCGGCGGCAAAAAACTACTCCGCCGTCACTGTGATCGTGGACAGCCGCGATTACGGCGCGGTGCTCGATGAGATGAAACGACGCCAGGGAGCGGTGGGCGATGACCTGCGCTTTCGCCTGGCGACCAAGGCCTTCGAGCACAGCGCCGCGTACGATGACGCGATCGCCAATTACCTCGGCCGCCTGCGTCCGGACGGGACGCGCGGCGAGTTCCCGCAAACCTATAATCTGCAGTTCCATCACGCCATGGGGCTGCGCTACGGGGAAAACCCGTACCAGAAAGCGGCGTTCTATATCGAGCGCCACGCCGCCGAGGCGTGCGTGTCCACGGCACGTCTGCTGCAGGGCAAGGAGCTTTCGTTCAACAACATTGCCGATGCCGATGCCGCGCTCGAGTGCGTGAAATCGTTCGACGCGGCCGCGTGCGTCATCGTCAAGCACGCCAACCCGTGCGGGGTTGCCATTGACGACAATGTGCTCGCGGCCTACCAGCGCGCCTACAGCACCGACCCGACCTCGGCCTTCGGCGGCATCATCGCCTTCAACCGCCCGCTCGATGCCGCCACCGCCAAGGCGATCCTCGACCGTCAGTTCGTCGAGGTCATCATCGCCCCCTCGATCAACGCGGATGCCAAACCGATTCTCGCCGCCAAGCCCAACGTGCGCGTGTTCGAATCCGGCGCCTGGGGGGCGACGCGTCCGGCGAGCGTGGATATGCGGCGCGTGACTGGCGGCCTGCTGGTTCAGGATACCGACCATGGCACGGTCGCGGAAAAAGATCTCAAGGTCGTCACGAAGCGCACGCCGACCCCGCAGGAAATGCGCGATCTGTTGTTCGCCTGGAAGGTGGTCAAGTTCGTCAAATCCAACGCCATCGTGTACTGCAAGGAAGGCCGAACCATCGGTGTAGGCGCGGGCCAGATGAGCCGCGTGTACAGCGCGCGCATCGCCTCGATCAAGGCCACCGACGCCGGCCTCGAGGTGCGCGGCAGCGTAATGGCCTCGGACGCCTTCTTACCGTTTCGTGACGGGCTCGACCAGGCGGCCGAGGTCGGTATCACCGCCGTGATCCAGCCGGGCGGCTCGATGCGCGACAAGGAGGTCATCGAGGCCGCCGACCAGCACGGCATCGCCATGGTGTTCACCGGCATGCGTCACTTCCGCCACTGAACGATGAAAATCGCGCTCGCCGAAACCGAGGCAGACATCGCGCGTTGCTATCCGGTCATGGTCGAGTTGCGACCGCACCTCAGCGCCACTGAATTCGCGACGCGGGTACGAAAGCAGCAGACCACGGGTTTTCGACTCGCCTATCTGGAGGAGGACGGCGAGATACGCGCGGTGGCGGGCTTTCGCTATCTCGAAACCCTCGCCTGGGGCAAAATTCTCTACGTGGACGATCTGGTCGCGGCTCCGGCACAGCGCTCGCGCGGGCATGGCGGTAAGCTTTTCGACTGGCTGGTGGCGCAGGCGAAACAGAATAATTGCGATGAGTTTCATCTCGATTCCGGCGTGCAGCGCTTCGGGGCGCACCGGTTCTACCTGACACGACGCATGGACATCATCTGCCACCACTTCGCGCTGAAACTCAAATGAAACTGAAAGTCCTCGTCATCGGCGGCGGCGGGCGCGAGCACGCGCTGGCGTGGAAAATCGCGCAATCACCCAGGGCTGAAAAAGTGTTCGTCGCGCCCGGCAATGCCGGCAGCGCGCGCGAGGCAAAATGCGAAAACGTCGCCATCGCTGCCGAAGACGTGGACAGCCTGCTGCGCTTCGCGCAACAAAATAAAATTGATCTCACCATCGTTGGTCCCGAGGCACCGCTGGTGCTCGGCGTGGTCGATAAATTCCGCGCCGCAGGCTTGCGCATCTTCGGCCCGACCCAGGCCGCGGCTCAACTCGAAGGCTCCAAGGCCTTCACCAAGGATTTTCTCGCGCGCCACAAAATACCGACCGCTGCTTACGGCAATTTCACCGACGTCGCCACCGCCGAGGCTTATATTAAAAAAACCGGCGCGCCCATCGTGGTCAAGGCCGATGGCCTCGCCGCTGGCAAGGGCGTGGTCACTGCGCATACGGTGACTGAAGCGGTCACTGCTATGGAAGACATGCTCGCGGGCAATGCCTTCGGCGCGGCTGGGCATCGCGTGGTGGTGGAGGAATTTCTCACCGGCGAGGAGGCGAGCTTCATCGTGATGGTCGACGGCGAGCACATCCTGCCGCTCGCCACCTCGCAGGATCACAAGCGCGTCGGCGACGGCGACACTGGCCCCAACACCGGCGGCATGGGCGCGTACTCGCCCGCGCCGGTGGTGACGCCCGAGATGCACGCACGCATCATGCGCGAAGTCATGGAGCCCACGGTACGCGGCATGGCCGCGGAGGGGCACCCCTATACCGGTTTTTTGTACGCCGGTGTCATGATCGGACGCGACGGTGTCCCCAAAGTGCTCGAATTCAACTGCCGCTTCGGCGATCCCGAAACCCAGCCGGTGATGATGCGGCTGCAGTCGGACTTCGTCGAACTCATCGAAGCGGCGCTCGACGGCAAACTCGACCGGGCGCAGGCGCGCTGGGACACACGCGCGGCGGTCGGCGTGGTCCTGGCCGCGGGCGGTTATCCCGGTGCGTACCGCAAGGGTGATGTCATCACCGGCCTGCCACAGAATTCAACACCCGACTGCAAGGTTTTTCATGCCGGGACCACACTGAAGGACGGCGCCGTGGTCACCAGCGGCGGGCGGGTGTTGTGCGTCACCGCCCTGGGCGCTACAGTGAGCGCGGCACAGAAACGCGCTTACGAAACCGTCAAAAAAATCCAATGGCGCAACGCCCAATACCGCACCGACATCGGCTACCGTGCGATCGCGCGGGAGAAAAAGCAATAGACAGGATTAACAGGATTTCGCAGGATTATTTCCAAAATGTTTTAATCTTGTTAATCCTTTTTAATCCTGTAAATCCTGTCCATTCAATTTAATTGGGACCAGCACGATGACCAAACCGTTCGTTGCCATTCTGATGGGTTCGGACTCGGACCTCGAAACCATGCAGACCACGGTCGAGACGCTCGACAAGTTCCAGATTGCACGCGAGGTCCGCGTGCTGTCCGCGCACCGCACGCCCGACGCCACCCATGCCTACGTCAAGGAGGCGGACGCCCGGGGTTGTGCCGTGTTCATCGCCGCTGCCGGCATGGCCGCGCACCTCGCCGGCACCGTGGCCGCGCTCACGAACAAGCCCGTCATCGGCGTGCCCATGGCCGCCGGCCCCTTGCAGGGCCAGGACGCGTTGCTCTCTACCGTGCAGATGCCGGGCGGAATACCGGTCGCCTGTGTCGCCATCGGCAAGGCCGGCGCCAAGAACGCCGCCTATCTCGCGGCGCAGATACTCGCCCTGTCAGACAAGGAACTCGTGCAGCGTCTGGCCGACGAGCGCAAGGCCAACGCCACGGAGATTCTCGCCAGGGACAAGGCCGTGCGCGAGAAATTCAACAAGTAGCCTTTGGTCACCACCGGCCGCTTGATCCAGGCAGCGCGCATCATCAAGAACGGTGGCGTTGTCGCCTATGCCACCGAATACTGCTTCGGCTTCGGCTGCGATCCCATGAACCGTTCGGCGGTGTTGCGCTTGCTGCGCATCAAACGCCGCACGTCCGACAAAGGGCTGATACTCATTGCCGCGGATGTCGACCAGCTCGATTCCTACGTGGACAATATCCCGGCACCGGTGCTCGCCACCTGGCCCGGACCGCACACCTGGTTGCTCGCGCCGCGCGCGGGCGTGCCCGGCTGGATCATGGGCAAACATCCCAGAATCGCGGTACGCGTGACCGCGCATCCGCAGGCCGCCGCGCTGTGCCGCGCGGCGGGCATGGCGATCATCTCCACCAGCGCCAACCACAGCAGCGGTGCGCCGACGCGTAGTTATCGCGAGACGCTGCGCCGCTTCAAGGGTGAAGTGGATTACGTGCTGCCCGGGATGGTCGGCGATGCGTCGGCGCCGACACCGATCCGCGATGCCGCCAGCGGCGAGTTGATACGACTGGGATAAATTCAATAGCCAGGATTAACAGGATTTACATGATTAAAAACAAAAGCAAAAGACCAGTTTCAAACTTTTTAAAATCCTGTTAATCCTGTCCATCCGACTCTTTAAATATGGCCCTCGACATACATCTTGTACGCAACTACCTGCTCGACCTGCAGGACCGGATCTGCATGGCGCTGGAAAAAGAGGACGGCAAGGAAAAATTCCGCGACGACGCCTGGGAGCGACCCGAAGGCGGCGGCGGGAAATCGCGGGTGCTCGCCGATGGCGCGGTGTTCGAACAGGCGGGGGTGAATTTCTCCCACGTACATGGGAAAAATCTCCCGCCCTCGGCCACGGCGCAGCGCCCGGAACTCGCTGGCCGTTCGTTCCAGGCGCTGGGCATGTCGCTCGTGATCCATCCGCGCAACCCGTACGTGCCCACGTCGCACTGCAACGTGCGGTTTTTCATCGCCGAGAAGGCGGACGCCGAACCGGTGTGGTGGTTCGGCGGCGGCTTCGATCTCACGCCGTATTACGGTTTTGAGGAGGATGCCATTCACTGGCACCGCACCGCGAAGGCCGCGTGCGAACCGTATGGCGCCGATGTCTATCCGCGTTTCAAGAAATGGTGCGATGAGTATTTTTTCCTCAAACACCGCAACGAGCCGCGCGGCATCGGCGGACTGTTCTTCGACGACTTCAACGAAAAAAATTTCGCGCACGCCTTCGGTTTCATGCAGAGTGTGGGCGACGGTTATTTGCGCGCCTACCTGCCCATCGTGCAAACTCGGAAGACGACGTCCTATGGCGAGCGTGAGCGCGATTTCCAGTTGTACCGCCGTGGGCGTTACGTTGAGTTCAACCTGGTCTACGATCGCGGCACGCTTTTCGGCCTGCAATCCGGCGGGCGCACCGAGTCCATCCTGATGTCGCTGCCGCCGCTGGTGAAGTGGCGCTACGATTGGCGGCCGGCGCCGGGCACACCCGAGGCAAAACTTTATGAAGTCTTTCTGAAACCACGCGATTGGCTCGCGACGGAGACCCCATGACAAACCAGACCCAGCTTCCCAGCCGGCACGCCACCCTGCGGCTGGTGCCCATGCCCAAGGACACCAACGCCGGCGGCGACATCTTCGGCGGTTGGATCATGTCACAGGTCGACATCGCCGGCTCCATCGCCGCCAGCCGCCGCGCCAAGGGGCGCGTGACGACCGTCGCGGTCAATGCCTTCCACTTCGTTGCGCCGGTATTTGTGAACGACCTGGTGAGCTTCTATGCCGACGTCATCAAAATCGGCACCACCTCGCTCACCGTGAATGTCGAGGTCTACGTCGAGCGCGGATTGCGCTCGCCGAAACCGGGCGAGGTGGTCAAAGTCACCGAGGCGGTGCTGACCTACGTGGCGGTGGACGAGCAACGCCAGAAACGCCCGGTGCCGCCGGAATGATGTTTAATCCGCAGGTGGACAGCCCCGGGGCCAGCCGCTAGGCTGTTTCTCATGACGGGAAGAGTTACTCACCACGGGTTTGCACAAGGACGGCGCGGTTCGGCGGCGGCTGTTGTCGTGGCGATGCTGCTAATGAGTTTCATCTCCGTGCTGCATGCCGCGAGCACGCCGGTGCTCATGCTTCTGGAACACACGGAAGCCGGAAAACCAGTCCAGACCAAGATTGAATTGAAAGCTGGGCTGGTGGCGTCACCCGAAAAGGGTAAACCTCAGACAAAGTGGATAATCCGTGCGGGAGACACCCTCAAGAGCGAAGTACAACCCGGCGACCGTAGTGTCAATTTCTACCAGAGTACGGACACTCAAAGCACTTTGCTCTTCATCGTCAAGGTGCGCTACTACCAAAATGCTACGGGTCGGTGGGTGCCACAGTTTCTGCTCAACGAAGAACCCTTGGTGATACGGAAAAATGGGCGTTGGCAGCCACTGACTACCGTCCAGGGCGTGCCCAGCCTCATCGTGCAAACCGGCACTGCGCTGCCGAATGCCGAAGGCTATTTCCCCTCCCTCGAATTCGGCATGTCCACCGGCGCCACTTCCATTGACGCCTGGCTGGTGCAGTAATCGTCAGCTCCGCTATTTTTTCTTCAGCATATCCAGAAACGGCGTAATCAGATCCATCGGCAGCGGGAACACGATGGTGTGGCTCTTGTCGTTGGCCATGCCGGCCATGGTCTGCAGATAGCGCAGTTGCAAGGCCTGCGGGCTCTTGCTCAAGAGATCCCCCGCCTGGACCAGCTTCTCCGCCGCCTGCAACTCACCCTCGGCATGAATCACCTTGGCGCGCCGTGTGCGCTCCGCCTCGGCCTGCTGGGCGATCGCGCGCACCATGGTGGGGTCGATGTCGATGTGCTTGATCTCGACCGCGGTGACCTTGATGCCCCAGGCATCGGTGGCGGCGTCCAGAATCTTCTGGATGTCGGCATTGAGCTTGTCGCGCTCGGCCAGCATCTCGTCGAGTTCGTGCTTGCCGAGCACCGAGCGCAGGGTAGTCTGAGCGAGCTGATTAGTGGCGGAGTAGTAGTCCTCCACCTGGATGATCGCGCGCTGCGGGTCAATGACGCGGAAGAACACCACGGCGTTGACTTTCACCGACACGTTGTCGCGCGAGATTACGTCCTGCGGCGGCACATCCATCACGACGATACGCAGATCGACCTTCACCATCGTCTGGATGCCGGGCCAGATGATGATCAGCCCCGGTCCCTTGACCTTCCAGAAGCGTCCAAGCATGAACACCACGCCGCGCTCGTATTCGCGCAGAATTCGGAATGACGAGAAGACCAGCACGACGATAACGACCAGCACAAAGCTCGATGTTGTGAGAAATCCCATGTCAATTACCCTCCGGGTTATACGGCTCCACCGTCAGCATCAGCCCCTCGATTCCGACGACCTTCACTTTCTGTCCGCGCTTGAGTGCCGTGCCTGAGCGCGCCTGCCATTCCTCACTGTGCACGCGCACGCGTCCCGCGCCTTTGAAATTCTCCAGCGCCTCGCCGAGCGCACCGATCATTTCTTCCTGTCCGCTCACCACGTTTCGTTTGCGCGCCTTGAGCGCCATGATCACCACGCCGATGAAAAATGCCGCACTCAGCGCCGCCACCGCGGCGATCAGCGGCCAAGCGACGGTGTAACCCTCGACATCGGTATCCATGAGAATAATCGAGCCCACGACGAACGCGATCACACCGCCGATACCGAGCGCACCAAAGCTCGGCAGGAACGCCTCAGACACCATGAACGCGATGCCCAGCAGGATAAGTCCCAGACCGGCATAGCTGATGGGCAGCACCTGGAAGGCATACAACGCGAGCAGCAGGCATATGCCGCCGACCACGCCCGGCAATACATAACCGGGATTCCAAAGTTCAAAAAAGAGTCCATAGATTCCGAGCAACATCAGAATGTACGCGACGTTCGGGTCGGTAATGACGGCGAGCAGTCGGCTGCGCCAGTCGGGTTCGTAGCTGTGAACCTGCAAGCCTGCCGTCTTAAGGATGATGTCACGGCCCTGCACATTCAGCTTGCGGCCGTCGAGTTTCTTGAGCAGATCGGCGCTGTCGGTGGCAATGAAATCGGCCACGTTTTTTTTCACCGCCTCCTCGGCGGAAATCGAAGCCGCTTCACGCACCGCGCTTTCCGCCCACTCGACATTACGCCCGCGCATCTGCGCCAGGCTCCGGATGTAGGCGATGGCATCGTTCATGGCCTTCTCATCCATGCCGGGCTTGCCCGACTTGGCGGGTTTTTCCTTGCTGCCCTTCTTATCCGGGGAATCTTTTTTGTCCTCCTTCTCCGGCGGCTTGGAACCGCCGCCCGGATCAGGCACGCCGCCGATGTGCACCGGCGTGGCGGCGCCGACGTTGGTCGCGGGCGCCATGGCGGCCACGTGCGAGGCCAGCAGGATATAGGCGCCGGCGCTGGCGGCGCGCGCGCCCGACGGCGCGACGAAAGTCACCACCGGCATCGGCGAGGCGAGAATGTCCTGGATGATCCTGCGCATGGCGGTGTCGAGCCCGCCGGGGGTATCCATGCGCAGGATCACGAGCATGGCGGCTTCGTCCCGGGCTTTCTCCAGCCCGCGGTGCACGTAGTCGCTCGTCGCCGGCCCGATGGCGCCGTTGATGTTGAGCACCACCACTTGCCCGGGCGTGACGGCGTCCTTGGCCAGCAGCAGCAGCGGCCAGGCCACGAGCAGCAAAAGCAGGATGCGCAGGCGTTTCATACGACACACCTTACCAGACAACCGGCCGGGGGGAGAACACGGCCCGGTTTCAGGGGAATCAGCGGCGCGAGCGCGCCTGATAGCGCAGGATAAATTCCAGAATCTCAAAGCGGTTATAGGCCTCCTGCAGGCTCGCGCCCCACACGGTCGGGCCGTGGGAGCGGACCATGAGCGCGGTAACGGCCGGCGCGGTTTTGGCAAAGCGCTTGCGGATGTCGTCGGCGATGCGCGCAACATCGAGGACGTTTTCGAACAGCGGCAGGTCCACTTTCGGATTCTGCTGCCAGACATCAAAACCCTTGAGCATCTCAATCGGCGCCAGTCGCAGCAGCTTGGCACCCTGCTTCGCTCGATCGGCGGCGAGACAGGCATCGACACTGTGGCCGTGCAGGCAGGCACGCGCGTTCGGGAACAGTGTATAGAGCGTGCGGTGAATGGCGGTCTCGGCCGAGGGCTTGTTCTCCGGCCGCACGCGCTCGACAACTTCACCGTCCTGCACGCGCACCAGCAGAAAATCCAGTTCATCCAGCCGGCCCTTGGGCCGGCCGCTGGCGGTGATCCAGAAATGATTGTCGTCCTCGCGCGCGGACAGATTGCCCGCCGTGCCCGACATCCAGCCGCGCGCATGAAAATCACGCGCGATTTCAACCAGCGCCGCGCGTGGCGGGAGATCGTCGAGGGTCTGGGCCATTTCAATAAGCGGCTTGCGTTGTTCTTGTGTCAACCGTCATGATGGGCATGTTAAGAGGCGTCATTTTCAATGTCTACTTCCTTGTCGCGATCTTCACGTTCGTTTTTCTTGACGAGCGTCCCAGCGTTCGGGAACAGGTAGAAATTCTCATGGCGGCGGGAGTCATCGTCCTGAATTTCAAGAAATGAAAAAAAACGTGTGGCCGCCGCTTGCTGTCCCAGCCAGCGGCGCGCAAGTCCATGAGACTGAATAAATACATCAGTGAAACCGGAATCTGCTCGCGCCGCGAAGCGGATGCTTGGATTACCAGCGGTCGGGTGACCATCAACGGCAAGCGCGCCGAGCTCGGCACGCAGGTCAATGAGGGCGATGAAGTCCGCGTGGACAAGCGTGTGGTCGGCGCGAAGCAGCGGCATATCTATATCTGTCTGAATAAACCCGTCGGCATCACCTGCACGACCGAGCGGCACATCGATGGCAATATCATCGATTTCATCGGCCATGCCGAGCGAATTTTCCCGATTGGGCGGCTGGATAAGGACTCCGAGGGACTGATCCTGCTCACGAACCACGGCGATATCGTGAATGTGATCCTGCGTTCGGAGAACAATCACGAAAAAGAATACATCGTGACCGTCGACAAGCCGGTGACGGAAACTTTCCTCACGGGCATGGCCCGTGGGGTGAATATTCTTGGCGAGCATACCAAGCCATGCCGGGTCAGCCGCTTGGACAATTACGTGTTTCGCATTATTCTGACGCAGGGACTGAACCGGCAAATCCGGCGCATGTGCGAGGTATTCGGGTACCATGTGCGCCGGCTGCAACGTATCCGGATCATGAATATTAAGCTCGGCAGCCTGAAGCTCGGCCAGTGGCGTGACTTGTCAGAAGCGGAACTTCGCGGGTTGTTGCCCGGTAGTCAACGCGGCGGCGAGAGTCGCCGCTCAATACCCAAACGTTAATGGTCTGTTCGCCCCGAATGACGCCTGATCATTATCAAACGGCCAGCCGCTCGTGCTTATGAAATCGCGACGTATCTTGATGGGCTAACTGTGATTGATCTCGAAACCCTGCCCGGGCCGGCCATGGGAACGTTTGGGACGCGCCCTAGTCGAAAGGGGCATAGAGCAAGTTCCCGCTACCCCTGAATTCATCCGTCAGAATAAGAAAGTGAGGCGCGAATGGAAATCCGAACCCCCAATCCCGATACCCTGTTCGTGCTGTTCGGGGCGGGCGGCGATCTGTCGCGGCGGCTGATCGTTCCGGCGCTGTTCAATCTATATCTGAACGGACAACTACCGGCACGCTTTTGCTTGCTCGGTATCGACCGGCAGGACAACCTGGCGACGGCGCTCGCGGATAGTTATCGCCAGGGCATCGCCGATTACTCGCGGCGCGGCGCGGCAGCGGCAGGTGACTGGGCCACGTTTGCGGCAATGATCGATTATCAGCGCATGGACCTGACCGATCCGGCGGC
Source organism: Sulfuricaulis sp. (assembly GCF_041499725.1). Lineage (GTDB taxonomy): Bacteria > Pseudomonadota > Gammaproteobacteria > Acidiferrobacterales > Sulfurifustaceae > Sulfuricaulis. Next base: position 28,292 of record NZ_JBGQKW010000016.1, read on the forward strand.
CTACACGGCGCTGGGCAAACAGCTGTCAGCAAACACGGCCCCAACGGCGGATCACATCTTTTACATGGCCACGCCGCCGTCGCTGTTCGCGCCCATCGCGCGCGGTCTCGGCGCCGCGGGGCTGGCACGAGACCCGTCGCGGTCACGCATCGTGGTGGAGAAACCGCTGGGCCATGACTTACAGTCGTTCCGCGAGATCAACGCGGTGCTGGGCGAACGGTTCAGCGAACCGCAGCTGTACCGCATCGACCACTTTCTCGGCAAGGAAACCGTACAGAACATCCTGGCGATGCGCTTCGCCAATCCGATCTTCGAACCGATCTGGGACCGTCGCTACATCGACCACGTGGTGATCACGGTGGCCGAGACACTCGGCGTCGAACATCGCGGGGCGTTCTATGAGCAGGCCGGGGCGTTGCGCGACATGGTGCAGAACCATCTGATGCAACTCTTGTGTCTGGTGGCGATGGAACCGCCGGTGGCCTATGATGCCGATAACATTCGTGGCCGCAAGATGGATGTGCTGAGCGCCTTGCGGCCGATCACCCGCGAACAGGTGCCGCTGTCCGCGGCACGCGGTCAATACGCGGCTGGCTGGATCAACGGCGTGCGGGTACCGGCGTATCGCGACGAACCGGATGTGGTGCCACAGTCCAACACCGAGACTTACGCGGCCGTGAAACTCTTCGTCGACAACTGGCGCTGGCAGGACGTGCCGTTTTACATGCGCACCGGCAAGCGTCTGACGGCGGCGGTGTGGGAAATCTCGATCCGCTTCCGCGACGTGCCGCATCGCGCCTTCCCCGCTTCCGCCGGACTCAACACCCAACCGGTGCGGCTGGTGATCCAGATGCAACCCGAGCAGGGCATTGTGCTCAAGTTCATGGCCAAGGAACCCGGTTCGGCCCTGCGGCTGCGCCCGGTGGACATGCGTTTCAGTTATCGCGAGGCCTTCAACATGCCGTCGCCGGAGGCCTACGAGACGCTGCTGCATGATGTGATGACCGGTGACGCGACCCTGTTCATGCGTACCGACCAGGTCGAGGCCGCGTGGCGGGTGTTGATGCCGGTGCTGGAGACATGGGCGGACAATCCGCCGAATGATTTTCCCAACTACGCCGCCGGCACCTGGGGACCGGAATCGGCCGAGGCGCTGGTGGCCGTGGATGGCAACAGCTGGTTGACACCGACGCTGCCGCCGTCAGCGTCCTAACCTGAAACCCTATCCGGATTTTTCCATGGACGAGACGACGCTTACGCCTGTCACCGAACCTATCGCGCCGGGTGCGCCCGGCATTCCCCCAACCTGGTCGAGCAGTTCCAAGGACATGGTCGGCTGCGCGCTGGGGTCGTCGCGGCTGTGGTACACCGTCGGCTATGGCATCGTCAACGAGGTCTACTATCCGCGCATCGACATTCCGCAGATCCGCGATCTGGGTTTCATCGTCGCCGACGACAAGGGATTCTGGGTGGAGGTGAAGCGTCTGCGCGGTCGCAGTCTGCGCACCGCCGCGCCCGGCGTGCCGGGTGTGGAAGTGGTACATCACCACCCGCGTTTCGATCTGACGCTGCGCATCGCGCCGGATCAACAACGCGACGTGCTGCTTATAGACGTCACGCTTGAAGGTGATGAAAGCCTCCGGCCATACGCGCTGCTCGCGCCGCATCTCGGCGGCACCGGCCACGACAATCGCGCGGTTATCGATGAGTATCACGGTCGCCGCGTGCTGTGGGCGGAACAGGGGCCCTTCGGTCTGGCGCTGGCCGCGGTGGATGCGGCGCAGCGCGATGCCTGGGGCCGCGCCAGTGCCGGCTATGTCGGCATGAGCGACGGCTGGCAGGACTTTAAACGTAACGGCGCGATGCACTGGCAGTACCGAGAGGCCGGTCCCGGCAATGTCGCGCTCATGGGTGAACTGCCGCGCCGTTCGACGCTGGCACTCGGCTTCGGTAGCAGCCGCGAGTCGGCCGCCACGCTCGCGGTCGGCGCATTGATGCAACCGTTTGCCAACCACTGGCAGGCGCATATCGACAGCTGGCAGGCATGGCATGCCGGTTGCGGTCAAAGCTGCAAATCCGCGCCCGATTTGCCCATGGCCTTGCGCGAGCAGTTCACGACTTCGGCGATGGTGCTGCGAACGCATCTCGATGTTACCTACCCCGGCGCGATGGTGGCGAGCCTGAGCATTCCCTGGGGCAACACCCGCAACGAACGCGGCGGCTATCACCTGGTGTGGCCGCGCGATCTGGTGGAATGCGCGGGGGCGTTGTTGGCGCTCGGCGCCGAGGACAAGGCGCGCGAAGTCCTGCGTTACCTGATCTCCACCCAGCATGCCGACGGACACTGGAATCAGAATCAGTGGCTGGGCGGCAAGCCGTTTTGGCAAGCGATCCAGCTCGACGAAGCCGCGTTTCCGGTGCTGTTGGCGGCACGTCTCCATGAACGCGATGCCTTGGCCGGTACCGAGGTGACAGACATGGTGCGCCGGGCGCTCGGCTTCATTGCGCGCACCGGGCCTGCCAGCGACCAGGATCGCTGGGAAGAGGACGCCGGAGTGAACGCCTTCACCCTCGCGGCTTGTATCGCGGCACTGGTCGCCGGCGCCGAGTTTCTCGAGTCGCCGGCGCGTGACATGGCGCGCGCGCTGGCCGATGACTGGAATTCCCAGATTGAAGAATGGACGGTGGCGCGCGGAACTACCCTGGCGCGTCGCATCGGCGTGGCGGGTTATTACGTGCGCATCGCACCGTCTCGCACGCTGATGGACGAAGAGGCGCTCAAAGAAACCCTGCCGATCAAGAACCGCGTGCAGGACCCCGGCCTGCCGGCGTCGGAACAAATCGGCACCGACTTTCTGCAACTGGTGCGCTTCGGTCTGCGCCGTGCCGATGATCCGTTGATCATCGACACGCTCAAAGTGGTCGATGAATTATTGAAAGTCGATACGCCCAGCGGTCCGGCTTGGCATCGCTATAACGGCGATGGCTATGGCGAGCATCCCGACGGCACTTCTTTTGACGGGACCGGCCAAGGCCGCGCCTGGCCATTGCTTACCGGCGAGCGCGGACATTATGAGTTATGCGCCGGCCGCGACCCGCTGCCAATGCTTACTGCCATGGTCTCCATGTGCGGGCAGAGTGGAATGATGCCGGAGCAGGTCTGGGACAGCGAGCCGATACCTGCGCGCTGGCTCTATCCGGGACGCCCCACCGGTTCAGCCATGCCACTTGCATGGGCGCACGCGGAGTACATCAAGCTGGCAGCATCACGCACCCTGGGTGCGCCCATTGACCGGCCGGAGGCGGTATGGAAACGCTACCAGGGCAAGCGGCCGCCGGCGACGTGGCGGCACTGGTGCGAACAGGCGCCGATCGGGCATGTCACCACGGGTCAACGCTTGCGTATCTGCCTGCATGCGCCGTCGACAGTGCAGTGGAGCCTGGACGGATGGCACACTGTCCATGAGCTGCGCACCGATGATAGCGGACTGGGCCTGCATATGGCGGCGCCTGACATCCGGATGATGGCGGTCGGCACGCAAATCGATTTCAGTTTCCGCAACGATGACGTCGGTGTGGTGAACGATCAGCGTTATCGCATTGAAGTGACCGGCTGAGCCGACGACAGCTGTAAGTGTAGACGTCGACCGGCTCACGCCGTTGCCGCAGCCTCCGCGATCTCGCGGTTGCGGCCGGTATAGTGCGGCGTCCAACCGGAGGTGTCGATGAAGTAGCGCACCGCCTTGCAGCGGGTGCAGCCGCGCATCTCGAACCAGTGCTCGGCGTTGGCCGGGACGTTGATGTAGTCACCGCCGTTTACCTCCAGCAGGAATTGTCCGCCGTCCGGCTCGACGAAGCCGAAGTAACCGCTGCCGGCGAGGATATAGCGCACCTCGTCGTCGGAGTGGGTGTGAATCTTGTCGAATTTCCCGAGCATATCCGCCAGCCCCGGGATGTCCTCGTGGATCACCACCATGTCGCGCGTTTGGTAGCCCTTCTCGCGCTTCAGTTCCTCGAAGCGGTTCTGGACAAAACCGAGCAGTTCTTCTTTCTCGGTATCGCTCAAACTTTTTTTATCGAGCAACTCCTGCGCACGGCGTTCCGTGGGCGCGGGCCAGTGGCGCAGCGTGATACCGAGGCGCGCGAGGCGGCCCTGGACCGCGGGCAGGTCTTGCAACTCTTTGCCGTCGGAAAAAATGATGCGTGCCATTGTTTCCTCCTGTGTTGGGTTCAGCCGATGACGGGTTTATCGCCGCCGCTGCGCCGCGCCAGCGGTTTGATCAGTGGCTTTGCGCTGGCCGCGGGTTTTGCCGGTGCGGATTCCGGTGGGGACGGCCGCGACTCCGGTGGACGCACCGGACGCGCTTCCGGTTCGGGCGTGCGCGCCGGGCTCGGTTCCGGGCGCCGTGCTTCGTGCTCGTGGTGGCGTGCGTGTTCGGGACGACGTCCGCGCTCCCCAGGCCGCGCCTCGCGCCCCCGGCCCCCATGCCGGTCCGGACGGCCGCCGCGGCCGCGTTCGGCGCCGGGACGGGGACGGTATTCGCGCCTGGCCGGCGGCTTCAGTATGGGCTGCATTTCCGGCATCACCGGGTGGATCGGGAGCTTGTGGCCGATGAACTCCTCGATCTCCGGCAGCGAAAACACATAGCGCTCGCAGGCAAAGCTCACGGCATCGCCCGAAGCGCCGGCGCGCGCGGTGCGGCCGATGCGGTGCACGTAATCCTCGGCGTTCTGCGGCAAGTCAAAGTTGAACACGTGCGAGACGTCGGGGATGTGCAAACCACGCGCGGCCACGTCGGTCGCCACCAGCACCGGTAGCCGTCCTTCCATGAAATCTTGCAGGATGCGCAGGCGTTGCGTCTGCGGCACGTCGCCCGAGAGCACCTCGGCATTCAGGTCGTTGACCTTGAGCCAGGCGGCGATGGTTTCTGCCGCGTCCTTGGTGTTGGTAAAGACCAGGCTGCGGGTCGGATCCTTTTGGCGCAGCAGGTGCACCAGCAACGGAATCTTCTCCTCGATCGCCGTGTGGTACAGCGCCTGCGTGACCTTGTCGGCGGTGCGCTTGTCCGGCTCAATGCGCACGAACTGCGGATTGTTCATGTGCTCGTAAGCGAGTTCGGTAACGCGGTAGGAAAGCGTGGCCGAGAACAGCATGCTCAGGCGCGCACCGGGCGGTGGCATGCGCCGCAGCAGGAAGCGGATGTCCTTGATGAAACCGAGGTCGAACATGCGGTCGGCCTCGTCGAGCACCATCACCTGCACCGCCTCAAGGTCGAACACGTGCTGTTTAAAATAATCGATGATGCGCCCGGGCGTGCCGATCAGCACGTCCACGCCCTCTTCCAGCATGCGCCGCTGCGTGTCGTAGCCGGTGCCGCCGAAGACGAGGCCCAGCTTGAATCCGGTGTGCGCACCCAGCGCCACGGCATCCTTGTGAATCTGCACCGCCAGTTCGCGCGTCGGCGCGAGCATGATTGCCCGCGGCTGCGTCGGGCGACGATCTTCCGGCAGGTGCGTCAACAGATAATTGAAGGCGGCGAGCAGGAACGCCGCGGTCTTACCGGTGCCGGTCTGCGCTTGGCCGGCGACATCCTGGCCGGCAAGCGCCAGTGGCAGAGCTTCTGCCTGGATCGGCGTGCAGAACTCGAAACCGGCCTCGCGCACGCCCTGAAGCAAGGCCTCGGGCAGGTTAAGGCCGGCGAAGGGTTGGCCGGTAAGGTGATGATCACTCATAAAACAGGAGCGCCAAGCATAACATTTTGCTTCCCCGGCGGCACTTTTGGAATGCGGCGCGTGTCCGACTTGCATTCCAAGGGTATTTCTGCCCAAACTATCGGCCATTACCCGTTCACGACAGCCCGCGGCCAGACAGTCCGGCCGAATCCCATTCAATGACTACGGAGGCAAGCAACACATGAGTCACGGTATTGTAAACATCAGCGATGACAGCTTTGAGGAGGAAGTGCTCAAGGCAGAAGGGCCGGTGCTGGTGGACTACTGGGCGGAATGGTGCGGCCCGTGCAAGATCATTGCGCCGGTGCTCCAGGAAATCGCCGCGGAATACCAGGGCAAGCTCAAGGTCGCCAAATTGAACATCGACGAGAACCCGCAGACGCCGCCGAAATACGGCATCCGCGGCATTCCGACCTTGATGCTGTTCAAGAACGGCAGTGTCGAGGCAACCAAGGTAGGTGCGGTTTCCAAGTCGCAACTGGCTGCCTTCATTGACGGAAATCTCTAGGATTGCATGGGGTCCCCGGGGCTGGACGGGGACCGTAACTGATGCTAAGGTTGAATGGCCGGATGTAAAAAAATTCCAAGACGTTCCTGCTTTTTAAACTAAATTTCCTGATTATTCATTCCCCGGACTTCGACGGCGGGCAGTTTGCGCCCCTGGTGCGTCCGGAAGCGGTGACCAAATGAACGCAACCCTGATGAACCTCTCAGAACTCAAGCGCAAGCCCGCCACGGAGCTGGCCGAAATGGCCGCGGCCCTGGACGTCGAAGGCGGCGGGCGGCTGCGAAAACAGGACCTGATCTTCGCGATCCTCAAGGCCCAGGCGAAAAAGGGCGAGGACATCATCGGCGAAGGCGTGGTCGAAATCCTGCAGGACGGTTTCGGCTTCCTGCGATCGGCGGATGCCTCCTACCTCGCCGGGCCGGATGACATCTACGTCTCCCCCTCGCAGATACGCCGCTTCAACCTGCGCACCGGCGACACCGTCAAAGGCAACATCCGCCCCCCGAAGGAATCCGAACGCTACTTCGCCCTCCTCAAAGTCGACGAGATCAATTACCAGAACCCGGACGAAGCCAAGAACAAGGTTCTGTTCGAGAACCTCACACCGCTCCATCCGACACAACGGTTCGGACTCGAGCGCGACAATTCCTCGACCGAGAACCTGACCGCGCGCGTGATCGACCTCATCGCGCCCATCGGCAAGGGCCAGCGCGGCCTGCTGGTCTCGCCGCCCAAGGCCGGTAAAACGGTCATGCTGCAGAACATCGCCCATGCGATTACGGCCAACCATCCCGACTGCTTTCTCATTGTGCTGCTCATCGACGAGCGCCCGGAGGAAGTGACGGAAATGCAGCGCTCGGTGCGCGGCGAGGTGATTTCCTCGACGTTCGACGAACCGGCCAGCCGCCACGTGCAGGTCGCCGAGATGGTGATCGAGAAGGCCAAACGCCTGGTCGAGCACAAGAAGGACGTCGTGATCCTGCTCGACTCGATCACCCGCCTGGCGCGCGCTTACAACACGGTGGTGCCTGCTTCCGGCAAAGTCCTGACGGGCGGTGTCGACGCGAATGCGTTGCAACGGCCTAAAAGATTTTTCGGCGCGGCGCGCAATATCGAGGAAGGCGGCAGCCTGACGATCATCGCCACGGCGCTGATCGACACCGGCTCCAAGATGGACGATGTGATTTACGAGGAGTTCAAGGGCACCGGCAACATGGAAATCCATCTCGACCGGCGCCTGGCGGAAAAGCGCTCCTACCCCTCGATCAACATCAACCGTTCCGGCACCCGCCGCGAAGAGTTGTTACTCGTCCCGGAAGAGCTGCAGAAGATCTGGATCCTGCGCAAGCTGCTGCATCAGATGGACGAGCTCGAGGCCTCGGAGTTCCTGATCGAGAAGCTGCGGTCCACCAAGAATAACGGGGAGTTCTTCGATTCCATGAAGCGCTAGGCGGTTAAACCGCTATGGCGGCGCTGGCTTCGTTGCACCTTCTTGCATTAGCCCTTTGATTCCCCGTACAATGCGCCCCCTTCGACGTATGCCCGTCCGTGTGGGCAAGAAAACACTTCGAGATCAATGACATGAAAGAAGGCATTCATCCCGCCTACAAGGAAACCAAGGTCAACTGTAGCTGCGGCAACAGTTTCGAGACGCGTTCCACCCTGGGACAGGATCTGCACGTGGAAGTTTGCTCCGTGTGCCATCCGTTCTACACCGGCAAGCAGAAACTGGTGGACACCGGCGGGCGCGTGGAGAAATTCCGCCAGAAGTACGGCATGAAAAAATAGCCGTCGTGGTTGCGACTGGTTTGAAAAAGGCGCTCTTCATGGGCGCCTTTTTATTTTTATCGCTCCTCGTCCCGACCACTCACGTAGCCGCCGAAACCGGCGAAATCCGGCACGTCATCGACGGCGACACCGTAGTCCTGGTCAATGGCCGACATCTGCGCCTGATCGGCATCAATGCGCCCGAGCTGGGCAAGGACGGGGCGCCGGATCAGCCGCTGGCCCGGGAAGCCCGTACAAGGCTCGTATCGCTCGTGGAAAAACGACGTGTGACGCTCGGCTTCGAACGCGAACGTGAGGATCATTACGGCCGGCTCCTGGCCCACATAGTTTTGCCGGACGGGCGCGACGTCGAAGAAATTCTGCTGCGCGAGGGGCTGGCCTGGGCGGTGGCGGTCCCGCCGAACGTGGACAAGCTCCCGACTCTCATTACCGCCGAAAACGAAGCGCGCGGGTCGCGGCGCGGCGTCTGGGGCGAGCCAGCTTATGCGCCCACCCCAGTAGAGAGGCTGACGCCGCAGGATACCGGATTCCGTTTCATCGAAGGGACCATCCGCCGGCGCGCGCAGCGCCACAACGTGATTTATCTTGATTTCACTCCGTCGGTAGCGCTGCTCATTCCCGGCAAGGATTGGGAAAAGTATTTCAAGGGCAATCCGTCCGATCTGGTCGGCCACCGCGTAGTGGCGCGCGGCTGGCTCACGGAATCGAACGGCCGGCTGCACCTGCGTGTGTCACATCCGGCCATGGTAACATTGATTAATTAATCCCCTCTCTCTTTACCATGCGGCAAATATTTAAGATTGCTATTTGTCTGTCGGCGACATCGGTCATGCTTATCGGATGCGCCACGGGAAAACTGTGGTCTTTCGACGAAGCGTCCGAGGTTGAAGCGGGTTCGAAACAACATGAGCTCATATTGGGACAGATCGGAGCATACAACGACACCAAAATTTCGGATTTTGTCAGTTCTATCGGCAATAAAGTCGCCTCCGCGAGCGACCGTCCCGACTTAAGATGGCATTTCACAGTACTTGACTCTGCCATACCGAATGCCTTCGCCACGCAGGGGGGCTATGTTTATATCACACGGGGTATGTTGGCCCTGCTCCAGTCTGATACCGAACTGGCTGCAATACTCTCCCACGAAATAGCGCACATCTGCGCGCAGGATACGCCGCACAAACAGGCTGTTGGCAACATGATGGGGTTGGGGGTGCTCGGTATGATCGTCGCCGCCCCGGCACTTCTTCTGGTCCCACAACTCGCTGCGGCACCCGCCAGCGCAGGAATGGCAACAATAAGCCGCAAGGACGAACTCAACGCCGATCGACTCGGAACGGAGTACCTTCGGCGTGCGGGATTTCCGCCGGAGACAATGCAAACAGTAATGGAACTGCTCGAAAGCATGGAAGCATACGAACGTGAGCAACAAAAAGCGGCGGGCCGTGAAACATCAAGATGGTGGCATCGAGTCTACGCAAGCCATCCGACAACTGAGAACCGACAAGAGAAACTTTCAAACGTAACGAGCTCTCACAATTTAGACCTTGCTTCCACTTCACAGAATGAGTTTCTTTCGCGCTTAGATGGGCTCGAGTTTGGTTCATCCAAGTATGAAGGTATTTTCTATGGTAAGAAGCGATATTTCATGCAGTGGAACATTGTTATGGAAATTCCTGATGGCTGGGTTGGGCTGACGGATTATAAGGGAAGCGAACTTTGGTTTGTTCGCAGAGATAGGAAAGCACGCATGCGTATGCAGCGAATCACGCTGATTCAAGATGGACAGCTATGTGAATGGTTGATCAATTGGATGAAGCCTACACCGATTACCGAATCAAAGCCTATACGCGAATACGAAAACCCCTCCTGCACGGGGGTTGCTCACGAATCAACCCCAGCATTCTTTGGTCATCATGAAAATATTTTCCGTGCTGTGATAATTGCGGAGGGCAAAACTGTTGGAAATGGATATCTCTTTCGTGGTTACTCCGATGACACTACTTTTGCCGAAAATGATTCAATTTTTTTGCTAATGGCCAAGAGCGTAGAGGTTTTGCAAACTGCGGATAAAAAACCTAAACCCCCCACTCTTCACATCCGGATCTCCAGGCCGGGAGACAAGTTCTTGTCACTAGCGCGCAACTCGCGTATCAAGGACAACAATGCAGAAAGCCTCATGCGACTGCTCAATCGTCGCTACCCAAATGGAGAGCCGGTAGCAGGCGAATTCATCAAGGTCATTGAATAGGCAACACCCATGAAAAAAGAAATGAAGCAGGCCGCGCTCGACTATCACGCGTTGCCGAAGCCCGGCAAGACCGCCGTGGTGCCGACCAAGCCGTGCGAGACCCAACACGACCTCTCGCTCGCCTACACGCCCGGCGTGGCCGAACCGGTGCGCGCCATCGCCGCCGATCCCGAGGCCGCCTATCGCTACACCAACAAGGGCAATCTCGTGGCCGTGATCACCAACGGCACAGCAACGCTTGGCTTGGGCAACCAGGGGGCATTGGCCTGCAAGCCCGTGCTCGAAGGCAAGGCAGTGTTGTTCAAGCGTTTCGCCGACATCGACGTGTTCGACATCGAGGTCGACGCCCCGGATCGCGACGCTTTCATCGACACCGTGGCCAACATCGCGCCGACCTTCGGCGCTATCAATCTCGAGGACATCGCCGCACCGGATTGTTTCGCGATCGAGGAGATACTGCGCGCGCGCCTCGACATCCCGGTGTTTCACGACGACCAGCACGGCACGGCCGTGATCATCTGCGCGGGACTGCTGAACGCCCTCGAACTCCAGGGCAAGAAATTATCCGGGGCACATATCGTGCTGCTCGGGGCGGGGGCCGCGGGGCTCGCGACCATTCAATTGCTCATCGCCCTTGGCGCCAGGCGTGACCACATTCTGCTGCTCGACAGCAAGGGCGTGATCCATCCCGGCCGCCCGGACATCAATATCTACAAGCGCCGCTACGCCCAGGCCACGGACAAGCGCACGCTCGCGGATGCCATGCGCGGCGCGGATGTCTTTATCGGTGTGTCGGCGGCGAACACCGTGTCACCGGAGATGGTAAAATCCATGGCCGCCAAACCCGTGGTGTTCGCGCTGGCCAACCCCGACCCGGAGATCCGTCCCGAGATCGCACACGCGGCGCGCACCGACCTTATCATGGCCTCGGGGCGCTCGGATTATCCGAACCAGGTCAACAACGTACTCGGCTTTCCCTACATCTTCCGCGGCGCGCTCGACGTGCACGCCAACTCCGTCTCGCGCGCCATGCTGATCGCGGCCGTGCGCGCGCTCGCCCAGCTCGCCCACGAGCCGGTGCCGGCGGAGATGCTGCGCGCCTATGGCCTCACGCAGCTGGCATTCGGCCCCGACTACATCATCCCCAAGCCGCTCGACCCGCGCCTGATCCATACCGTGCCGCCGGCGGTGGCGCGCGCGGCCATCGATTCCGGCGTGGCGCGCGCAGCCTATCCCGCGCATTACCCGAAACCGGCGGCGTGACCGTTTCCGCGCGCCGGACCGGGAATTTATCTGGCTATACTGACTCTTGAACCAGAACTAAAAGAGACAGCCCATGAATAAAATCACCATCGTTGGCGCCGGGCGCGTCGGCGAATCCGCTGCGCACAATCTCGCCAAGGCCGAACTGTGCCGCGAGGTGGTGCTGATCGACATCAAGGAAGGCGTAGCGCAAGGAACGGCACTCGACATCCAGGAATCGGCACCGATTTTCCATTTCGACACCACGCTCGCCGGCACGACCGACCTCCATGCGATGGCCGGCTCGGAGCTGGTGATAATCACCGCCGGCATCCCACGAAAACCCGGCATGTCGCGCTCCGACGTGCTCGACACCAATTTGGCGGTGGTCAACGAAATCGTGGACATGTTGCTCAAGACCGCGCCCAATGCCATGTTGCTGGTGGTCTCAAACCCGGTTGACGTGCTGACCTACGCGGCCTGGAAGCGCACCGGCTGGCCGCGCCACCGTGTTTTCGGCATGGCCGGCGTGCTCGACTCGGCGCGTATGGCCAGCTTCGTGGCCATGGAAACCGGGTTCTCCGTGAGAGACATCACCGCCATGGTGCTCGGCGGCCATGGCGACACCATGGTGCCAATGACGCGTTTCACATGCATCAACGGCATTCCGATCGAACACTTCCTGACAAAGGAACAAATTCAGAAAATCGTCGAACGCACGCGCGGCGGCGGCGCCGAAATTCTTTCGCTGCGCAAAACTGCGAGCGCCTACGATGCCCCGGCGGCCGCCATCGCCGCCATGGTGGACTCCATCAGCCACAATCGCCGCCACATCCTTCCCGGCGTGGCGGTGCTGCAGGGCGAGTACGGACTGCATGACATCGGCATGGGCGTACCCGTCGTTTTTGGCGAGAACGGCGTGGAGCAGGTGATCGAACTGCCCCTCACCCCGGAGGAATCAGCCGCATTCATGCGTTCGGCGGCCATGGTCCAGGCCGATCTCGACCAGCTCAATAAGTAACCCGCTTTGACCGCCCCGCCCCGCACGGTCGCCGACTTCATCGGCTGGACGGAACGGCGTTTTGCCGGAGCCGGACTCTACTTCGGTCACGGCACGGACAACTCCCTTGACGAAGCCGCGTGGCTGGTGGGCAGCGCGCTGAAACTCACGCCGCATGAACTCGAAGAACATCGGGAAGACGAGCCCACGCCGCCACAGCAGGACACGATACGCGCGCTCGTCGATTCACGTATTCGCACCCGTCAACCGCTCGCCTACCTGCTGAAAGAGGCCTGGTTCGCCGGATTGAAATTCTACGTCGATGAGCGCGTGCTCGTGCCGCGCTCGCTCACGGCGGAATTCATCGCCGAGCGATTTCAGCCCTGGATCGACCCCACACGCGCGCGACGGGTTCTCGATCTGTGCACCGGCAGCGGTTGCATGGCCATCGCTTGCGCCTATGCGTTTCCCGAGGCATCGGTGGATGCGGCGGATATATCGGAGGCGGCACTGGCGGTGGCGCGCATCAATGTGGAGCACCACGGACTCGGCGAACGCGTGCGGCTGGTGCGCTCCGATCTGTTCAGCGAGCTGAAGGACGAACGCTACGATCTAATCGTCACCAACCCGCCGTACGTGGCGCAGGTCGAAATGGCAACATTGCCGCCGGAATACCGCCATGAACCGGCGCTGGCGCTGGCCTCGGGTGCGCAGGGGCTGGATGCCGTCACCCGTATTCTCGCCGAAGCGCCATCGCACCTGAATCCCGGCGGCATCCTCGTGGCCGAAGTCGGCAACAGCGCCGAACGCTTGCAGGAAAAATTCCCCGCGGTGCCATTCACCTGGCTTACCACGTCCGCGGGGGACGAAAGCGTGTTTCTGCTGACGGCGGAGCTGCTGCAACAGTATCACGCGACGTTTACGTCCAGGCGCTAACCGTTATGCGGCTTGGGGTTAGCGGGGTGGCTGGTGGCGCAGGCCGGAAGCGGCGGCGCGGTCCATGATCCAAATACCGTCACGCGCCAGCTGCGCCGGGCATGCATCCAGATTTTGCGGACCTTCCAATGCCTGCGCCACCGCCCCGGCTTTCCCCGCTCCGCTGACCAGAACGATTTTGTTAACCGCCACCACAATAACCGGTGGCGTGACGGTCAGCCGCTGGAGCGGCGCCTTGGGCCCCACGACGGCCACCACCTTGCGGACACGTTCTTTCAGCGCGGACGAACCCGGGAACAGCGAGACGGTATGACCGTCCTCGCCAACCCCGAGAATAATGAGATCCAGACGTTCAGGCAGCCGCCGCGCATATTCATCGGCGGCGGCTTCACGATCAGGTCGCTCGGCCAACA